>VHBQ01000003.1 GCA_016871855.1 Gemmatimonadota bacterium
GTGCGCGCGGTGCTCACCCGGCTCACCGCGTCGCAGGCCGCGCACCGGCGCGCGCGCGGCTCGCACACCCCGTGGGAACTCGTGCGGCACCTGCGCCTCTGGGTGGAGGTGCCGCTGCGCCGCTTCGACGACCCAGCCGCCACCGCGACGGAGGCGGAGAACTTCACGCCGCCATCCGTGCTCACCGACGCGCAGTGGCACGCCGATGTGGACGCGCTCGGCGACGCCGTCGAGCAGCTTGCGCAGCGTGTGCAGGCGCTGCCGGACGCGACGCTCGACGCGCCGGTCGGCGAGCGCGGGTACAGCCACGCGTTCATGCTCGACGGCGTCGTCCAGCATCTCGCGTATCACGGCGGGCAGATCGCGCTCCTCGCGCGCCCCAAGGAGGAAGTCGCCAAACTACTGGCGCCGCCGCCGGTCTTTCCGCTCAGCGCCATCGCGCTGGCCGAGCTCGCCAGGCGGTTCGTCTACGACGTGCGACTCAACCTGCCGGCGGTGCCCGGCTGGCTCCTCATCGTTGCTGGCGCGGCGCTCGCCATCTGGGCGAACAATCACTTTGTCATTCGCCGCACCCCGGCGGTGCCGTGGCGAGCGCCGCGCGAGATCGTGCGCGACGGCCCGTACCGTTTCACCCGCAACCCGATGTACCTCGGGTTCCTCCTGATCATGGCGGGACTCGGTGTCGTGCGGCAGAACCCGTACTACCTGGCGCTGCTTCCCATCACCTGGGCATTTCTGCACTGGGGCGTCGTCCTGCGTGAGGAGCCATTCCTCCAGCGCAAGTTCGGCGCGTCGTACCAGCGGCTCCTCGACTCCACGCGGCGCTGGATCTAGCGGCGCGGGCGGTCGCCGTTACTCGCCGCGCCGCTTGGCGCGCGCGGTCGGCGTGGCTTCGAGGGGATTCTCCGGCCAGTGGTGTTTCGGATAGCGGCCGCGGAGATCCTTGCGCACGTCGAAGTACGAGCGCGCCCAGAACCCGGCGAGGTCGCGCGTGACCTGCACCGGCCGGTGCGCGGGCGACAGGAGCTTCAGGGTGAGGGGCACGCGTCCGGCGCCGACGCGCGGGGTCTCGGCCAGACCAAACAACTCCTGTAGGCGCACGGCCACCGCTGGGGCCTGCGGGTCGCCGTAGTCAATCGGAAGTCGCGATCCGCTCGGCGCCGTGAAGTGCGTAGGGGCGAGCGCGTCGAGCCGTTCGCGCAGGGTCCACGGCAGGCGCGCGAGCAGCGCGTCGGCGATGTCCACCCGGGTGAGCGCGTCGAGCGTGCCCGCGGCCAGCAGGGCGGGGAACAGCCACGCGTCCAGCGCCGCCAGCAGCGAGTCGTCGTCGACCGCGGGGTACGCGACATCGCACGCCGCGGCAAAGGCGAGTCGCTCGCGCAGGCGCGTCGCACGCTCGTCCCAGCGCAGGACGCCAAGCCCCGACTCGCGCACGATCTCGAGCAGCGCCGTGGCGGCCTCCTCCCCCGTCTGCGCGGCGACGCGTCGCTCGCTGAGTGGAATGGCGCCAAGCCGCGTCACGCGGGAGAGCCGCAGCACGCGCCGCGCCGCGTCCCACGCGCGCACGAGTTCCTCCTCCGCCTGCGCCGTGAAGTGCTCGCGGACGTCACCGTCCGAAATCGCTGCGGCCATCCAGATGCGGCTCTCCCGCGGGTCGCCATCCAGGTCGGCGATGGCCAGCCACGGCGACGCCCCGAGCGGCTGGGGCACCGCGAACGTCGCGCCGCGACCGTTGCGGAGCAGGTAGCGCCCCGGCTCGCCGGGCCGCTGGCGCGCGAGACGGTCTGGATATGCGAGCGCGACGAGCAGGCCGATCGCGTCGGCCGCGCCTACGCTCCACGCGCGCGAGGCGCTGCGCGATGGTCCGGCGGCTTCGGCGATCCCCAGGCCGCGGCGCAGCGCCTCGGCCTCCTTCCGCACGCGCTGCATGCGTGACCGGTCGGCGCGGCGCGCGCGCGCGAACTCCGCGTCGCGCAGAGCGCGCACGCGGTCGGCGAGATCGGCATCTCCCTCCGCGGCCTCGCGATCGAAGAGGTCGCGTTCGCCGAGCAGCGCGGCGATGTCGCACGCGAGGGCGCCGTGCCCGAGCGCATGGCCGCGCGCCACGAGATGCGCGAGGCGCGGGTGCGCGCCGAGCGCGGCGAGCCGCCGCCCGTGCGCGGTGATGCGGAGGTCGCGATCGAGCGCGTCAAGCTCACGCAGCAGCCCGCGCGCCTGCCGCAGAGCGCCGTCGGGCGGTGGATCGAGCCAGCGCAATGTGCGCTCGTCGGCGATCCCCGCAGCGGCGAGCTCAAGGGCCAGCGCGGCGAGGTCGGCCTCGAGGATCTCCGGCGTGCGCTGCGCCAACAGCTGCGCATCGTCGCCCTCGCTCCACAGGCGGTAGCACACGCCCGGCCCCAACCGGCCGGCACGTCCGCGACGCTGGTCGGCCGAGGCGCGCGAGACGCGCGTCGTCACGAGCCGCGACATTCCGCTGCGAGGGTCGAAGCGCGGCACGCGCGACATTCCGCTGTCCACCACCACGCGCACGCCTTCGATGGTGAGGCTCGTCTCCGCGATCGCCGAGGCGAGCACTACCTTGCGTTGCCCGTCGGGGCTCGGCCGGATCGCGCGGTCCTGCGCCTCGAGCGGCATCGCGCCGTACAGGGAGATGACATCCACGCCCGGGCCGGATTCGGCGAGCAGCGCCGCGGTACGTGAGATCTCCCCCTGTCCGGGCAGGAAGACCAGCACGTCGCCCGACTCCTCCGCGAGCGCGGCGCGCACCACGCCCGCCGTCGCGACGTCCACGCGCTGCCCGGCGCGCGGCGGGCGATGGCGCGTCTCCACGGCGTGCAGCCGGCCCTCGCTCCGAACGATCGGCGCATCGCCCAGCAGCGCCGCCACCGGCGCGGCGTCGATCGTGGCGGACATGACGGCCACCCGCAGGTCGTCGCGCACGAGGGCGCGCGCGTGGAGCGTCAAGGCGAGCGCGAGATCCGCGTGCAGGCTCCGCTCGTGAAACTCGTCGAACAGCACGGCCGCGACGCCGTCCAGCGTTGGATCGTCGCGCAGCATGCGCGTGAGCACGCCTTCGGTGATGACCTCGATGCGCGTCCGCGCCGACACCCGCGACTCGAGGCGCACACGGTAGCCCACCGTCTCGCCCACCGTCTCGCTGAGCTGTCGCGCCATGTGGTGCGCCGCGGCGCGGGCGGCGAGCCGCCGCGGCTCGAGCACCAGGACGCGGCCGCCGCACCAAGGCTCGTCGAGCAGGGCGAGCGGCACGCGCGTCGTCTTCCCGGCGCCGGGCGGCGCCACCAGCACGACGCGGCGCGCCACGCGTAGCGCGTCGCGCACCGCGGGCAGCACGTCGTCAATGGGAAGTCGGGGCGCGGGCACGGCCGAAAGGGAAAGCGCGCCCGGCGGGTTCCCGCGAAGGGCGTCGCGGCGATAACTTAGGCATCACGCACGGCGCAGTCCACGACGCCCCTCCCGCCCCGCATGTTCTCCTCCACGCGCGACCGCCTCTTCGTCCCGATCGCCTTCGTCATCCTCCTCGGCGACATCGTCACCAAGCGCTTCGCCGAGGCGCGGCTGGCGCTGCACCAGCCCGTCGAGGTGATGGGCGAGTACCTGCGCTGGACGCTGACCTACAACACCGGCGCGGCGATGAACATGCACTTCGGGCCGTCCTCCCGGGTGATCTTCTCCGTGATTGCGGTGGTGATGATCGGCATCATCGTGCGCATGTGGCGCGGCTTGCCGCCCACTTCGACGTGGCTGGCCGCGTCGCTGGGGATGATCGTCGCTGGCGCCGCCGGCAACCTCATCGACCGCCTGCGCCACGACCTCGGCGTCGTGGATTTCATCGACGTGGGCATCGGCTCCGCGCGCTTCTGGACGTTCAACGTCGCCGATTCCGGCGTGACGGTGGGCGCGGTGATTCTCGCGATTCTCACCTGGCGCGAGCCGGTCGCCGAGGACGCGGTCGCGCCGAAGGACGAGGACGCACCGCCGCCGGCGTAGCCGCCTCCTCACCCTCGGCATTCGCTCGGGGTAGATTCGCGGCATGCCCACCGCATTCGTCGTCGGCGCCACCGGATACACCGGGCGGCACGTCACCGAGCGCCTCGCCAGGGAGGGCGCGCGCACCGTCGCCCACGTGCGGCCCGACTCGGCCGCGCTCGGCGCGTGGACGGCGCGGTTCAGCGCTGCAGGGGCCACGGTGGACGCTACCCCGTGGACCGATGAGATGGCGCGGGCGATGGCGCGTGTGCGCCCCGACTTCGTCTTCGCGCTGCTCGGCACGACGCGCGCGCGCGCCGCGCGCGACGAACGCGCCACCGGCCGCGCCGCCGGATACGAGGCCGTGGACTATGGTCTCACGCTTCTGCTTCTGCGCGCGGTGCAGGAGGCGGGGATCCACCCGCGGTTCGTCTATCTCAGCTCGATCGGGGCGAGCGCCGGGAGCGGCAATGCATACCTCGCGGTCCGCGGACGCGTGGAGCAGGAGGTGCAGGGCAGCGGACTGCCCTACCTCATCGTCCGCCCGTCGTTCATCTCCGGCAGCGACCGCGACGAGCGCCGCATCGCCGAGCGCCTGACGAGCCGTGTTGTCGACGCGCTGCTGCGCGGGGCCAGCCAGCTGGGCGGCCAGGCGCTGCATGACCGCTGGGCGACGCTCTCCGGCGCGGAGCTCGCCGCGGGCATGGTCAGGCTGGCCCTTGCCGAACCCGACGGGCAGCGAATCGTTGACTCCGCCGACATTCGGCGCGCGTTGCGCGGCGGGGCGTGATGCCGAAGCGCTACGACCAGGCGTATTTCGACCGCTGGTATCGCGACCCGCGCCATCGCGTGGCTACCCCCGCGGGCGTGCGGCGCAAGGTGCGCCTTGTGCTCGGCGTGGCCGAAGCGCTGCTCGAACGGCCGGTGCGTTCGGTGCTCGATGTCGGCTGTGGCGAGGCGACCTGGCGCGCGCATTTCCTTGACGAGCGACCGAAGCTCGAGTACGTGGGCGTGGATTCCAGCGAGTATGTGGTGCGGCGCTTCGGCCGCACGCGCGGCATTCGCGAAGGGACCCTCGGCACGCTGGGCGCGCTCGGCATCACCGAGCGGTTCGACCTCGTCGTCTGCTGTGACGTCCTGCAGTACGTCCACGCCGAGGAGCTGGGCCCGGGCCTGCGCGCTGTGGCGTCGCTGCTCGACGGGATTGCCTACCTCGAGGCGTTCACGAACGAGGACGAACTTGAGGGCGACAAGCGCCATTGGCACCACCGCGCGCCGGCGTGGTATCGCCAAGCCTTCCGCGACGCCGGACTGACGGCGGTGGGGATGCATTGCTATGTCAGCGACGCGTTGCGGGGTTCGACGCTGGCGCTCGAGCGCGTGGAGTAGGGTGGTGGCGACGCGCGGTGCAGGGAACGGACGAGCGACCCGCCTTGCGGCGCGGCGAACCCGCTGGCTCGTCGGGGCGCTGCTGGTCGCCACGGCCTGCGGCGGGAGTGGCACGGCGCCGCCGGCGCTCATTCTCGGCGAGTGGGGCGGCGACCATGCCGGCCTCGTGGCCACGGCCGACAGCGGCACAATGGAGTACGACTGCGCCGTCGGGCGCATCACCCAGGCGCTGCGTCCTCAGGCCGACGGCACGGTCCTGGCCGTTGGAACGCACACGCCCGGGCGCGGCGGCCCCATTCGGGTCGACGAGGTGCTGCCGCGGCGGCCGGCGCGCTATAGCGGGCGGGTCAGCGGCGATCGCCTCACCCTGACGGTGGTGATGACCGACTCCAACGTCACCGTCGGCACTTTCGACCTGGTCCGCGGGCGTTCGGCGCGCGTGTTCAAGTGCCTCTGACACGCACGCGCGCGCTAGATTTCAGTCCGGTCTCCTCGATCGAGCTTCCATGAACCTCGCCGACATGCGCAAGCAGTACTCCACCGTGGGGGTCACCCGCGAGGAGCTGCACGACAATCCCGTGGAGCAGTTCCGCCGTTGGTTCGACCAGGCGTGCGCGTCGGGCATCCCCGAGCCCAACGCGATGTCGTTGGCCACCGCGTGGCCCGACGGCCGCCCGCTGCTGCGCACGGTACTGCTCAAGCAGTACGACGAGCGCGGCTTCGTCTTCTTCACGAACCTCGAAAGCCGCAAGGCGAAGCAGCTCGCCGAAAACCCGCGCGCCGCGCTGCTCTTCCCGTGGGTCGCGCTCGAGCGGCAGGTGCTCATCACGGGGCGCGTCGAGCGCGTGTCGGTCGCCGAGGCGACGGCGTACTTCATCACGCGCCCGGTGGGAAGCCAGCTGGCCGCGTGGGCGTCGCCGCAGAGCAGCGTCATCTCGTCGCGGCAGCTGCTCGAGATGAAATGGGAGGAGATGAAGCGCAAGTTTGCCGACGGGAAGATCCCACTGCCGTCGTTCTGGGGCGGCTACCGCGTGCTCCCCGAGATGTTCGAGTTCTGGCAGGGGCGCATCAACCGCCTGCACGACCGCTTCGAGTACACGCGCGCCGACGGCGGGTGGCGGATCGAGCGCCTCGCGCCCTGACGACGCGGCGCACGTCGCCGAAAGCGCCGCTCAGCGCTGCCAACGAAGAACGGGCGTCCCAAGGGACGCCCGTTCGGTTTTCGTCCGGCGAGATGCCTACGGCTTCACGATCTTCGCGTCCTCGATGATCACCGCGTACTTGTAGCCGGCGCCGAAGTCCTTGCTCGTCTTCACCGTGCCGCGCACGGTGATCGTCTGCCCCTTCGCCGTCTCGTCCATCGTCGTCACCGTGACGTCGTTGGTCGCCTTCGCCGCGTCGCCGCTGCCGTCCTGGATGTGGATCCAGTTCTTCCCCATCACCTGCGCGTTGTACTTCACCACCGTACCGCGGATCGTCACCGTCTTGCCGGCGAGCTGGTCCTTCTTGGCGAACGCCTCGGCGATCGTGTAGGCGTCCGGCCCGGTCGCCTTCGCCACCTTGCCGACTTTCACCGGTGCGGCGGCGGGCACATTGATGCCGGCATGCGGATCGCCGCCCGGCGGCATGCCCGCCGGCATCGTCCCGGTCGCCGGGCCCTGCGCTCCGGCCGCCACCTGGTCCTGCCCGTCCGGCGTCAGCGTGCCAAAGTAGATCTCGTCAAAGGTGCGCTTGAGCGCCTTCGACTCGAACTTCGTCATCAGCATCGGGTTATACACGCGGACGTTCGCGCCGCTGGCGATGTTCGTGCGCGGCACGGCCGCCCACGTTTCGCCCTGCGTGGTCTTCACGAGCAGGTACGTGTACGGCGGCGCGTCGAGCCGCTCGAGCACCGGCCCGGCAAGCGCGCCGGCAGGGGCGGCCGCGTCGGCGCCCGGCGCCGCCGGCGCGGCGCTCAGCGGTACCTTGTCGGGCTCCGCGTTGTTGTCGGTGTTGCCGCAGGCGGCGACGCTCGCCACGAGCAGCAGGGATAAGGCGCCACGCATAGCAGGAACTCCTCGATTGGTCACGTTGGGGGTGTGTCGCACCCGGCTCGCAATCTAACCGGGTGATGGGGGGCGGCGGGGCCAGGCGCGGTCTAGCGCCGCGCGCTCGCCACCGTGTGCTTGGTCTTTTTGTCGCCGGACTCGTCCGGCTTGGTGCTGTGGCATTCGGAGCAGGGGCCGACGGTCCAGTCGCTGCCCACGTCCACGGGGTGGATGTACTTCAGCCCGGCGTCCGACACCTGCTTGGGCCGGTTGCCGACCTGCTGGCCGATGATCGTGTGGCAGGCGTTGCAGTCGTTGGTGATCGGCTTGCCCTTCTCGTCGAGATGCTTGCCATCGTGGCAGCGGAAGCAGCCGAGGAAATACATGTGCCCGATGTTGTCGGGGTGCCGCTTCCAGTCGGTGCGCATCGCGGGGAAGTAGTTCTTCGCGAACAGCCCCTGCACCTCGTGGATCATGCGTTCGATCTGATCCCTCTTCGCGCGGGCGACCGCCGGGAAGTTCTGGGCGTAGAACGCCTCGATGGACGCGCGGATGCTGTCCTGCGCGATCTGCGCCGTCGAGTAGCTGTCCTCAAGCACGTGCACGGCCAGCGTCTTCGCCTGCGGCAGCGCCGGGTCGATCCAGCCGAGCGACATCAGGTGGTTGATCATCCGCTGCGGGTTGCGGTACTGGTGCGCCGGGCGGTTGTGGCAGTCCACGCAGTCCATGCGCCGCTGCTCTCCGTTCGCCGAATCCTCGGGGGTGAACGACAGCGACGTGTCGCGGAAGACGCGTACCTCGCCGTCCGGCCCCTCCATCTTCACCCACGGAATCGCCTGGCGCCGGTCGTCCGTGGCGACGTAGGTGATCTTGTTGCGGATGTTCATGTGCCAGTGGATGCCCGAGGTGGGTCCGGCCTCCTTGTTGCCGCCGCCGACCTTGATGAGCAGGTCGATGGACGACTGCTCGTGCCCGCTGCCCACCGACTGGTAGTACGTCTGCCGCATCAGTTTCTGGCTGAAGAACTGCTGGGGCCAGTGACACTGCTCGCACGTCTCCTGCGCCGGGCGCAGGCTCACGATCGGCGTCCGGATCGGGCGAGGAAACTTGTTGAACGCCACGGAATAGAGCTGGTAGCTGCCGGAGAGCTTGGACTTCACGAACCAGTCGGCGCCGGAACCGATGTGACACTTCACACACCCAACACGCGCGTGCGGGCCGACCTGGTACGCCGTGTACTCCGGTTCCATCGGCACATGGCAGCTCGTGCCGCAGAACGCGTCGGTCTCCATTGCGTGGTACGCCTGGACACTGCCGAGCGCCGAGGCCAGCGCGAGCGGCACGCCGAGGACGATGACGACCATCAGGCCGACGCGGTGTGCCGGGTTGTTGAAGTTGATCACCGGCAGCTTCCCCTCGGGAAGCCCGGCTCGGCGGCGGCGGTTCTCCCGCCAGATGCCCAGAATCGCAACCGCCACGCCGCCCAACAGGATCGTCGGGACGATGATGAAGGCGAGGATGCCGATGTAGGGATTCGGCTCCGTGGCCAACGCCTCGACGACGACGAGGAACCCGATCACGATGAAGCAAACCGTCGTGATCGTCACGCCGACGAGCGTGATCGGGTTCGCAAACGAAGGAGGGACTCTCAGTCGCATGGACTCGGACTCCGGACGGGTCGCGCAAAGACCGACCGACTGATCGGCAATATTGCCTACGTAGTCGCCGTTGCGCAGGGGGTGTCCTTCCCCTTCCATCCCTCGGAGTCTCCCCTGCGCGGCCGTCAGCGTTTCCCGTACACAGAGACCGCATTCTCTGGATTTCACATCTTTGTGTACGCAAGGAGATTTGTTCGCAGGCGAGGGGTAGAATGAAGTGGGGTTTGACCGTTCGTTTCATCGTTCACCGGCAGGACGAACAAGGGGAGCACCAACATGAAGCGCACGTTTGGTCTTTTGGCGTTGGCCGCGGCCGTCTTCGTGCCCAGCGATGCGAGCGCCCAGAACACCTACATCGGGGTGAAGGCGTGCACGATGTGCCACAAGTCGGAGAAGCAGGGCCAGCAGCTGGCGATCTGGGAGAAGTCCAAGCACGCCAGCGCGTACAACACGCTGACCACCGCGAAGTCGGCTGAGATCGCGAAGGCGAAGGGGCTGACCAAGCCGGCCGCCGAGTCGCCGGAGTGCCTTGAGTGCCACGCCATCAAGGGCGGCCCGAACGCGGCGGACATCAAGCAGGGCGTGCAGTGCGAGAGTTGCCACGGCGCCGGCTCGGGCTACAAGGCGATGGCAACGATGAAGTCGCGAGAGCTCTCCCAGAAGGGCGGCATGGTGGTCTACGCCGACAAGGCCGCCATCGAGGCGCAGTGCAAGTCGTGCCACAACGCGAAGAGCCCGACGTTCAAGGCGTTCAACTTCGAAGAGGCCTGGAAGAGCATCGCGCATCCGAAGCCGGCCGCATAGCGCTACCCCCCACCCCCCGCCCAGCTGAGAGGATGGCCAGCATATGATCCGGCGTCTGCTCGTCCTGTTCCTGCTCGGGACCTTCACTCAGCTGGGCGCGCAGGCAGCCCTCGCGCAGACGCGCGAGGACTGCCTGCAGTGCCATAACGACAAGACCCTCACCAAAGAGGGCGCGAACAAGAAGACCATCTCGCTGTTCGTCGAGGAGAAGATCCTCAACGCCTCCGAGCACGCGAAGGTCAACTGCGTCTCCTGCCACGTCGGCTTCAACGCCGAGGAGCTCCCGCACAAGGCCGAGATCACGCCGGTCGACTGCGCGCGCTGCCACACGAAGGCGACCTTCAAGCACCAGTTTCACCCGCAGCTGCTCAAGGCCGTCAGCGCCAACCGTATCGGCAAGCCGTCGTGTCAGGCCTGTCATGGCGCACACGACGTCAAGTCGTCGAAGGTGGCGGGCAATCCCTTCTCGAAGGAACGCCTGACGCAGGACTGCGGGCAGTGCCACAAGAAGGCGGCCGAGCACTTCCCGGCCTCGGCGCACGGCAAGGCGCTGGCCCAGAACGTGAAGGGCGCGCCCGACTGCCTGACCTGCCACAAGAGCAACGTCGCGTTCGTCACGCACGCCGCCGATTCGCTCGCCGCGAAGAAGGCGCAGAACACGCTCTGCCTCAGCTGCCACCTCGACAACGAGGACGTGAAGGCGCGCACCTCGCCGACGGCCGGCTTCATCAAGGGCTACGAGCAGAGCGTGCACGGGCGGGCCCTCGAAGGCGGCGCCGCCGGGGCGGCGAACTGCGTGAGCTGCCACGGCAGCCACGACATGAAGCGGGGCTCCGACGGCACGTCCTTCGTCGCCCGCCTCAACATCCCCATGACCTGCGGGGCGTGCCACACCAAGATCGCCGACGAGTACAACGCGAGCGTGCACGGCGTTGAGGTGGCCAGGGGGAACGACGACTCGCCGATGTGCACTTCGTGTCACGGCGAGCACGCCATCCTCGGCAAGGACGATCCCAAGTCGCGCGTCGCGCCGCTTAACCTCTCCGCCCAGGTCTGCCAGCCCTGCCACGAGTCGGTGGCCCTGTCCGCGAAGTACGGGCTCCAGAGCGACCGATTCAAGACCTTTACCGACAGCTACCACGGCCTCGCTGGGCGCGGCGGGGATCTCGCCGTCGCCAATTGCGCGAGCTGCCACGGCGGCCACGACATCAAGCCGTCCACCGACTCGACGTCCACGGTCCACAAGTCGAACCTCAAGGTCACCTGCGGCAAGTGCCACCCCGGGGCGACTGAACGCTTTGCCGAGGGGAAGGTGCACCTTACGATGACCCAGGAGGACGAGCCCATCCTGTTCTGGGTGTCGCTGGGCTACATCATCCTGATCGTCCTGATCATCGGCGGGATGGTGGTGCACAACCTCCTCGACTTCCGCATGAAGTCGAAGCGCCAGCTGATGCTGCGCCGCGGGCTGATCGAAGAGGAACACGGCGGCCACACGCTATACCTGCGCATGTCGCTCAACGAGCGGCTGCAGCACGCCACGCTGGTGGTGAGTTTCATCATCCTCGTGATCACGGGTTTCGCGCTAAGGTTCCCGGAGGCGTGGTGGGTCGCGCCGCTGCACCGGAACTTCCCGGGCGCCTTCGACCTGCGCAGCCTGGTGCACCGCATTGCCGGCGTCGTGATGCTCATCGCCAGCGTGTACCACATTTACTACATCGCCGTCGTCCCGCGTGGCCGGCAGCTGGTCAAGGACCTCTTCCCGGTGCCACAGGACCTGCGCGACGTCTTTGGAGTGCTGCGCTACAACCTGGGCTGGTCGTCGGTGAAGCCGAAGTTCGGGCGCTTCAGCTACATCGAGAAGAGCGAGTACTGGGCGCTGATCTGGGGCAACATCGTGATGGGCGCCACGGGCGTGATCCTGTGGTTCGACAACACGTTCGTGAACCTGCTGACCAAGCTCGGCTGGGACATCGCCCGCACGGTGCACTACTACGAGGCCTGGCTGGCGACGCTGTCCATTCTCGTCTGGCACATGTACTTCGTGATCTTCAACCCGGAGATCTATCCCATCAACCTCGCCTTCTGGAAGGGGACGCTGACGGAGAAGGAGATGCTGGACGAGCACCCGCTGGAGCTGGAGAAGCTCAAGGCAGAGGCCGTCGAGGAAGAAGAGGATGACGAACCGGGCGTGAAGCCCGCGTAGCGACGAGGCATCTCCGCATGAAGGTCCCGGCCCCCTCTAAGCTCGGCGGTGCAACGCGCGCTGGCCTGCTGGCCCTCGCCCTGCTGGCGGGCGCAGTGGGCGGCCGCCCGGCGCTCGCGCAGGCCAATGGCGACTGCCTCGAGTGCCACACCGACAAGAGCCTGACCAAGAAGCGCGACGGCCGCACCGTCTCGCTGTTCGTGGACGAGGCCAAGTTCGGTCGGTCGGTGCATGGCAAGGCCAAGTGCGTGGACTGCCACGCCGACCTGAAGGACAAGGACCTCCCGCACGACGAGACGCTCAAGCCGGCCCAGTGCCGGTCGTGCCACCAGGCGGAGCAGTTGGAGCACGACGCCTCGCTGCACGGCAAGGCGATCGCCCGCGGCGACCCGCTGGCGCCCAAGTGCAGCAGCTGCCATGGCACGCACGAGGTCGTGCGGGCCAAGGATCCCGCTTCCCCGGTCCAGCCGCTGCGCATCCCGTATCTCTGCGGCCGGTGCCACTCCGAAGGGACGCGCGTGCAGCGTGAGCGCGAGATCCACCAGTCGAACATCATCAACAACTACACGGAGTCGATCCACGGCGAGGCCCTGATCGCCAAAGGACTGACAGTGGCGGCCACGTGCGTGTCGTGCCACACCGCGCACTCGATCCTGAAGCACACCGATTCCAAGTCGTCGATCGCCCGCCGCAACATCGCCGCCACCTGTGCCACGTGCCACGCGGCCATCGAGGACGTCCACCGCAAGGTGATCGAGGGCAAGCTCTGGGAGCGGGAGCGCCACATCCTGCCGGCGTGCGTGGACTGCCACGAGCCGCACAAGGCGCGCCGGGTCTTCTATGACCAGGGGATGGCCGATCGCGACTGCCTGCGCTGCCACGAGCGCGTGGACATCAAGGCGGCCAAGGACGGCCGTTCGCTGCACATACGTCCCGACTCGCTGGCCAATTCGATTCACGCGAAGACGCGCTGCAGCCAGTGCCACGTGCAGGTCTCGCCCTCGCGCATGCGCCCGTGCGAGACGATCACCGAGAAGGTGAACTGCGCCGCCTGCCACGCGGCGGTGGGTGACGAGCACCGCGTCAGCACTCACGGCCAGCTAGAAGCGCAGAAGGACCCCAACGGCCCGACGTGCAAGAGCTGCCACGGGACCCACGGCGTCCTCGGCAAGACGAACCCGCAGTCGCCGACGTTCCCGACCCACATCCCCACGCTGTGCGCCGAGTGCCACCGTACCGGCCAGAAGGCCGAGCGGAGCTACAAGGGGACCGAAACGCAGATCGTCGAGCACTACACCGAGAGCATTCACGGCAAGGGGCTGATCGAGTCCGGGCTCGTCGTCACGGCCACCTGCACCAGCTGTCACACGGCGCACAGCGTCCTGCCGCACGACAGCACCCAGTCCAGCATCAACCGCCAGAACCAGGCGCAGACCTGCGGCAAGTGCCATGAAGGCATCGCCCGGCAGTTCGCCCGCAGCATCCACTCGCCGCTGGTTACCAAGACCGACCAGAAGCTCCCCGTCTGCGAGGACTGCCACTCGGCGCACACGATCGGCCGCACTGACGCCGAAGGGTTCAAGTTCAAGATCATGCGGCAGTGCGGCACCTGCCACAAGCAGATCACGGAGTCGTACTTCGAGACGTACCATGGCAAGGTGTCGCGATTGGGCTACACGAAGACGGCGCAGTGCTACGACTGCCATGGCGCGCACGACATCCTGCGGGTGAATGACGTCCGCTCGAAGCTGAGTCGACAGAACGTCGTCGCCACCTGCCAAGAATGCCACCCGGGCGCCAACCGCCGCTTCGCCGGCTACCTGACGCACGTGACGCACCACGACCTCCACAAGTACCCGGTGCTCTTCTGGGTCTTCTGGGGGATGACGACGCTGCTCATCGTCACCTTCACGGTGGGCGGCGCGCACACGCTGATGTGGCTGCCGCGCGCGCTCAAGATGCGCGCCGAGTTCGGCCGGCATCCGCCGGCGAAGGAGGGCGAGCTCGAGTACCAGCGGTTCAGCCGCCTCAATCGCGTGCTGCACATCGGGATGATCGTCTCCTTCATCAGCCTCGCGCTGACCGGGATGACGCTCAAGTTCTCGTACACCGGCTGGGCGGCGTTCATCTCGCGCGCGCTCGGCGGCTTCGAGTCGGCCGGGTTCATCCACCGCTTCGCCGCGGTGATCATGGTGGCGGTGTTCGTCGCCCACCTCGTTGACCTTGTCAAGCGGAAGCAGCGCGACAAGGTGACGTGGAAGGACCTCGTGCTCGGCCCGGGCTCGATGATGTTCAACAAGCGCGACCTGCGGGAACTCATCGGCTCGGTGAAGTGGTTCCTCGGCAAGGGGAAGCGCCCGACCTACGGCCGCTGGACGTACTGGGAGAAGTTCGACTACTTCGCCGTGTTCTGGGGCATCTTCGTGATCGGGTCCACCGGCTTGATGCTCTGGTTCCCGACGTTCTTCTCGATCTTCCTCCCGGGATGGGTCATCAACGTCGCGACCATCGTCCACAGCGACGAGGCGCTGCTGGCCACGGGCTTCATCTTCACCATCCACTTCTTCAACACGCACCTGCGGCCGGAGAAGTTCCCGATGGACCTGGTGGTCTTCACCGGGCGCATGACGGTGGACGAGCTCAAGCACGACAAGCCCGACGAGTACGAGCAGCTGGTGAAGGAGGGCAAGCTCGAGGAGCACCTCGTGCCGGCCTACCAGCCGATCGTGATTAGCGCGATCCGGTTCTTCGCCTGGACGGCGCTCGCCCTGGGCACGATGATCGTGCTGTGGATCATTTACGCGATGGTGTTTGCGTACGCGTAGTTGCAGAGAGACAACAGAGAAACAACAGAGAGAAAACAGAAGGGCGTGGCGCGAGTCCTGCGCGCCACGCCCGCTTCGTTTTCGCTCAGTTGTTTCTCTGTTGTTTCTGTGATTACGTGGGTTTTCTGTCGTCCGGCGGCACGAAGTGCATCAGGAACACCTTCTCCTGCGGCGTCAGGCTGCCGATGCCCTGGGCGCTGATCTTGTCCAGGATGCGGTTGACCTCGTCGCGGTTCACCTCGTGCACCTTGGACGGGTCGATCCGCTGCCAGCCGCCCACGGAAGGCGCGATTGAGCCGACGATGGCGCCGCCCCCCTCGGCCTTGCGCTTGAACCGCGCCGCCGCGCTCCCCCAACGGATCAGCCGCAGGTAAACGTAGGCCCCCGCGTAGCCGCCCAAGTGGGCGAAGTCGGCCACGCCGCCGCGGGAGCCGCTGAAGCCGCTCCAGAGAGCAAGCACCGTGGTGATCACCACCAGCCAGCGTGCCTCGAGCGGGAGAACGCCCCAGATGAAGATCTGCTCGCGCGGCCAGAAGTGCGCGAAGGCGAGCATGATGCCGAACACCCCGGCGGACGCCCCAATCACACCGGCGTACGGGGCGAAGATGAACGACAACAGCGCGCCGCTGACGCCGGCGACGAAGTAGAGGGTGATGAACCGGCGCGAGCCGAGGCGCGACTCGATGCGCGGGCCGAAGAAGTAGAGCCCGAGCATGTTGAACAGCAGGTGCGTAAACCCGCCGTGGAGGAACATGTACGTGACGATCGTCCACGGCTGCATGAAGACCAGCATCGGGACGAACACCAGCGGCTCCACCAGTCTCGGCGCGGTGAGTTGCACGAAGAAGGCGGCGATGTTGGCGATCAGCAGGCGCTGCACCCACGGGGTCACGTCGGGCTCCTCTCCGGGCAAGGGGACGGCGGTGGCGCGCGGGCGCGCCATCGCCGTCGAAGACAGAAACGCCGTAGGTTAAGAAGACCGTTCCCTCGGCGCACCCGAACTCTACTCTGGAAGGACGGCGATATGAAGTTCCTCGCTCCCGTCATGCTCGGCGCGCTGCTCGTTTCGGGGCCACTGGCCGCGCAGGCGCCCGGATCGTCCGCGACGCCGCGTTCACCTCGACCACCGAAGTCTCCGCCGGCGTCCCCGGCGTCCCCGGCGTCCCCGGGGTCCCCGCCGACCGCCCAGGCGACCGCTCCGCCCGGTTGGCGGCTGGTCTGGCAGGATGAGTTCAACGGCGCGCGGCTCGACACCACCAAATGGAACGTGCTGCTGCGCGAACAGAGCAAGCACGACGAGCTCCAGTACTATCTCCCCGACGAGGTCTACGTCGAGCGCGGGCTGCTGCGCATCCGCAGCCGCGAGCGGTCGTACGGCACCATGAAATACACGAGCGGGCGGCTCGACACGCGCGGCAAGCTGGCCCCGGTATACGGCCGGATCGAGATCCGCGCGAAGCTCCCGGTGGGGAAGGGGCTCTGGCCCGCGCACTGGCTCTACCCGCAGAACCGAAACTGGGCGATGGAGGCGCTGATGCAGCGGGAGGTGGCCGAGGGGCGCGAACGGCTGATCCCGGAGGAGCGCCCGTGGTACAGCGAGATCGACATCATGGAGTACCTCGGCCACGAACCGAACGTGCTCTACGGGACGCTCCACTACACGACGTTCAAGGGCGAGAAGAAGTCCACCTCGGGCACCTGGCGCGGAACGGTGGATTACTCGCAGGACTTCCACGTCTACGCGCTGGAGTGGGAGCCCGACTCGATCCGGTGGTACATCGACGGCCAGCGGATTCACGCGACGACGACGGGGATTCCGCACACGCCGCACTACCTGATCCTGAACACCGCGGTGGGCGGCGGGTGGCCGGGGAATCCCGATACGACGACGACGTTTCCGCAGTATCACGACATTGACTACGTCAGGGTTTACCGACGGGCGAGAGACTTCTGAGGTGCAGGGTGAAGGGAGCAGGGTGGGGTGCAGGGGAAGAGAGCAGGGTGGGGTGCAGGGGAAGGGAAAGGGGATTGCCGACCGAGGCCGCTTGACCCGCCGCTTCCTTCATTCTATTATCCGGATATACGGATGAGTGCTCCCACTGCCCCCGCGGTCTTCGACCGCCTTGCCGCCCTGTCCGACGCCACCCGCGCGCGGCTGCTCGCCTGCCTGGAGCGGCACGAGCTGACCGTCGGCGAGCTGCAGGACGTGCTGCAACTGCCGCAGTCCACGGTGAGCCGCCACCTCAAGGCGCTGGCCGACGCGGGGTGGGTGTCGTCGCGCGAGTCCGGCCCGAGCAACCGCTACCGGATGGCCGGTCGCGAGCTCGAGGCGGGGGCGCGGCGGCTCTGGCACACGGTGCGCGAGGAGGTCGCGCGCCATCCGGCCGCCGAGCGCGACGCGGCGCGCGTGCACGAGGTGATCGCCCGCCGGCACGCGAATTCGCAGGAGTTCTTCGCCTCCGCCGCTGGGCAATGGGACCGACTGCGCAGCGAGCTGTTCGGCGCGCGCCCGGAGCTCTTCGCCCTGCTTGGCCTGCTGGAGTCCACGTGGGTCGTCGCCGACCTGGGCTGCGGCACGGGGCAGCTCGCCGAGACCATCGCGCCATTTGTCCGCCGGGTGATCGCGGTGGACGAGTCGCCGGCCATGCTCCGCGCGGCGCGGGCGCGTTTGCAGGGTGTGGAGCACGCGGAAGTCCATGCGGGATCGCTCGAGGCGCTGCCGCTGCCAGCGCGCACGGCGCACGTCGCCGTGCTGTCGCTCGTGCTCCCGTACGTGGCCGATCCCGGCGCCGCACTGGCTGAGGTGCGCCGCATCCTCGTGCCGGGCGGCCGCGCGATCATCGTCGACATACTCCCGCACGAGCACGACGAGTACCGTCAAACGATGGGGCACCAGCGCCTCGGCGTGGATGCCCACCAGCTGGCCGCGTGGGCGCTCGCCGCGGGATTCGCCGCCTCGCGCCTGCAGGCCCTTCCGCCGATTCCAGGTGCGAAGGGGCCGTCATTGTTCGCCGCGGTCCTCACCACGCCTGCGCGCGCAGCCAAGCGGCGCGCAAGCAAGGTCCGCTAGTCGCTTCGCATTGCTCGCGCCTCAGTCCACCGTCCACTGTCTACCGTCCACCGTCTTCCGTCGACCATCCGCCCCTATGCCTACCACCGTTCATCCCTTCGCCGCGTCCGTTGACGCCGGCCGTCCGCCGTTCAAGGTCGCCGATCTCTCGCTCGCCACGTGGGGGCGCCAGGAGATCCGGCTGGCCGAATACGAGATGCCCGGCCTGATGGCGTTGCGCGCCGAGTACGGCGCGAGCAAGCCGCTCACCGGCGCGAAGATCATGGGTTCGCTGCACATGACCGTGCAGACCGCCGTGCTCATCGAGACGCTCGCCGCGCTGGGCGCCGACGTGCGCTGGGTCTCGTGCAACATCTTCTCGACGCAGGACCATGCCGCCGCCGCCGTGGCGGTCGGTTCGACTGGCTCGGTGGACCAACCGGCCGGCATCCCCGTCTTCGCCTGGAAGGGGGAGACGCTTGACGAGTATTGGTGGTGCACGGAGCAGGCGCTGATGTGGCCCGACGGCACCGGGCCCAACCTGCTGCTCGATGACGGCGGCGACGCGACGCTGCTGGTGCACAAGGGCGTCGAGTACGAGCAGGCCGGCAAGGTGCCCGTCTTCAACCCGGTCACCGACAGCGAGGAGTGGGGCGTGATCCTCAACCTCCTCGCCGCCGAGCTGAAGAAGAACCCCAAGCGCTGGACGAAGGTCGCCCAGGCGCTGAAGGGTGTCTCCGAGGAGACGACGACGGGCGTGCACCGCCTCTATGAGATGATGAAGGCGGGAACGCTCCTCTTCCCAGCGATCAACGTCAACGACTCGGTGACGAAGAGCAAGTTCGACAACCTGTACGGCTGCCGGCACTCGCTCACCGACGGCATCCTGCGCGCGAGCGACGTCATGCTCGCCGGCAAGGTCGCCGTCGTCTGCGGCTACGGCGACGTGGGGAAGGGCTGCGCGCAGGCGCTTCGCGGGCAGGGCGCGCGCGTCGTCATCACCGAGATCGACCCGATCTGCGCGCTGCAGGCGGCGATGGAGGGCTACCAAGTGGTGCGTTTCGAGGACGTCGTGAAGACCGCCGACATCTTCGTCACCGCCACCGGGAACTTCAACATCATCAGCGCCGAGCACATGGCGCAGATGAAGGACAAGGCGATCGTCGGCAACATCGGCCACTTCGACAACGAGATCGACATGGCCGGGCTCAAGACCTACCCGGGGATCACGCGCAACAACATCAAGCCGCAGTTCGACGAGTGGATCTTCGCCGACGGGCACTCGGTGCTCATCCTGGCCGAGGGGCGGCTGCTCAACCTGGGGTGCGCGACGGGGCACCCGAGCTTCGTGATGAGCTGCTCGTTCACCAACCAGGTGGTGGCGCAGATCGACCTGCACCTCGCCGCGACGGGCAAGCCGACGCTGTCGGGGACGAAGTACGACCAGAAGCAGGTGTACACGCTGCCGAAGAAGCTCGACGAGAAGGTGGCGCGCCTGCACCTCGCCAAGCTTGGCGTGCACCTGACGACGCTCTCCGACAAGCAGGCGGCGTACATCGGAGTGCCGGTCGAGGGGCCGTACAAGCCGGAGCACTACAGGTACTAGAGAGACAACAGAGAGACAACAGAGAGACAACAGAGAGACAACAGAAAAACAACAGAGAGACAACAGAAAAACAACAGAGGGCTGCCTTCGGCGGCCCTCGTTTGCGTCGGGCGGTCTCTGTCCGGGGCGCGCGGTTTCGCCCATATTCGCTGCGGCCAGATGCTCGCCTGGCAGTGGCCGTCCTGTTGTCTCTCTGTTGTCTCTCTGTTGTTTCTCTGTTGTTTCTCTGTTGTCTCTCTGTCTCCTATGCCTACTCGCCGCGACTTCGTCCGCACGTCATCCACCGCCGCGCTTGCTGCCTGCGCGCCCTTTGTCCATCGCCGCGACGCGCAGGTGGACGTTGTGATTCGCGGCGGTTCGGTCTTCGACGGGTCGCTGGCCGCGACCGGGATCGAGGCAGACGTCGCGCTCGACGGCGGGCGCGTGATCGCCGTCGGCCGTCGCCTGCGCGAGGCGGGGCGCCTTGAGGTGGACGCCCGCGGGCTGGCCGTCTCGCCCGGTTTCATTGACGTCCATTCGCACGGCGACGGGACGATGTTCGACGACCCGAACATGGAGTCGATGGTCCGCCAGGGCGTGACTACGGTTGTCGTCGGGCAGGACGGTTCGTCGCGCGCGCCGCGCGCGTCGGCCGATGAGGACGCGGACCGTGAGTCGATGAAGACGTTCTTCGACGCCGTGGACCGGCTCGTGCCGGGGGCCAACGTGGCCTCGATGGTGGGGCTGGGGACGGTGCGCGGCGCCGTCATCGGCAACGCAAACCGCGAGGCGACGCCGGCAGAGATCGCGCGCATGGTCGCCCTCGTCGAGCGCTCGCTCGCCGACGGCGCCTGCGGCGCGTCCACGGGACTGGAGTACACGCCGGGCGCGTTCGCGCCGCTCAGCGAGCTGATCGAACTCAGCAAGCCGCTGGCGAAGCGCCGCCTGCCGTACAGCTCGCACATGCGCAACGAGGACGACCAGCTCGTCGAGGCGGTGGACGAGGCCATCGCGGTGGCACGCGGCGCGGGCTGCCCGCTGCAGATCGCCCACCTCAAGACGCAGGGGCCGCGCAACTGGGGGAAGCTCGACACAATCTTCGCGAAGATCGCCGAGACGCGCGCCGCGGGCGTGGACGCGGCCTTCGATCGCTATCCGTACCTCGCCTACCAGACGGGCCTGTCAAACCTGTTTCCGGTCTGGGCGCGCGACGGCCAGCCCGAGGACTTCCTTCGGCGGCTCGACGAGCCCGAAACGGCGGCGCGAATCCGCGCGTATGCGGAGGAGAAGGCGGCGCTCATCGGCGGCTGGCAGAACGTGCAGATCTCGAGCGTGTCGAATCCCGCGGACAAGACGGCCGAGGGACAGCGGCTGAACGCGGTGGCCGCGGCGCGCGGCCTGGCGCCCTACGAGACCGCAATGGCCCTGCTCAAGGGGAACCGCGGCAGCGTCGGGATGGTCGGCTTCGCAATGAGCGAGGAGAACCTCGAGCGCATCCTCCAACATCCGCAGGCAATGGTCTGCTCCGATGGCGGCTCGCTCGCGGTGAGCGGCCCGGCGCGCCGGGGGCATCCGCATCCGCGCGGCGCCGGGACCTTCGCCCGCGTGCTCGGCCGCTACGTCCGCGAGCGGAAGGCGCTCTCGCTCGGCGCCGCCATCCACAAGATGAGCGCGCTCAGCGCCGAGCGGCTTCGCCTGGCCCGGCGTGGGTACTTACGCGCCGGCGCATTCGGCGACGTCGTGGTGTTCGACCCGGGAACCGTCGCCGACACAGCGACATTTGAGAATCCGTTCCAGTACGCCGTCGGCGTGAAAGCCGTGTTCGTGAACGGGGCGATGGCGCTATTGGACGGCGAGCGAGGTGCGCGATCCGGACGCGCGCTGCGCGTGACGTAGCGGGCAGCGACGCGCGCGCCGATCGGGCGCGCCGGCGGCAGTCCGGTCCCCCTAGCGGATCTTGATGAACTACCGCATACTATTATAGATATATAACGCGAAATCCTCTCCCCCCTCTGGAGGTTACCATGTTCAAGGTGAATGAAGGCACGGCGGATCGTGTACTGCGCGTGGCGGTCGGCGTGGCGTTGGTCGCGCTCGCCATCACGAAGGGCTGGATGTGGGCGTGGATCGGCGTCGTGCCCATCCTGACCGGCGCCACCGGCATCTGCCCGCTCTACTCGGTGCTCGGCATCAACACCTGCGGTGTGAAGAAGAGCTGAAGTTTGCAGCACCCTCCTAACTGACGCCCGCGCTTTGGCGCGGGCGTTGGTTTTTGGGTGCAGGGAGCAGGGAGCAGAGTGGGGTGCAGGGTGGAGGGAGCAGGGTGGGGTGCAGGGGGCGGGGAGCAGGGGCGAGATCGCAGTTGAAGCGGCGCTCCGGTGCGCTCTACATTCCTCCGGTCCGAACGGCGCCCTTCTTGGGAATTCTCTTCGCCCCGCAGCCTGCCCTCCACTCAGTACCCTGCCCCCTGCACTCCACTCTGTTCCCTGAACCCCGCACTTCGCCCACCATGCGCCACTTCGTCGCCGCGCTCGTCCTCGCCATCCCGGCCCTCACCACCGCCCAGGCACCCGATCCCTTCCTCGCGCGCGTCAAGAAGCTGCTGGCGACGACGCCGATCATCGACGGGCACAACGACGTGCCGTGGGAGATCCGCTACAACGCCCTCCGGCCGCGCGATGTGGACCACTTTGACCTGCGCACAGACCTCAAGGCGCAGGATACGGACCTGGCGCGCCTGAAGAAGGGCGGGCTCGGCGGCCAGTTCTGGTCCATCTACATCCCCGGCGAGGCGCGGGACTCGGGTTACGCGCGCATGCAGCTGGAGCAGTTCGACATCGCGCGCCGCATGATCGCGAAGTACGACAAGGAGATGGTCTTCGCGCGGACCGCCGCCGACGCGCGGCGCGCGATGGCTGTGGGCAAGGTCGCGTCCTTTCTTGGGATCGAGGGCGGACACGCCATCGAGAACTCGCTCGGCGCGCTGCGGGTCTACTACGATCTCGGCGCCCGCTACATGACCCTCACCCACAACGTCACGCTCGACTGGGCGGACGCGGGCACCGACCAGCCGCGGCACGGCGGGCTCACCCCCTTCGGGCGCGAGGTGGTGCGCGAGATGAACCGGCTCGGCATGATCGTGGACCTGTCGCACGTCTCGCCGGGGGTGATGAGCGACGCACTCAACGTCAGTGAGTCGCCGGTAATGTTCTCGCACTCCTCGGCGCGCGCGCTCACCGACCACCGCCGCAACGTCCCCGACTCGATCATCGTGCGGCTGAAGAAGAACGGTGGCGTGATGATGATCACCTTCGTGACCAACTTCGTCTCGGAGCGGCGGCGCCAATGGGATGTCGCGCGCGCCATCCGGTCACGCGAACTGGCCTCGGGCTTCGGCGGCGACACCGCGCGGTTGAGGCTGGCAATGGCGGAGTGGGACCGCGCGAATCCGCGCCCGGTGGTCACGCTCGCCGAGACGGCGGATCATTTCGACCACGTGAAGAAGCTGGCCGGCGCCGACCACGTCGGCATCGGCGGCGATTTCGACGGCGTCGGCGGCGACCACATCCAGGGGCTGGAGGATGTCTCAACCTACCCGGCGCTTCTGGCCGAGTTGGCCCGCCGCGGCTGGACGGACGACGAACTGCGCAAGCTGGCGAGCGGAAACATCCTGCGCGTGCTCGCCGAGAACGAGAAGGTCGCGGCGCGCCTGCAGAAGACGCGTCGGCCCAGCACCGTGACGATCGACGAAATGGGTCGCGGCCCGCGGATGTAGTCGAGCGCCGGCTCGCCGGTGAGGCGCCGCCGTCCTAGTGCTGCGCCGCGGATGCCGCCCGTGCCTGCAGCCACTGGCGCATAGTCACGAGGTCAGTGGCGATCGACGCGCCGATGCCTTCGAGCGTGGGACGGTAGGCCGTGGCGCCCGCGCCGCCGACGATAATCGGCACCTCGGCGGGCAGCGTGGCGCGCAGGGTCCGCAGCTCTCCGTCCAACCGCGGATCGTCCTGGGGAAAGATCACGCTCAGCGCCACGGCCTGCGCGCGGCAGACGCTGGTGGCATCCACGATCACGGGTGCCGGCAGGTTGGGGCCGAGATAGACGACGTTCCACCCCATCGTCGCCGCGGTGGCCGCGGCGAGCTTCGCCCCCAGCTCGTGATGCTGCCCGGCTGGCGTCGTCACGAGCACGGTGGGCGCGCTTGCGGGCGGGGCATGCTGGTCGATGATCCACCCCAGCAGCTGACGTACGCCGGTCGAGGCGAGATGTTCGTGGGCCGCTGTCATCGTCCCCGCGTGCCACCGTTCGCCGACCGTGCGCATGAGTGGCGTCACCAGCCCTTCGAGCAGCTCATCCAGCGACAAATGGAGCGTGGCCTGCTTCAGCGACTGCTCAAGCGTGAAGGCGTCGAGCTGCTCGACGGCCGTCAGCACCTCGGCGAGGTACGGCTCCACGGCCAAGGCGTGCGGCGTGCGCCGGGCGAGGCGGGCGGCCTCCTCATGGCGCACGAGCCGATCCAGTGCGTCGTCGGTGAGGTTCGCCACCGAGGCGATGTTCCGCCCCGCGTCGACGGCGCGGGCGAGCAGGCGTAGCCGCGCACAATCCGACTCTGTGTACCAGCGCTGGCCGCCCGGCGACCGCGACGGCGCCACCGCGCCATAGCGGCGCTCCCACGCGCGGAGCACGTCCGGCGACAGCCCGGTGCGCTCGGCGACGAGGCGCATCGGCAGCAGGTGCTCAGGACGGAAGGCGGGTTGATGCACAGCGTGTGAATGAAGGGTCGGAAAACGGCGGGGAACAGCGCCGGTGGCGAGTTGCGTTGGAGCTATACGGTATCACCGTCTCCTCCTCAACGCACCACCCTACGCACAGGTTTCCGCGCATGGGCTCCCGATCCTGGCACCTGACCACCTCACTGACCCTTCCGCTGCCCCTCGCGGAGGTCTTTCCGTTCTTCGCCGAGGCCGCCAACCTAGGGCGCATCACCCCGCCGGAGACGCGGTTCAGCATCCAGACGCCGTTGCCGATCGTGATGCAGCAGGGGACGCTCATCGACTACACCATCGGCGTCTGGGGCGTCCCGATGCGCTGGCGCACGCTGATCAGCGGGTGGGAGCCGCCGCACCGGTTCGTCGACGAGCAGCTCCGGGGACCGTACGCCGAGTGGGTGCACGAGCACCGGTGCGTGGCCGTGGACGGCGGAACCCGCATTGACGACCATGTGCGCTTCCGGCTCCCGTTCGCGCCGCTGGGCGATCTGGCCGCGCCGGTCGTGCACCCGATGCTACGGCGCATCTTCACCCATCGGCAGCGCGCGGTGGCGGACCTGCTGGCGCCCGGAAGTCGCGGCGTCGTCATCGCCCCAGTGGTGATCTCGCGATTCGCGCCGTAGCAAAAGGGCCGTGCGTGCGCGCGGAATACGCGCATCACGCGCGCGCCGCTAGCGCGCCGCCAGCGTTTCGACGAGGGCGTCGAGCAAGTTCGTGATGGTCGCGACGCTCTGATCGCCCATGTGGCCGATGCGGAACGACGACGCGGCGAGCTTGCCGTAGCCGCCGCCCACGACGTAGCCCCGCTCGGCCAAGGCGTCGACCACCCGCCGCGCGTCCACATCATCGGCGGTCTTCACAACCGTGACCGTGTTGCTGCGCGATCCGGCGGGGGCGAGGATCCCGGTCACGCGGCCGCTCGGTCGCTGGTGCTCCACCCAAGCGTGGGTGGTCGCGGCCATTGCGGCGTGGCGCGCCCAGCGGCATTCCATCCCCGTGGGGCCAATGGCCGCCATCTGCGCCTCGAGCGCGTAGAACAGCGAGACGGCGGGAGTGTTGGGCGTCTGGTGCTTCGCGGCGTAGTGCGCGAACTCGACGATATCGAAGTACCGGCCGCGCGCCGGCGCCTCGGCAGCGGCGGCGAGATAGCGCTCGCTGGCGCAGCAGAACGCGAGCCCCGGCGGCAACGCGAGCGCCTTCTGGGAGCCGGTGAGCACGAAGTCGAGTGCCCAGGCGTCCGTCTCGACCGGCATCCCGCCCATCCCGGAGACGGAGTCGATCAGCGAGAAGGCGCCGTTGGCGTGCGCGAGTTCGGCGATGGCCTGCACGTCCTGCGCGGCCCCCGTGGACGTCTCGGAGTGCGCGGCGGTGACCGCGGCAAAGCGGCGCGCGCGCAAGGCGGATTCCACCCGCTCGAGCGCGACGACCTCGCCGTACGGCGCCTCGAGCGCCTCCACCACGCGACCGCAGGCGCGGGCGATATCCGCGAACCGCGCAGAGAAGGCACCGTTGACCAGCGAGAGCACCGGTCCGGCGGGCGCGTTGCGGATGGCCGCCTCCATCAGGCCAGTGGCCGACGAGCTGCTGATAAATACGGGTCGCGTGGTCCGGAAGACGCGGCGGAGCCCTTCATCACAGTGCGCGTAAACCGCCTCGAACTCCGGCCCGCGATGCGAGATGAGCGGACGCTGCATCGCCGCGAGAATCTCGGGGCGGACCTCGGTGGGGCCGGGGAGGAAAAAGGTGCCGAAGGCGGAAGCGGTCATGCCGAGAGGGCGTGTTCGACGAGTGTGGCGAAGGAATCGAGCACGAGCGCGGCGCCGGCGACGACGGCGTCGCGGCGCACGAATCCAATGTAAGCGGCGAAGGCGTCCACGGCGGGAGCCATCGCCAAGTCGGTGGCGCCGTCGCCCACCGCGAGGATCGGGCGGGGCAGGGCCAGCGCGCGGACGATCTCGAGCTTGCCCGCCTGCGTGGTGAGCGGCGACGGCTTCGCGTGCGTCAGCTTGCCTTGCGCGTCGGGCTCGGGCACCACGGCGTGCACGCGTTCGTCCGGCACGCCGAGCGCGCGCGCGAGCGGGAGCAGGGCGGGGCGCAGGCCGCCGCTGATGATGTGCACCACTACGCCCGAGGCGTGCAGCGCGGCGATGGCGTCGGCGGCGCCGGGGGCCACGGCACCGAGGTACGCGTCAGCCAGCGCCTCGATATCCTCGTTGGTCGCGCCAATAGTGCGCAGGCGCTCGTCGTAGACGGCTTCGAGCTTGAGTTCGCCGTCCATCGCGCGCGCGGTGAGCGACTCCACCGCGCGCTGCACCTCTGGGCCTCGCCGCGCGGCGAGCCAGTCTACGCCCTCGATGCCGGCCAGCGTCGAGTCGGCGTCAAGCACGACGGCGGCGTAACGCCTCACCGCGCCTCCCGCGCGCCGCAGGTCACAGGATGTTCCCCGGTGAGAGCCGGCCGCGCGGGTCGAACTCGCGCTTGAGCGCGCGCATCAACGCCAGCTGGCGCGCGCTGGCCTGCAACGGGATCCACTTGCTCTTGATCTTCCCGATGCCGTGCTCGGCGGCGACGGTGCCGCCCATCGCAATGATCGCGTGCAGCGTCTCCTCGACGGCGCGCTCGATGCGTTGCACGTCGCGCGGATCCTGCGCCACGAAGTTCTGGTGCGGATGACCGTTGCCGAGGTGGCCGTAGGTGACGGCTGGGGGGAGGCGATGCGCGTCGGCGATGCGCCGCGCTTCGGCGAGCGCCTGCGCGGCGAGGGGATACGGCACCGCCCAATCGGTGCTCATTCGCCGTCCGCCCTGCGGGAGGAACGGCGCGGTCCGCTCGTGCATCTCAGCGGGGAGCGCGTGCCGCAGGCGACGCGCCTCGCGCAGGGCGTGCTCGCCGTCGAAGGCGCGCACGTCGCCCGCGTTCGCGTCGAATCGTTCGGCCAGCGCGAGCCAGTCGTCGAGCGGCGCGTCGCCGGCGCCGGCATCCTCCAGATAGACCATCGCCCCCGCGCTGGGGGCCCAGTGGGCGTCGTCCATCGCCGTGCGGGCGATGCGGAACGACTCGGCGTCGAAGTACTCCAGACAGCGCGGGGCGACGGCGGGCGTCTCACGCGCGGCGACGATGAAGGAAAGCGCGCGCGGCTCGTCGGGAAAGGGAACGCCGAGCCCGAGGACGCGCGGGGGCGTGGGAAGGAGCGACAACTCGGCCTCGACGATGAGGCCGAGCGTGCCTTCGCTGCCGACGAACCAGTCCACCGGGTCGTGCGCGATCTGGTAGCCGACGGTGTTCTTCTCCACGTCGTTGCGGCGCGCCTGATACACCGAACCGTCAGCCAGCACCGCCGTGAGTGCGCGGACGTGCCGGCGCGTCGCGCCGTAGGCCAGCGTGCGCGGCCCGGACGCGTTGCAGGCGATGGCGCCGCCAACGGTGCATTCCTCTTCGCTCGTCGGGTCCGGAGCGAAGAAGAGCCCTTCGCCCGCACAGGCGCGCTGAAGGTCGCCGATCAGGACACCCGGCTCCACGCGCGCGACGCGCCGGACGGGATCGATGTCGAGAATGCGGGCCATCGCGCGAGTGGAGAGCAGCCACCCGCGCTCAGCCACCGAAGCGCCCGTGGTGCTCGTCTGCGCGCCCGCCGGTGTGAGGCACGCCTCCGCCGCATCTGCCATTCGCACGATCTCTACGACGTCGCCCGCATCCTCCGGCCGCGCCACGGCCTCGGGGACCGCGCGCAGGCCGGAGACATCGCGCGCGTACGACTCGAGCGCCGACGGATCGCGCAGCAGCTCGCGGCTCACGCGTCGTCCCCGAAGCGCACCACCGTCGCGCTGCGCACGTCGCGCAGGGCGGTGAGCGACTCGACAACATGCGGTGGCGGTGCGCCGTCGATGCTGATCACGGCCAGGGCTTCGCCGCCGGCGGCGAGGCGCGCCTGATGGTACTCGGCGATGTTCACGCCGGCTTCGGCGAGCGTGGTGCCCACGCGACCGATGACGCCCGGCACGTCGTGGTTGCTGAGCACGAGCAGGGTCCCCTTGGGCGCGACGTCCACGTGGAAGTCGCCGATGCGCGTGAGGCGCGGCGTGAAGTCGAGCGCGGCCACGCCGCCCACCCGCATCGACTGGCCGCCGGCGGTGAGTCGCACTTCCACGGCGCGGGAGTGCGGGGCAAAGCCCCCCTCGCCGTGCGCCAGCACGACACCGCGCGCGGTGGCGAGCGACCGCGCGTTGATGAGGTTGAGGCGCTCATGCTCCACCACACCCTCGAGCATGCCCGCGGCGGCGGCGGCGAGCAGGGCGCCCGCGCTCGCCGTCAGGTCGTCGCCGGTCTTGAGCGTCAGGGCGTCGATGGCCGTCGCCCCACGCGCGGCGAGCAGCGCCCTGGCCACGGTCGCCGCCCGCTGCGTCAGCAAGAGGGCCGGGCCGAGCGTGGCTGCGTCCTCGCCGGTCAGCGCGCCGTTCAGCGAGCGCGAGAGGTCGCCGTCGAGGAGCGCGTCGCGCACCGCCGCGCACGCGTCCACCGCCACGTTGCGCTGGGCCTCGGCGGAGGACGCGCCGATATGGGGAAGCAGCACGACATTGGCATAGCGACGGAAGGGATGGTCGCCCGTGAGCGGCTCCTGCAGGTACACGTCGAGCACGGCCCCGGCGACGTGCCCGCGGTCGATGGCCGCGCGCAGCGCGTCGTCGTCCACGATGCCGCCGCGCGCCATGTTCACCACCACGGCCCCGGGGCGCAGGCGCGCGAGCGCGGTGGCGCCGATCATCCCCGTCGTCTCCTCGGTGAGCGGGACGTGCACCGTGAGCAGCTGCGCGGCGTCGAGCAGCGCGTCCAGCGAGGCGGCGCGCCGCACGCGCAGTGCAGCGAAGCGCTCGTCGCCGACGTACGGGTCGTATGCGTGCACGTCCATGCCGAAGGCGTGCGCGCGATGGGCCACCTCGCCGCCGATACGGCCGAGGCCGACGATGCCGAGCGTCTTGCCCTTGAGCTCGGTGCCGAGCAGGTCGGCGCGCTCCCATCGTCCCTCGTGCATCGAGGAGTCGGCGCGGGTCAGGTGCCGGAGCAGCGACAGGACGCCGCCGAAGAACAGCTCGGCCACCGCGACGGTGTTCCCCGCGGGAGCGTTGATGACCGCGATGCCGAGTTCGGTCGCGACATCCATGGCGATGTTGTCCACGCCGACGCCGGCGCGCCCCACGACCTTAAGCCGCGACGCGCGGCGCAGCAGCTCGGCGGTGACCTTGCTGGCGCTGCGACCCACCATTGCATCGTACGCGCCGATGCGCTCCAGCAGCAGGGACGCGGGGAGCGTGGGCTGCTCGTCCACCTCGAACGTCGGCACCGCACGCAGCAGCGCGACGCCCTCGGGGTCGATGTCGTCGGTGACCAGAATCTTCAGGGGCACGGGAACGGGCACGGTGGAGGGCGAGGGAACGGGAGCGGTCTCGACCCGCGTAATTTGCCCGCGCGGTTGCATTGCCGCGACTCCCACGAGAGGATTCCCGCATGGCAACGCTCCCGGAAGGCTGTGCTCTGCGTCGCGCCACCGCGACGGACTACGCGGCGTACGCCGCGCTCTGCCGCGCGACCTTCGTCAGCACCTTTGCGCCGTTTCACGACGAGGCCGAGATGGCGCGCCACCTCGCGGCGGCGTTCCCGGACGAGCGTCTGCGCGCCGAGTTGACTGCCGAGGACGAAGTGGTGCTCGTGGTCTCCGCAGGCGAGGCGCTGGTGGCGTATGCGCGCCTGACGCGCAATTCTTCGCCGTCGTGCGTGATCGGGTCACGCCCAATGGAGATCGCGCGGTTCTACGTCGCATCCGCGTGGCACGGCCGCGGCGTGGCCGCGCCGCTCATGGCGGCGGTGGTCGACGAGGCGCGTGGCGCCAACTGCGATGTGGCGTGGCTCGGCGTTTGGGAACACAATTCACGGGCGCTGGGGTTCTACCTGCGTCAGGGCTTCGTCACCGTGGGTCGCCAGGTGTATCCGTTCGACGGTCAGCCGGAAAACGATCTTGTCATGGCGCTCGCGCTGTAGCGGGCGCCACATCCTTCCCCCCAATCGTGCCACCAGCCAGGAGTCGTCCATGTCCCGTCGTGCCCTTCTCGCCCTTGCCCTGCTCACCCCCTCCGTCGTGTCGGCTCAGGCGCCGCTGAAGGCTGCCCTGAGCGGTCGGGCGACCGCCGAGGCGACGCTTAACCCGCCCCGCGTCCAGGGTCAGCCCGCGCCGAAGCCGTTCTCGATCAAGATCGACTACGGCCAGCCACACGCCCGCGGCCGCGAGGTGCCCACCGAGCTGTCGAAGCCCGGCACCGTGTGGCGCACCGGCGCGAACACCTCCACCACGCTGACGACCGACGTGGATCTCGACATCGGCGGGAAGTCGGTGCCGAAGGGTGCCTACTCGCTCTTCTCCATTCGCACGGACAACGGCTACGAGCTGATCATCAACTCCAACACCGGGCAGTGGGGGACGCAGTATGACGCCAGCAAGGACTTCGTCCGCGTGCCGCTGACCGCACGGACCTTGGCTGAGACCCGCGAATCGCTGCAGATCGCGCTGGTCGCCGCTGCGGACCAAGCGCCAAAGGGGATGCTGACCATCACCTGGGGCAAGCTGGAACTCTCCACAAGCTGGGCAGCGAAGTAAGTTTGAGGGGGCGGCCGATGGCCGCCCCCTTTCTCTTGTCCACCCCTCCGCCTTCCCAATGCCCGCCCCACGCCTTCAGGCCCTGCACGACGCCGGACAGTCGCTCTGGCTGGACTACATTGACCGCCCGATGCTCCACAATGGGGAGCTGGATCGTCGCATCGGCGACGATGTGCTCACCGGGATGACCTCCAACCCGGCGATCTTCGAGAAGGCGCTCGCGCAGGGGACGGCGTACGACGCGCAGGTGGCCTCGCTCACCGGCGAGTTCACGGCCTGGCAGCTCTTTGAGACGCTCGCGGCGACCGACGTTCGCGATGCGTGCGATCGCTTCCGCAAGGTCTTCGACCGCACGGGCGGCGTGGACGGATACGTGTCGCTCGAGGTCTCGCCGAACGTCGCGAACGACGCCGAGGGGACCGTGCGCGAGGCGCGGCACCTGTGGAAGCTGGTGGATCGGCCGAACGTGATGATCAAGGTGCCAGGCACCAGCGCGGGCTGCGCCGCCCTGCGGCAACTCATCGCCGACGGCATCAACGTGAACGTGACGCTGCTTTTCGCCGTCGAGGCGTACGCGGCCGTTGTCGAGGCGTATCTCGAGGGACTCGAGGCCCGGGCGGCTGCCGGCGCGCCCCTCGGCGCCGCGGCCAGCGTGGCGTCGTTCTTTGTGAGTCGCGTGGACACGGAGATCGACAAGCGCCTGGATGCCCGCGTGGCGGCAGGGACGCTCGACGCCGCCGCGGCGAACGGGCTCAAGGGCAAAGCGGCCGTGGCCAACGCGAAGCTGGCGTACCGGCTCTTCACCGAGCGCTTCAGTGGCGCACGCTGGGCGGCGCTCGAGGCGCGCGGCGCGCGCGTGCAGCGTCCGCTTTGGGCGAGCACATCCACCAAGAACCCCGCGTACCGCGATGTCATCTACGTCGAGGAACTGGTCGGCCCGCAGACGGTGAACACGCTGCCGCCGGCGACGCTTGAGGCCTTCCGCGACCACGGCGAGACGCGGCGCACCATCGACGTCGGCATCGCGGAAGCGGAGCGCGCCCTCGCCGCCGTGGAGACGGCGGGCATCTCCGTGCACGCGGTGACCAACCAACTGCTCGCCGAAGGGCTGGCTGCCTTCCAGAAGTCGTTCGACACGCTGCTGGCGGGGCTCGAGGCCAAGGCGGCGACGCTTGGCCGCGCCGTCGCGGCGTCGCGCTGAGGGAACGGCAATGCCCATCGGACGCAAGCGCACCAAGGTCGTCTGCACCATCGGTCCGGCCTCCACCGATCCCGCCGTGCTGCGGTCGCTGATGGACGCCGGACTCAACGTCGCGCGCATCAACTTCTCGCACGGCACGCACGAACAGCATGCCGCGCGCATCGCGGACATCCGGCGCATCGCGCAGGAGCTGAACAAGCCGGTCGCCATCCTTGGCGACCTGCAGGGGCCGCGCATCCGTGTCGGCAAGCTGGAGCAGCCGCTCACGCTCACCGAGGGGAGCGAAGTCACGCTGGTCCACGAGAGCGTCGCGGGGGCGTCGCACATCCCCGTGACCTACGACGGCCTCGCGCGCGACGTGCGTTCAGGCGCGCGCATCCTGCTCGATGACGGCCTGCTTGCGCTCGACGTGCTCGCCGTAGAGGGCGAGTTCGTGCGGTGCGTCGTCGTCTACGGCGGCCTGCTCAAGTCGAACAAGGGGATGAACCTCCCCGGGGTGCAGGTCTCCGCGCCAACGCTCACCGACAAGGATCGCGCAGACATTGCCTTCGCTGTCGAGCACGAGCTTGACTACCTCGCGCTCTCGTTCGTCCGCCAGCCGTCCGACCTCGCCACGCTGCGCGCGCTGGTGCCCAAGGGGATGCTCCTCGTCGCCAAGATCGAGAAGGACTCCGCGCTCGCGGACATCGAGGAGATCCTGAAGGCGTCGGACGCGGTGATGGTGGCGCGCGGCGACCTCGGCGTGGAGCTTCCGTTCGAGCAGGTGCCGATCGCGCAGAAGCGCATCATCGCGCTCGCCAACCGCTTCGGCCGCCCGGTGATCACCGCGACGCAGATGCTCGAGTCTATGATCACCAACCCGCGCCCCACACGCGCCGAGGCGAGCGACGTGGCCAACGCCATCTTCGACGGCACTGACGCGGTGATGCTGTCGGCCGAGACGGCCACCGGGGCGCATCCGCCGCTCGCCGTCGACGCCATGGTGCGCATCGCGCAGGAGGCCGAGCGGCATCCCGTGCCGCGCGGTGTGGGCGCAGACCGCGTGGAGCCCGGACAGGCAAGCGTGGAAGAGACCATCGCCGGTGCCACGGTCACGGCGGTCCGCATGGTCGGTGCCGCGGCTGTGGTGGTCTTCACGAAGTCCGGTTTCGCCGCGCGCATCGTGGCGTCGCGGCGCCCCGGCGTCCCCATCCTCGCGTTCACCGACCAGCCGCGCACCTATCGCCAGCTCGCGCTCGTCTGGGGCGTCACGCCCGTGCTCATGCCGCACTCCAAGACCTATGAACAGATGGCGTGGGCGGCGCGCGGCGTCGTGCTCGAGCAAGGCGTCGCGAAGTCGGGCGATCGCTTGGTGATCACGTCCGGGCTCCCGGACGTGCCCGGCACCACCAACACGCTGAAGGTGGAGACGGTGTGAAGCTCACGTTCCTCGGCACCGGCACGAGCTTCGGCGTCCCTGTCGTGGGGTGCCACTGCGCCGTGTGCCGCTCCACCGATCCGCGCGACAAGCGAACGCGCGTCGGCGCGGTGGTGGAGGTGGGACACACGCGTTTATTGCTGGATACGCCGCCCGAGCTGCGCCTGCAACTCATCGCCGCCGGCATCGACGACGTGGACGCCGTGCTGTTCACGCACGACCACGCGGACCACACCAATGGCCTCGACGACATCCGCGCCATCTCGGTGCGCCGCGAGGGGGCGCTCCCGGTCTACGGTCCCGCCGAGACGCTGAAGGCGCTGCGCCACAAGTTCCCGTACATCTTCGACGACGCCATCCGCCCCCAGCCGGGGACGCACAAGCCCGAAGGCACAGCGATGGCGCTGGAGCCGGGTGTGACGGTGCGCATCGGCGACGCCGATGTCACGCCCATCGAGGTTCCGCACGGTCGCTGGCGCGTCTTCGGCTACCGCATCGGCGCGCTGGCCTACGTCACCGACGCGAAGAGCATTCCCGACGCCGCGTTCGCGCTGATGGCGGGGGCGGATGTGTTCGTCATCAACGCCCTGTTCCGCACGCCGCATCCCACGCACCTGAGTCTGGGCGAGGCCATCGCGGCGGCACGGCGCGTCGGGGCGCGGCAGACCTGGCTGACGCACCTGACGCACGACAACGCGCACGCCGCGCTTGCGGCCGAGCTTCCTCCCGACATCCAGCCGGCCTATGACGGGCTGGTGGTGGAGTGCTGATGTCCTTCTCGCTCGATGTGACCTCGATGACGGAGCCGGTGGTGCCGGCCGGTGTGCGCGACGACGACTGGCCCGGGCTCGCGGATCGGTTTCGCGAGGCGCACCGCGAAGTCGCGGCGATCGCCGCGACCGGGGTGTACGGGTATCGCGAACTCGAGCTTCAGGTGACTGAGCGCGCGCGCGTTCTCGCCTTCGCGCAGTCGGTGCGGGGGCGCTACGACGATGTGGTGGTGCTCGGCATCGGCGGCTCGTCACTGGGCGCCATCGCCCTGCGCACCGCGCTGTTGCCGCCGGCGTGGAACGCGCGCAGCGCCGCCGAGCGCGGCGGCCGGCCGCGCCTGCACGTGCTCGACAACGTCGATCCGCGCACCATCGCCGGCGTGCTCGGCATGATTGCCCTGCCGCGCACGATCTTCGTCGTGATCTCGAAGTCCGGCGGCACCATCGAGACGCTGGCGCAGTACCTCGTCGTGCGCGAGCGCGTCGAGCACGCAGGTCTTCCCGCCGCGCAGCACTTCGCCTTCGTCACCGACCCGGCCAGGGGGGCCCTGCGCGTCATCGCGAAGCGCGACGGCATCCCCGTCTTTGACGTGCCGCCGAACGTCGGCGGCCGGTTCAGCGTGCTGTCGCCCGTCGGGACGCTGCCCGCGGCGCTCTGCGGCATGGACATCGAGGCGCTCTGCGCCGGCGCCGCCGCGATGCGCGACGCCACGATCGGCGACGCGCTGATGTCGAACGCCGCCGGCCTCTTCGCGACCCTGCAGTGGCGCGCGCACGCGCAGGCCGGGCAGGGAATGCACGTGCTGATGCCCTACAGCGACGCCCTGCGCGATCTCGCGCCGTGGTTCGTGCAACTGTGGGCGGAGTCGCTCGGCAAGGTGGACGCGGATGGCCGGCATGTCGGCCCGACCCCAATCGCGAGCGTCGGTCCCACCGACCAGCACAGCCAGGTCCAGCTGTTCATGGAAGGCCCGGCGGACAAGACGGTGACCTTCCTGCGCCTCGAGCCGGGCGGCGACAACGTCACGATCCCGCCAATGGAGCCCGGTGAGAAGGCGCTCGCCTTCCTCGGCGGCCATTCGCTCGGCGAACTGCTCGACGTGGAGTGCCGTGCCACGGCGGGAGCGCTCGCCCGCGCGGGACGGCCCTCAATGACCATGACCGTCACTGCCGCCGACGCCTGGCACCTCGGCGGCCTGATGATGTGGCTGATGCAGGCCACCGTCTTCGCGGGGGCGCTGTACCGGGTGAACCCGCTCGACCAGCCCGGGGTGGAGCTGGGTAAGCGCTTGGCCAACGGGGAGTTGGGGCATCCGGATATCGCCGGGACCGAGCCTTCCGGCTCCGCGAGCAGCACGGCGCCCGCGTCGCGCGTCCTGCGCGTCGGCTAGGTTCGCTCCGCTACGCCGCAGCGTCGCAACTCGGGGCCTTTCGTGGGCTAACGCAGCCGTGCGCGCAAGTGCCACAAAGCGTTGCCCTAGATGGCGTTTCGCGCCAAATTCATCAGGTTGGCGCCCCCCAACCACCGGCGCGTGGTTCGCGCCTTCCACAAACAAGTATTTCCGACATGTCGAATACGCTGGACACCCTGCATCGAATCCTCGGGCCGGCCGCCGCGATTGAAGACCATCGCGTGGTGGTGAAGGACGCCGCCGCCCTCGCCTCGCCGCGCATGGACGAACTCGTGCGGCTTGCCGTCTTCGGCAGCGCCGACGAGAAGGACTGGGCCCGCTGGGTCATCCACGAACTGGGCCAGGCCGTCGGCGTGCGCTCGGCCTCCATTCACGACCTGTACATGGCGCGTGGCCGCGGCGAGATCAGCGGCTTCACCGTGCCGGCGATCAACGTGCGCGGCGCCTCGTATGACACGGCGCGCGCCATTTTCCGCACGGCGCTCAAGCAGAACGCCGGTGCGTTCCTCCTCGAGATTGCCCGCAGCGAGATCGCGTACACCGACCAGCGTCCGTCGGAATACGTCACGGTGATGATCGCCGCCGCGCTCCGCGAAGGATATCGCGCCCCGGTCTTCATTCAGGGCGACCACTTCCAGGTGAACGCCAAGAAGTTCGCCGTCGATCCGGTTGCCGAGGTCGCCGCCGTCAAGGCGCTGGCCACCGAGGCGATTGCCGCCGGCTTCTACAACATCGACCTCGACACCTCCACGCTCGTGGACCTGTCGAAGCCGACGCTGGCCGAGCAGCAGCGGCTGAACTACGAAATCGGCGTGGAGCTCACCAAGCACGTGCGCGGGCTCGAGCCCAAGGGCGTGACGATCTCGCTGGGTGGTGAGATCGGCGAGGTGGGGACGGCCAACTCGACCGTCGAGGAACTGCGCGCGTTCATGGATGGCTACAACGCGACGCTGAAGAAGGAAGCGCCGGCGATGGTCGGGCTGTCGAAGATCTCGGTGCAGTCGGGGACGTCGCACGGCGGCGTGGTGCTCGCCGACGGCTCGATCGCTGACGTGAAGCTCGATTTCAAGACGCTCGAGGACCTGGGGAAGGCCGCGCGCGCCGAGTACGGGCTGTCGGGGGCGGTGCAGCACGGCGCCTCGACGCTCCCGGACAGCCTGTTCAACAACTTCCCGAAGGCGGAGACGGCGGAGATTCACCTCGCCACCGGCTTCCAGACGATGCTGTACGACCTGATGCCCGACGCGCTGCGCGCCGAGATGTACGAGTGGCTGCGCGTGAACGCGAAGGACGAGCGGAAGCCGAGCGACACGGACGAACAGTTCTTCTACAAGGCGCGCAAGAAGGCGCTGGGGCCGTTCAAGGCCAAGCTCTGGGCGCTGCCCGAGGCGGCCAAGGCCGCGCTGGCGCGCGCGTACGACGCGAAGTTCGAGTTCCTGTTCACCCAGCTGGCGGTCGGTGGCACCTTGCCGCACGTCCAGCGGTATACCAAGGCACCGGAACAGCGCCGGCCCGCGCCGTCGCACGCCGGTCCAGCGGTCGAGGCGGCCCCCGACGACGCCGAGGCCGGCGAGTAGTGCCACAGTGCGGCGAGCCCGCGGGGGCGGGCTCGCCGACCACCAACGGAGAGACCATGCGCAAGACAGTCCTGATGGCCTTCGCCGCCGTGCTCGCCCTCTCGGCGTGCGTGACGAAGGACAAGTACGAGAAGGAGCTGGAGCAGGTGAAGATGCTGAGCGCGGAGAAGGACTCCCTGCTCAAGGACGTGATGGCGACGACGCAGTTCATCGCCGACGTGAACACCGAGATCGCCAAGGTGCGCGACGCGAAGGCGGGCAAGCCCGTCGTCGGCGCCGCCGGCGAGCTTCCCAGCGCGTCGCCGGCCGAGCAGCGCGCCCAGATGGTCGAGAAGGTCAAGGCGCTGGCCGAGCGCGTGAACGAGGCCGAGTCGCGCCTGGCGGCGAGCCGTCAGCGCGTGGCCGCGCTGACGGGCGACGCCACGACGCTCAAGGCCCAGCTGGCCCAGTACGACTCGACGATCACCGCCTTCAAGTCCATCGTCGAAAACCAGAAGGCCGAAATCGCCTCGCTGACCGCGCAGGTGGCCACGCTGACCGGCGAGAACGTGACGCTCAAGGGCGAGAAGGCCCAGCTCACGACGGAGAAGGAGACGCTCACGCAGGAGAAGGCGGCGCTCACGACCGAGCGCAACACCGTCTACTACGTGATCGGCACCAAGGATGAGCTCCGCAAGAAGGGGATCATCGTGAAGAAGGGCGGCATCCTCGGCATCGCCGCCACGGATATCCCGGCGACGACGCTCAACCCGGCCGACTTCACGGCGGTCGACAAGACGAAGACCTCGTCGATCGAGCTGCCCAAGGCCGACAAGAGCTACCGCATCGTGTCGCGGCAGGACCTCACCGCCACGGCCCAGCCGGCCAAGGGCGGCTACAAGGGGACGATCGCGATCACGAACGCCGAGCAGTTCTGGGCGGCGTCGAAGTTCCTGATCGTCGTCCAGGACTGATGCCGAGCGTGTTCTGCGGATGAGCGCGTCGCCGCCATGGGGGGCGGCGCGCCTCCGCGACACCGTGTGGGACTACGCCCGCCGTGTCTGGAAGAAGGGGGGCGAAGATGACCTGTTCTTTCTCGCCGGCGGGGTGGCGTACAACATCCTCCTCGCCGGCGTGCCGTTCTTCCTGCTCCTGATCGCCGGCATCGGCTACGTGCTGAACAAGCCCGAGGCGGACAGCACGCGCGACGTGGTGGAGTTCCTCGGTCGCCTCCTGCCGGTGGGCAACGGCGACGGCACCTCGTTCCTCGACCCCATCCTGCGCGACGTCGTGCGCACCCGCGGGCAGGTGGGCCTGCTCTCCGCGGCGGCCTTCGTCTGGTTCTCCACCCGGCTCTTTGGGACGCTGCGCAGCGTGCTTCAGCGCGTCTTCAACTTGGGGCAAGGGCGCGGCATCGTCGTCGGAAAGGTCTACGACATCGGGTACACGCTCGTGTCGTCGGCGCTGCTGGTGGCCTATCTCGTCCTCTCCGCGTACCTCGCCATCATGGGTGAGCGCGGCACGGCCGTCCTGCGCGAGATCGGCGTGGACGCCGCAACGTTGAGCGGGCTCGAGTACTTCCTCGGCCGCCTGCTCGCCTTCGGCGTGGTGGTCACGATCTTCTACAGCGTGTACAAGTTCATTCCGGCCGGGCACGTGCCATGGCGTCAGGCGTTCGTCGCGGCGATGACGACGGGTGTGCTCTTCGAGGCGGCGCGCAACGTCTTCGTCATCGTCGTGCAGCAGTTCGACCCGGCGTCGCTGTACACCGGGACGCTCGGGGCGCTCGTCATTGTCGTGTTCTGGGCGTACTACTCGGCGCTCTTGTTCGTGATCGGCGGCGAAGTGGCGCACGTCTACGGCGTCCGACGGCGCTGGCGCCGCCACGAGGCGATGGAGGGATAGTGATCGACCTGCGCAGTGACACCGTGACCAAGCCCACCGCGGCAATGCGCCGCGCGATGGCCGAGGCCGAAGTGGGCGACGACGTGCTTGATGGGGACCCCACGGTCCTCGCCTTGCAGGAGCGGGTGGCCGCGCTGCTCGGCAAGGAGCGCGCGCTCTTCGTGCCCACCGGGACGATGGGCAACGCCTGTGGCCTCTGGGTGCACGGGCGCCACGGCACTGAGGCGTACGCGCACCACGACTCGCACATCGTGAACTGGGAAATCGCCGGCCTCTCCGGGCTGCGCGGCCTGCAGCCGCGGATGGTGCAGGGGGCGCCGGTGATGACGCTCGACACGCTGAAGGCCGCGGTGCGCGCGCCGAGCAAGCACGCGCCGACGGCCAGCGTGGTCTGCGTGGAGAACACGCACAACGGGGCCGGTGGAATGGTGACGCCACTCGCCGAGCTGCGCGCCATCACCGAGTTCGCGCGCGGCACGCTCCAGCTGCCCGTGCACCTGGACGGGGCGCGCCTCTGGAACGCGCACGTCGCCACCGGAACGCCGCTCGCTGATTTCGCCGCCTGCGCCGACACCGTGATGGTGTCGTTCTCCAAGGGACTTGGCGCGCCGCTCGGCGGGTGCGTGGCCGGCTCGACGGCGCACATCGCCGAGGCGTTCATGGCCCGCAAGCGCCTTGGCGGCGGGATGCGGCAGAGCGGCATCGTCGCCGCCGCGGCGTTGCACGGCCTTGAGCACCATCTCGGCCGCCTGCACGAGGATCACGCCAACGCCAAGCGGCTGGCGACGATCATCGCCGACGGCGTGTCCGACGCGCAGGTGGTGCCGCCGGACACGAACATCGTGATGATCGATTTGCCGGCGCGGCTCGACGCCGACACGGTGACGGCCCGGGCGAAGGCGCTGGGGGTGCTGATCTCGGCGTGGAACGCGCGGCGCATCCGTGTGGTGACGCATCTCGATGCGAGCCCGGAGCAGGTGGAGCAGGCGGCGCGCATGATGGTGAAGGCCCTCGCCTAGGAAGGGAGGCGGGCACGGGGGGGAACAGGAACGGGTGGCGGTATGCGGCGCTCGCTGGATGGGGCGCCGCGCACTACTTTGGGGCCAGCCCTCACCGGACCCGCCCATGCCTGTCTCCCGCCGCCACTTCGTGTCCGCCCTCGGCCTGGGGGGCGCCGGCTTGCTGGCGCCGCCCGCGCTTGGCGGACGCGGCCTCGAAGCGCGCCTCGAATCGTGGATCGCGGCGACGCCAAGCCCGCTGCAGAAGACCGGGCTGATTCGCCTCGACAGCAACGAGAACCCCAACGGCCCGGGCGCGAAGGCGTTCGAGGCAATCCGGGCGATGTTCGGCGAGGCCAATCGCTATCCCGATGCGCCAGAGGGTCCGCTGATTGCGGCCATCGCCAAGGAGCACGGCGTCGCCGAGGAGAACGTCGTCCTGGGTTGCGGGTCGGGCGAGATCCTGCGGCTCTGCGTGGAGGCGTTCGTCAGCACGGCCCAGCACCTCGTGACGGCGTCGCCGACGTTCGAGCTGCCGGGCAACTTCGCCCGCACGATGGGGCGTCCCGTGGTCTCCGTGCCCGTGGACGACAAGCTGCGTCTCGACCTTGGGGCGATGGCGAGCAAGGCCGGCGGGGCGGGGCTGCTGTTCTTCTGCAACCCGAACAACCCCACGGCGACGGTGCACGGGGACGCCGCGGTGCGCGAGTTCATCGCGCGCGTGCGGCGCGACTCGCCGGCGACGTTCATCCTCGTGGACGAGGCGTACCACGAGTACGTGGATGACGCGTCGTACAAGTCGGCCGTTCCACTGGCCCTCGCCGATCCCAACGTGATCGTGTCGCGCACCTTCTCCAAGGTGTTCGGCATGGCCGGGCTGCGCGTCGGCTACGCCATCGCCCACCGCGACACGGCCAATCGCATGCAGCGGTGGCGGCTGGGGTCGGGCGTGAACGTGCTGGCGCTTGGCGCCGCCACGGCGATGGTGAGCGACCGGGAGCACGTGGCGCTCGAGCAGCGCCGCAACCGCGAGACCAAGGCCTTCACGCGCGCCTTCTTCGAGAAGGCGGGCTACGAGGTGGGGCCCAGCGAGACCAACTTCCTGATGATCAACCTGCGCCGCGACATGCGTCCCGTGCGGGAGGCGTGCGGCAAGGAGGGGATCGCCGTCGGACGGCCGTTCCCGCCGCTCACCAACTGGCTGCGCGTGTCCATCGGGACGATGGACGAGATGCAGCGGGCGACGGAAGTGTTTCGCAAGGTGCTTGGATAGGCGCGTGAAGCGCGCCGGACCGTTGGCGCACGTGCGCTGAGAAACCCGCGGGCCCCCGACGCGTAGAGCCAGTATGCTCTCCCCCGAATTTGTCCGTCTCCAGCGCGCCGTCGCCGGCCGCTATAGTCTCGTCGAGGAACTCGGACGCGGCGGGATGGGCGTGGTCTTTGCCGCGCGCGACGTGGCGCTCGACCGGCCGGTCGCCATCAAGCTGCTGCCGCCCGCGATGGGCGACAGCGAGGACTTCCGGCGTCGCTTCCTGCGCGAGGCGCAAACCGCGGCGTCGCTGTCCCATCCGAACGTCGTTCCGATCCACGCCGTCGAGGAGCGCGACGGGCTGGTCTTCTTCGTCATGACGCTCGTGGATGGCGAATCGCTTGGCGAGCGCATTCGCCGCCAGGGACCGTTGCCGGCACGCGACGGGCTGCGGATGGTGCAAGAGGTCGCGTGGGCGCTCGCGCACGCGCACGCGCGCGGCATCGTGCACCGTGATGTGAAGCCGGACAACATCCTGTTGGAGCGTGATGGCGATCGGGCGCTGGTCACCGATTTTGGCATCGCGCATGCCGTGGGGCGCCACACGCCAATCGATGGCGTGACACTCGGAACGCCAGCGTACATGAGTCCGGAACAAGGCCGCGGCGAGGAACCGGATGCCCGGTCCGATCTCTACGCGCTCGGCGTCACGGCTTGGATGACCTTCACGGGTCATGGGCCGTTTCCCGGACCGACCGCCACCGCGTACCTGATGCAGCACGCGTCGGCTCCCGTTCCACGTCTTGCGGACGCGGCGCCAAGGCTGCCGAAGCGGGTCGCGGAGGCGATTGACCGCTGCCTCGCCAAGGAGCCCGCCGGCAGGTGGCCGAGCGCCGAGGCGCTCGCGCAGGCACTGTCGGAGCAGCGGGAGCGCCTGCCGGTTGTGGCGGCCCCCTTGCGCGCGTTCCTCCGCGATTGGGATCGCGTTGGCGCAGAGTTCGCCACGGTGGGAACCGGCGCCTTGGTGAGTCTCATCCTCAGCGCGGCGCTCAGTGTCGTGGCGTGGTTGTACACCGGGTGGGATTCTTTCTCCATCAGCATCCTGCGCGACATCTACCTGTGGGCGGCGGGACTCATGGGCGGACTGGCCGTCGAGCGCCTCGTGCGGTTGGGCCAGCCCGCGCGGACACTGTTGCGCGCCGGATACGGCGCGGAGAGTCTCTCGGTCGCGGTGGAACGCGAGCGAGCGGAGGAAAAGCCGGCCGCCGACGCGGGCGTTGACCGAACGGCGGCGGTAACCGGCACCGTGGCGACCGCAGTGGGTGCCGCGGCGGTCTACGGCTTGATTGAGACTTCCAGTGACGCGTTGATGATCACACTGGCCGCGCTGTCGGTGGTCGCTCCGACGCTGGCGGTGCGCTCGTGGTGGAAGGTCCTGATGCGTCGCAGCGCCGACGGACTCTGGAACCGCTTGGCGGCGGGTTGGCTGGGACGCTCGCTTCTCCGCGTCGCCGCCGTCGGGCTCGAGCCGGTGAGCCGCGCCCGGGTCGAGGACGGGGAACCCACGGTCGTGGCCCTGGGCGCCCGCGCGCGCGGGGCCTACGCGGCACTCCCTGCGGCGCAACGCGAGCTCTTCAAGGACGTGCCGATGCTGCTCGACCGCCTCGAGTCGGAAGCGATGGCCCTGCGCGCCGACTCGGCGTCGCAGCGGGCCGACGCGCGGTTCGTCGAGGCGACGTCGGCGATGGAGCTCCTTCGGCTCGAACTCATGAAACTCGGAACGGAACCGACCGCCCCCGGCGAGTTGACCGACGCCATCGAACGGGTGCGGGAGATCGGGCGGCACGTGGATGCGATGGCGGAGGTGCGCGACCTGTCAGACGATTGAGACGACGGATCCGGGGGAACCCAAGCCCCAGCCGCGGTTGTGCCACGGTGTCTCCGCCGGGTACATTGCATGTGCTTCAGGCCCCGATGGTCGCGGGCCCGCCAACTCCGCCAGGGCCGAAAGGCAGCAACGGTACGTGGTGTCCCACTTCGCATCGTCAGGCCTGAAGCACTCTCGCGGGGGCAGCCGGAATCGGCGGCCCCCGCGAGTCATTGACGGTCCGGCCGGACCGGTGCCCGCTGGAAGCCGGGGCTCCGCCGGAGACCGGCGCATCCCGTCTTCTCCACCGTCTACCGTCCACCGTCCACCGTCTGCAGTTTTCACCCATGTCCCTCGCCCTCGCCCGCAAGTACCGCCCCAAGTCGTTCGCGGCGGTTGCCGTGCAGTCGCACGTGGCGGGCACGCTCAAGGGGGCCATCGCCCGCGGGCGCGTGGCGCACGGCTATCTGCTCTGCGGCCCGCGGGGCACCGGGAAGACGACGCTCGCCCGCGTGCTCGCGATGGCGCTCAACTGCGAGCGCAAGCGGGAAGACGGCGAGCCGTGCGGCGAGTGCCCGTCGTGCACGCGCATCTGGAGCGGCAGCGCCTCACTGGACGTGGTGGAGATTGACGCCGCGTCAAACCGCGGCGTGGACGACGCCCGCGATCTTCGCGAACGCGCGCAGTACGCCCCGTCGGGTGAGGACCGGTACAAGGTCTACATCGTGGACGAGGCGCACATGCTCACACGCGAGGCGTGGAATGCGCTCCTGAAGGTGCTCGAGGAGCCGCCGCCGCGCGTGGTCTTCGTCTTCGCCACCACCGAGCCGCAGAAGATCGCCCAGGCGGCCGCGCCGGTGCTCAGCCGCCTCCAGCGCTTCGACCTCAAGCGCATCGGTCCCGCCGACGTGCGCGAGCGGCTCGCCGCCGTGCTCGCCGAGGAGGGCGTGGCCGCGGAGCCCGACGCGCTGGCCATGCTGGCCCGCGCCGCCGACGGCTCAATGCGCGACGCGCTCTCGCTGACCGACCAGGCGCTGGCCTGGGGCGACGGCACGCTGACCCCGCAGCGTGTGCGCGACGCGCTGGGGCTCGTGCCGGAGGACGAGACGCTCGCCCTGTTCGACCTGGTGCTCGACCGCCGGGCCGGTGACGTGTTCGCGGCCGTGGGGCGTCTCGCCGACCACGGCGTCGATTTCAACGTGCTCCTCGCCGACTTCAGCGACCTCCTGCGCGCGCAGCTCGCGATGGCCCTCGGCGGCGCGACGCCGGAGATCAGCGACCGGCTTCGTCAGGAGCTCCAGCATCGCGCGCCGCGCGCGCACGCCGCCGATCTAGTGCGCATGCTGACGATGCTCGTTGAGCTGGAGCCGCATTTCCGGCGTTCGACGCAGCAGCAGCTGCTGTTCGAGACGCTGCTTGTGCGTTTCGCCCTGCTCGACCGCACGGTCGATCTTGAGGCGGTGCTCAAGGGCGTGCTGGCAGATCCGGGCGGCGCTTCTCGCGGTGGAGGCGGAGCTTCATCGGCTGGCTCGCCGTCATCGCGCGGGGCCGTGCGCGAGGAGCCATCGCGACCGGCGTCAGGGCGAGAGCCCCCGCCGCGTTTGCGCGACAGCGCGCCGGCTACGCCGCCGGCCGCCGCGCCGCGCGCCGCTGCTGAACCCCGCGCCGTCGCGGCGCCCGCCGATCTCGCCGCGCCCGCGCCCGTGATTGCCGTCGAGATCAATCGGCTCGCCGAGTTCTGGGATGACGTGGTCGATACGGTGCGCCGGAGCGGACGCGGGACGCTGGCCTCCATTCTCGATCACGCGACACCGCAGGCCGTTTCCGGCGCCGGCGTCGTCACCATCGCGGTGGACACCGACGTGCACGCCGACGTGCTGACGCAGGGGGCCGAGCACGTGCTCGCCGCGCTGCGCGCACGCTTCACCGGCGTGACGCGCGTCGCGGTACAAGCGCAGCAGGCTGCGCCGCGCGAGCGGCTGACTGAGGAGAATGTGCTTGCCCGTCGCGTTGAGCAGCTGCGCAAGCGCGATCCTGTGCTCGACGCCGCCATTGACGCCCTCGATCTCCGACTGCTTCCCTAACGATCCATGGACCTGAAGAACCTGATGGCCCAGGCCCAGCAGATGCAGCAGCGGGCCCAGCAGGTGGAGGCCGCGCTGCTCAGGCTCTCCGTTACCGGCTCCGCTGGCGGCGGCATGGTCACCGTCGAAGCCGACGGCAAGGGCAACGTCAAGAAGGTGCGCCTCGATCCCACGGTCGTGAATCCCGCGGACGTGGAGATGCTCGAGGACCTCATCACCGTGGCAACCGCGGACGCGCAGAAGAAGGCGGCGGAGGCGGCGCAGACGGAGATGCGCGCACTGATGGGCGGCCTCAACCTGCCGTTCTCGCTTCCGTTCTGACGTGTCGGCCATCGACGATCTCGTCGCCGAACTTTCTCGCCTGCCGACCATCGGGCGGAAGTCCGCGCTTCGCCTGACGTATCACCTGCTCAAGCAGCCGGCCGAGCAGTCGCGCCGTCTGGCCGAGGCGCTGGTGACGCTGGCCGAGAAGGTCCATCCCTGTGCCCGGTGCTTCAACCTCACCGAGGCGGATCTCTGCGCCATCTGCGCCGACCCGCGGCGTGACGCGGGACTGATCTGCGTGGTCGAGGAGGCGTCGGATATCGGCGCGATCGAGCGTTCGGGCGAGTACCGGGGCACATACCATGTGCTCGGCGGGCGCCTGGCGCCCATTGACGGCATCGGGCCCGACGACTTGGCCATCGCTCCGCTGGTCGAACGTGTGGGCGCGGGCGGCGTGCGGGAGGTCATCCTGGCCACCAACGCGAAGCTCGAGGGCGAGGCGACGGCCCTGTACCTCCAGCAACAGCTCGCGCCGACCGGGGTGGCGATGAGCCGGATTGCCCGCGGGCTGCCGGTGGGCGGGGATCTGGAGTACGCGGACGGGGTGACGATCGCGCAGGCGATAACGGCGAGACGGCAGCTTTAGCGGAACGGGGAGGAGGTAGCGGCCACGGGACGAGGGCTGGGAGCCGGAACGGGGGACGAGTCGACTCTTCCCCCGTTCCAACCCTCGTCCCCCGTCCCGTCGCCTCTACCCCCTCCTCGTTCCACCACAATTGCCGGCATCCCCCTGTCCTCCCCCCCGTCTGTTAGCCATCTTTTAGGCTTACTCCAGCCCTCCGCCATGCCTGTTGGTGCCGCCAGCTGGTCATTCACAGAAGATGACTTCGGGGCGATCACGACGACGCTCCACAAGTTCCTCGCGGACAGCAATGCCCGGTGCGCCCTGCTTGTGGACCGCACGGGGCAGTTGGTCGCGACGGTCGGCGAGCAGCCGAACTTCGACCCGACGGCGTTTGCCACGCTCACGGCGGCGGATTTCAGCGCCAACGACCAGTTGGCCCGGCTCATCGGCGAAACCGACTTCAACTCGCTCTTCCATCAAGGGGAGAAGGAGTCGATGTACCTGGCGGACGTGGCTCGGCGGGTCATTCTGGTGACACTGTTCGACAATCGCACGACGCTTGGCCTCGTGCGACTCAAGATGAAGGACACCGTGGGTGAACTGACGCGACTTTTTGAGGCGGTCTTCTCGCGCGGTGCCAGCGGAGCCGCCCAGCAACCAGGGCTTCTCGCCGGCGCGGACGACGAGATCGACCAGCTGTTCAGCTAGGAGAGAACGGTCATGTCGATGATCAACTACGCCTCGCGCGAGATCAACTGCAAAATCGTCTATTACGGCCCGGGACTTGGCGGAAAGACGTCGAATCTCGAGCATGTCTACGGCAAGGTGAAGCCCGATACTCGCGGCAAGCTGATCTCGCTTGCCACGGAGACCGAGCGCACCCTGTTCTTTGACTTCCTCCCGGTGGACCTCGGCACGATCCGCGGTTTCAAGACGCGCTTCCACCTGTACACCGTGCCGGGCCAGGTCTACTACAACGCCTCGCGCAAGCTGATCCTCAAGGGCGTCGACGGCATTGTCTTCGTCGCCGACTCGCAGCTTGAGCGCATGGAGGCGAACCAGGAGGCCATGCAGAACCTGTACGACAACATGGCCGAGTATGGGTACGACCTGACGAAGATGCCGTTCGTCGTCCAGTACAACAAACGCGACCTTCCCAACGCCGCGCCGCTCGCCGACCTGCAGGCGTCCATCAATCCCGGCTGGGAAGTCGCTGACCCGGCCAGGCAGCGAGTGACGCCCGATCCGTTCCATCCGAACGAGAACCTGATCGAGCAGCTGCCCACCGGCGAATGGGTCGAGCGTGCCACGTACTTCGAGGCGGTGGCCGTCACCGGCGACGGCGTCTTCGACACGCTCAAGGCCGTCTCCAAGCTCGTCCTCAAGGCGCTCGCCTGAGCGCCAGCGCGGGGCTGTGAACCTCCCGAACTGGATCACCGTCGGCCGCATCGCGCTGACGCCACTGGTCGCGTGGCTGCCGTTCGTGCACTCGGCCACACTGCGCGGGCTGGCCTTCGTGCTCTTCCTCGTGGTCGCGATCTCCGACCACTACGACGGCAAACTGGCGCGCTCGCGCGGCGAGATCACCGACCTCGGCCGGCTGCTGGATCCGCTCGCCGACAAGATCTTCCTGCTGGCGACGTTCATCCCGATGTACCTGCTGCAGGCCCCGAGCGGCGAGTGGCTCGTGCGCCTCCTGCCCAAGGCGGCCGAGGTCTCCAGCTATCCGTTCGTCACCTGGGCGGGTGTGACGGTCCCCTTCCCGTGGTGGGTGCTGTTCATCGTGCTCGGGCGCGAGGCGGCGATGACCTGGTTCCGCCAGGCCGCGAACGCCAGGGGTGTGGTGATCGCGGCCATCGGGCCGGGCAAGGCCAAGGCGACGTTCCAGTTCATCTGGGTGGGTGCGGCCTACTTCTGGTTTGGGCTGAGCACGTGGCTGCTCGAGCACGGCTTCACGGATCGGGCGTGGGATCAGGTGGCGCTCTTTGTCGGGTCGGTGGGAGCGATCTCGATGGCCATCGCTGTTGTGCTGACGGTGTGGAGTTTTGTGGTCTATGTGAGGCGGTATTGGAGTGTGCTCAGGTAGACGGTGGACGGTGGACGGTGGACGGGATGATGCACATTGAACTCGTGACAATCGGCGATGAGCTGCTGCTCGGGTTCACCATCGACACCAACGGCGCGTGGCTCGCGCGCGAACTGGCCCAGCACGGCATCACTATCGCGCGGCGCACGTCGGTGGGGGACGGCGCGGGCGAGATCGCGGACGGCGTGCGCGGCGCGCTGGAGCGCACCGGCGCGGTGATCACGACCGGCGGCTTGGGTCCGACCAGCGACGACCTGACGAAGCCCGCCATCGCCCAGTTGTTCGGACGCGCGATGCGCGAGGATCCCGACGTCGTGGAATCGCTCCACCAGCGGTGGAAGTCGCTGGGGCGCACCGGGGAGATTCCGAGGAGCAACCTGCAGCAGGCGCAGATTCCCGAGGGGGCCGGCATCCTCGCCAACAATCACGGCACGGCGCCGGGCATCTGGCTGGAGGACGACCGCGGACGGTGGGTCGCGATGCTGCCGGGCGTACCGCGCGAGATGCGCGGGATGTTCACCGAAGCGCTGCTGCCGCGCATCCTCGCGCGACGGGTCGGGGAGCCGACGGTGGTGCGTTCGCACACCATTCGGACGACTGGCATCGCCGAGTCCGCGCTCTCCGATCGCATTCGCAACGTCGCGGGGCTCGACCTCGAGGGGCTCGCGCTGGCTTACCTGCCGGGCTGGGAAGGGGTAGACCTGCGCCTCACATCGCGCGGCACGTCGGACGAGGACGCGGTGACGCGGCTGGCGCGCGTGGCCGACCGTCTGCGTCCGGCCGCCGGCGCGTACGCGTACGGCGACGGCAACACCGACCTTGCCGCCGCAGTGCTCGCCGCGCTGCGCGGCGCAGGCAAGCGCATTGCCGTCGCGGAGAGCTGCACGGGTGGAATGCTCGGCGCGCGCCTGACCGCCATCCCGGGGTCGAGTGACGTGCTGCTCGGCGGCATCATCGCGTACCACAACGACGTGAAGGTGGCCGCCCTCGGGGTGCGACCGGAGACGCTTGCGGCGCATGGCGCCGTGAGCGAGGAGACGGCGCGCGAGATGGCCGCCGGGGCGCGGCGGGCCCTGGGCGCCGAGGTCGGCGTGTCCATCACCGGGATCGCCGGCCCCGATGGCGGCACGCCGGAGAAGCCCGTGGGGACGGTCTGCATTGCCGCCGACGTGGACGGGGTCGTGAAGAGCTTCCGCGCCATTATGATCGGCGACCGGCAGGAAGTGCGGCAGCGCAGCGCCCAGTCGGCGCTGAGTCTCGTGCGACGGGTGCTGAACGGCACGGCGTAGGGCGAAACGACCGGCCGGCCTGCGCCGTAGGGCCACGTACCCGCCTTTTCGACAGTAAAACTCTGGAACGCTGGTTGCACGACAGGTCGGCAACCCGTGAAATTGACTCCCATGACCGACCCCACCAGCACCTCAGACGTCGAGCGAGAGCTTCCGGTCCCCGATTCCAACGCGGAAGCGGCGGCCGAAGCGGTCGAGGACGCGCCTTCGGCGACGAACGGCGACTTGCCCATCGACGAGGCGACGGCCGCGCTGCAGCGGGCCGAGCGGCTGCTCGCCGAGCAGAAGGACAAGTACGTTCGGCTGTTCGCGGAGTTCGAGAACTTCCGGCGGCGCAGCGCGCGCGAGCGGTTGGAGGCGGAGCAGCGCGGTATGGGGACGCTCATCACCGATCTCCTCGACTCGCTCGACGACCTCGGTCGCGTGGCGCACTTCGACCCGTCGACCACGCCGGCGCAGGCCATCGCCGAGGGCATCCTGCTGGTCGAGAAGAAGGTGCTGAAGTCGCTCGCCGGGCACGGGCTCACCGTCGTGAACCCGGTGGGGGAGCGGTTCGATCCCGCCGTGCACGAGGCGCTGACCGCGGTCCCCGCGGCAGCCGCGGAAGAAGATGAGACGGTCGCGCAGGTCTATCAGGTCGGCTACACCCTCAACGGCCAGTTGCTGCGCCCCGCGCGCGTGGTCGTGAAGCAGTGGAACGGCTGAGCCGCTGATGGCGCACAGCAAGGACTTCTACGCCACGCTCGGCGTCTCCGAAAAGGCGACGGCCGACGAGATCAAGAAGGCGTACCGCCGTCTGGCCAAGCAGCATCACCCCGATGCGAACAAGGGGGACGCTCGGTCGGCGGAGCGCTTCAAGGAGATCTCCGAGGCGTACAACGTCCTGGGCGACGCGAAGAAGCGCCAGCAGTATGACGAGATGCGGCGCCTCGGCGCGTTCGGCGATTTCGTGCGCCGTCCGGGCGGCGGGGCAACCGGTGGATTCCGCGGCGCCGGTGCGCGTCCTGGGGCGCGGCCCGGCGCGGGCACGCCGCCGAAGTTCGAGGACTTCGATGTCGGCGGCTTCGGCGGACTGGGCGACCTGTTCAGCTCGATGTTTGGCGGCGGATCGCAGCAGCGCAAGGCGACGGAGCCGGAGAAGGGGCAGAGCATCGAGACGACGCTCGAGATTCCGTTCCGCGTGGCCGCGGCCGGCGGCAAGGTGCCGGTCGAACTGGAGGTCAACGAGGAGTGCTCCGCCTGCAGCGGGAGTGGCGCGGCGAAGGGCGCAAAGGTCTCCTCGTGTCCGGAATGCGGCGGTCGCGGATCGATCTCGTTCGGGCAGGGCGGCTTCGCCGTGAACCGCCCGTGCCCGATGTGCATCGGTAAAGGGACGGTGGCGAGCGAGAAGTGCGCCACGTGCGCGGGGCAGGGGGAGAAGCGTGATCGCAAGAAGGTGGTGATCACGGTGCCGCCCGGCACGGACAGCGATGCGAAGATCCGGCTGAAGGGACAGGGAGGGCGCGGCGTTCGCGGCGGGCCCGCCGGCGACCTCGTGATCACGTTCAAGGTGCTGCCCGACAAGGACTACCAGCGCGACGGACTCGACGTGATCGTCCACAAGGCGGTGAACATCGCCGAGGCAACGCTCGGGTCGAAGGTCAGCGTGATGACGCTCGACGAGAAGCGGGTGACGATTGCCATTCCGCCGGGCACACCGTCGTGCAAGCGGTTCCGCGTGCGCGGGCAAGGGATCGAGAAGGACGGCAAACGCGGCGACCTGCTGGTCGAAGTGCGCGTGAACCCGCCCACGGAACTCAGTCACGTGGCTCGGCGGGCGTTCGAGGAGTTTGCGGAACGAGCGGGGTTGAAATACTAGCTCGCGCGGCTTCGTTCGCGTTTGCTTCGGGAGGCGTCGTGCAGCGTGCGCCAGGACTGGTGGAGCACCTCTTCAACTTGGCGTTCTTCCTCGGGATGAACGCCTTGCTGCTCGGCGCCGCGTGGCGCCGGGGGCGCCGGGCGCGCGGGCTGTTTCGCTGGCTCTACTATGTCCCGGTCGCGCCCCTCGTCATGATGGTGGCGTCGCTGTCCTGGCAGTGGCTGTTCGACGTCACTGCGGCGAATCTCTGGCCGTTGGGCATGATGCTGCTGGCCGTGCCGTGCTGGCTGGCCCGGCTGTTGGTCCAGTGGTTTGAGCGACGGAGTGCGGCGCGCGAGTGACGCTCAGTCGATGAAGCCGCCGCCGAGCACCCGCGGCCCGTCGTAGAGCACCGCGCTCTGCCCCGGTGAGATCGCCGAGACCGGGGTCTCGAACGCCACGCGCACCGCACGCGCCGTGACCGCCTCAACCTTGGCATTCGCCAGCGGCGCGCGGTGCCGCACCCGCACCTGCACGGTGTCGCCGACCCTCGGGGGCGTGTCTACGAGCCAGTTCACTTCGCTCGCGGACAACTGGCTGCCGAGCAGCGCGTCGCGCGGCCCGACGACCACCTCGCGCGTTTCGGGACGCAGCGCGACGACGTAGAGGGGATCGGCCGAACCGCCGGGGAGACCGCGCCGCTGGCCGATGGTGTAGCGCGCGAAACCGTCGTGCTCGCCAACCACGTCTCCGTTGGCGGTGACGATGTTGCCGCGCGAGAGTGACGGCGCTTCTTCGCCCAGCTCACGACGCAGGATCTGCACGTAGTCGCCGTCGGGGACAAAGCAGATCTCCTGGCTCTCCGGCTTGTCGGCGACACGCGGCAACCGCAGCTCTCGGGCGAGCGCGCGGGTCTCGTCCTTGGTCATCTCACCGACGGGGAGGAGCAGCCGCTTCACCACGTCGCGGCGAATACCCCAGAGGAAGTAGGTCTGGTCCTTGTTGTCGTCGGCGCCTCGGTGCAACTCGCCGCCGAGGGCGCGGGCGTAATGCCCCGTCGCCACGAACGCGGCGCCTATGCCGTCGGCCTTGGCGACGAGATCGCTGAACTTCGTGAAGGTGTTGCAGCGCACACAGGGAATCGGCGTGCGTCCGCGCGCGTACTCGGCCACGAAGTCGGCGATGACGTCGCGCCCGAAGTGGTCCACCATGTTCAGCACGTAGTGCGGGATGCCGAGTTGCTCGGCGACGCGTCGCGCGTCGCTCGTGGCGTCGAGCGAACAGCACGGGCGGTCGGGAAGCGCGGCGCCGTCCTCGAACAGCTTCATCGTCACGCCAACGACGTCATACCCCTGGCGCACGAGCAGGGCCGCGGCGACGGAGCTATCCACCCCGCCCGACATGGCGACTAGGACACGCGGTTTCGCCGTCATCCGGCGTCCACCGTCCACCGCCCACCGTCACTCGCTGTCACGCTAGAACTTCCCCGCCATCGCCCTCGCCCCCCTCACCACGTCCGGAAAGAGCGCGATCACGCGGTCGATCTGTTCTGCCGCTGTCAGCTTGCCGACGCTGAAGCGCACCGCCGAGGCGCCGACGTCGGCGGGCAGGCCCATCGCGGTGAGGACATGCGACGGCGTGACGCTCCCGCTCTGGCAGGCGGAGCCGCTCGAGGCCGCCACGCCCTTGAGGTCGAGCGACATCAGCAGGGATTCGCTATCTGTCCCGGGGACCGAGCAGTGCAGGATGTGCGGCACGCGCGGCGCGACGTGGCCATGCACGACGAGATCGGGCTGGGCCGCGCGCAGGCCCGCCTCGAGTCGGTCGCGCAAGGAACGAAGGCGTGCCACCTCGACATCACGCTCGCTGAGCGCGAGTTCCATTGCGGTGGCGAGCGCGACGGCCATTGGCGTGTTCTCGGTGCCCGGTCGGCGGCCGCGATCCTGCGAGCCGCCGAAGAAGAGCGGGGCGAGCGCTGTCCCGCGGCGCACGTAGACCGCGCCGATGCTCTTCGGCGCGCCGAACTTGTGGCCGCTGACGGAGAGGAAGTCGCAAGGGAGCGATCGCACGTCCACGTCCAGCTTGCCGAACGCCTGCACGGCGTCGGTGTGGAAGATCGCTCCCGCCGCCTTGGCCATCTCGGCAAGTTCGGCCACGGGCTGGATGACGCCTGTCTCGTTGTTGACCCACATCACGCTGACCAGCGCGACGTCTTGGCGAATGTGCGCGCGCGCTGCGTCGAGATTGACGAGTCCGGTTGGGTCGATGGCGAGGAGGCGTTCGTCGCCGCCCTCGCGAGCCGCCTGGTGCACTGCCTCGAGCACGGCCTTGTGCTCAATGGGTGTGCTGACGATGCCGGGACGCCCGTTCCCCTGTTGCACACGCCAGCCGCCGAGGACGGCGAGGTTGTCGGCCTCGGTGCCGCCGGAGGTCAGGCAGATCTCGTCGGGCTGGGCGCCGAGGCAAGCAGCGATCCGCTCCCGCGCGGCGTCGGTAGCCGCGCGCGCCTCGCGCCCCCACCGGTGCGCGCTCGACGCGTTGCCGAACTTCGCATCGAAGTACGGCAGCATCGCCTCAAGGACCTCGGGACGCACCGGCGTGGTGGCGGCGTGGTCGAGGTAGATAGGGGGAGCGGGCATCCCGAATTATAGCGCGGCGGGTGACGCGATCCGCTGCTGGGAGGGCGTGTGAGAGATCTCTGGCTTGCGCTACGGTGCCCGCGACAGCGGCATCTCGACGGCGAGCGCCTCCTCACCGTCCGGCGTGATGTTGAACATCCGCAGGACGCAGGTGCCGTCGGCGACCGCCTCGAGCGCGAGTCGCCACCCCCAGTCTGGGCCGGGCGGCGCGGCGTAGGAGCCGCGCACTGAGGTGCTGTCCCCCGTTGACGTGCCGACGCAGTGCATCAGCTGGCGGGCGTAGTGCCATGAGTCCGTCCACGCCGCGGTCACCGCGTCGGTGGCGGCGTCGCCGACGAGCAGCAGGAGGCCTGACTGCGGGGCATCGCCGTCCGCCCACGCGTAACGCACGCAAAGCGCCTGTCCCTCCGCCTCGGCCGTGATGTGTGCGCGGGCGCTCGAACGGCGCGCCTCGGCGCCGGGATGGAGCCAGAGCGCGCTTTCGCCAACCCAGTGGCCGGCGAGGGAGAGCAACTTCTCGGGAGTTGGCATGGTCACTTGAAGGTGGCGATGGACGAGAGCGGCTTGCGGGTGAGGTCGGGCACGCGGGCATCCGGCGCTGGGTATCCCGCGACAATGAGCATCACGGGTCGCTCGTTCTTCGGGCGGCCGAGCACCTGACTCAAGAAACCCATCGGGTTGGGGGTGTGCGTGAGCGTCGCCAGGCCGGCGTGATGCAGCGCGGCGATCAGGAATCCGCACGCGATGCCTACGGACTCCTGCACATAGTAGTGCGTGTGCCGCGCGCCATCGGCGTCCACGCCGTAGCGCGCGGCGAAGACCGCGATCAGGTACGGCGCCGTCTCGAGATAGGGCTTGTGCTCATCCGTGCCGAGCGGCGCGAGCGCACTGAGCCATTCCTCGGGCGCGGTCGCGTAGAACTCAGTCTCCGCGTCCTCGGCGGCGCCGCGGATCCTCCGCTTGAGTTCAGGGTCGCTGATGGCCACGAAGTGCCACGGTTGCTGATGCGCGCCGCTGGGCGCTGAACCCGCGGCCAGCAGGCACTGCTCAATGACTTCCTGCGCCACCGGACGGTCGCTGAACTGGCGGACGGTCCGCCGTCGCTGCAATTCCGCATTGAAGTCGCGCGCGCGGCGGAGCATCTCGTCAGCGGGATACTCGCGATACGACGTGAGGGGAACGGATGCTTCGGGGGTAGACGCGTCGGACATAGGGCGAGGGAGAAGAGGAAAGGGAAGGTGCACGGCGAGGCGAAGCGGGGCAACTGGGTCGCCGGGCTGGAGCGCGGTGTGAGGGCGCCGTACATTGCGGTGCACGATGAGCGAACGCCGATTCAACGACGAGGAAGTGGCGGAGATCTTCCGTCGAGCGGCCGAGGTGCCACAGTCCGCTGCGGACGCGCTCTCGCCCTCCTCGGGCCTGACGCTCGCCGAAGTGCAGGACATTGGGCGGCAGGTCGGCCTTGCCCCCGACGCGCTGGCCGACGCGGCGCGCTCGCTTGAGCGACAGGAGCCGCGGTTTCGCGCCAAGCTGCTCGGGCTCACCGTCGGCGTCGGGCGCACGGTGCCGCTGGGACGGCGCGTTTCGGACGAAGAGTGGGAACGGCTCGTGGTGCTCCTGCGCGAGACCTTCGACGCGCGCGGGCGCCATCGCGTGGACGGCTCGCTGCGCGAATGGACCAACGGCAACCTGCAGATTCTCATCGAACCGACCGCGGAGGGCGACCGCCTGCGCATGCGCACGGTCAACGCGGCGGCACGGGCCATGCTCTCGACCGGGGTCCTGATGCTCAGCGCCAGCGCGGCCCTTGCGGCGGTTGCGCTTGTCGCTGGACCAGAGCGCGCGAGCGGACTGCTGGAGCCGCTGCTTCCGCTCGTGGGCGGCGGTACGGCTATGCTCGCGTTCGGCGCGCGCCGCGTCTACGGCTGGGCACGCACGCGGCTGGCGCAGATGGATGACATCGCGCGGCGCGTGACGTCCGGCGGCGAGGCGAGCGACGCTACGCCTCCCCCATCACCTTGATGATCACACGCTTCTTCCGCTGGCCGTCCCACTCGCCGTAGAAGACGCGCTGCCAGGGGCCGAGGTCGAGGCGCCCGGCGGTGATCGGGACGATCACCTCGTGTCCGATGGTCAGCGACCGCAGGTGGGCCGCGGCGTTCTCTTCGCCGGTGTCGTTGTGGCGGTAGCGCGGCGGGTCCCACGGCGCGATGGTGTGCTCGAGCCAGTGCAGGATATCGTGCCAGAGCCCCGACTCGTGATCGTTGACGAACACTGACGCGGAGATGTGCATCGCGGAGACGAGCACGAATCCCTCGCGAATGCCGCTCTGCTGCACCTGCTCGGCGACCTCGTCGGTGATGTCGATGATCTCCTGCGCGCGCTTGGTGTGGAACCAGAGGTAGTGGGTGTGGGTGGTCATAGGCCTAACCTGCGCGATACCCGCTGGCTGGTCAATTCGCGCCCATGGTGTGAGAATACCTCGCATGCCGCCCACCTCGCGCGTCGATCCGCTGTTCGTCGAGTTTCAGCTGGCCGTGGCTGGGCGCTACTCGCTGGACCGCGAGTTGGGGCGCGGCGGCATGGGCATTGTCTACCTCGCGCGCGACGTGCAACTGGATCGGCACGTCGCCATCAAGGTGCTGCCGCCGGAGCGCGGCCTCGACGGGGACGTTCGCGATCGGTTCCTGCGCGAGGCGCGCCTCGCCGCCAAGCTGTCGCACCCGAATATCGTGCCGATCCACGCCGTGGACGAAGCGGCGCAGTTTGTCTTCTACGTGATGGCGTATGTGGACGGCGAGACCCTCGCCGAGCGCGTGCGGACCCGCGGCCCGATGGCCGCCGCCGAAGCCACGAAGGTCCTGCGGGAGGTCGCGTGGGCGCTGGGGCACGCCCACGCCCAGGGCGTCGTCCACCGCGACGTGAAGCCCGAGAACATCCTGCTCGAGCGCGGCACGGGGCGGGCGTTGGTCACCGATTTCGGCATCGCGGCCGCCGCCGGCACGGAGGACGCGGGGGCGGTGGCGGGAACGCCGGAGTACATGAGCCCTGAGCAGGCACTGGGCCACGCGGCGGATGCCCGCTCCGACATCTACGAACTCGGCGCGACCGCCTTCTTTGTGTGCACGGGCCGTCCGCCATTCACGGGCGCCGGCGCGGTGGACGTGCTGGCCAAGCAGGTGGCCGCCCCCACGCCTGCCCTCACGGTTCCGGGGACGAGCATCCCGCGCGGGCTGGCGCACCTCATTGAGAAGTGCCTGGTGAAGGAGCCGGCCGGACGGCCACAGAGCGCGCTCGCGCTGGCCGAGCAGCTTGGCGCGGTGGTCGAGGAGCGGCGAGAGATTCCGGCGGCACTGCGCGCGTTCGTGAAGCGCGACGGGCGCATACTCAGCACGGCGGGCGTCCTCGTGGTCGGGTACATCGGCCTGACGGCGCTCGTCGCGATCGGGATGACTGCCGGCCTCTGGGCCGTCGCGCTGGTCGGAGCGGGGGTACTCATCGCGCCGCTGGTTGCTATGGTGTCGGCCGCGCGCAAGCTGTTACGGCGCGGCTTCGAGTTGCCCGACCTCCGGCTGGCGTTCGATCACGAGATCCAGCAGCTACGCGAGGAGTTCCACGCCGCGGGGCTACAGGAGCGACTCGGCCTTGAGGCGGCGGCGACGGGTGTGGCGCTGGTGAGCGGCGCGTTGGCAATCACACTGAATGTGCTCCAGGTCTTCTTCGACTCCGGCCGCATGGCGATGCTCGGCACGCCGCTGCTGATGTTCGGCGTGGTTGGCGGCCTGGTCGTGCGTTCGATGCTCCGCAATCGTCGCCCGTACGCTGCGGTGCAGGGTTGGGCCAAGGTGTGGCTCGGGCGGCTCGGCCGCGCGGTGTTTGCCGTTGCGCGCCGGTTGGGCGGCCGACCCCAAAACGGCGCGGCGACCACGCACCGCGCTACGGAGCTTGCCATCGGACTTGCCGCCAACGAGCTCTTCTCCTCGCTGCCGCGCGACACGCGCAAGCGCCTCGGCGACGTGCCGGGAATCGTCGACTCGCTGCAGCGCGATGCGGAGACGCTCCGCGGACACCACCAGCGGTTGCAGGACGCCTTGGCCGACGCGGGCGAGTCCGCGACCGGCGACGAGTACGCCACGGTGCGGCGCATGCGCGATGAGCTCCGCGACCGCCACCGTGAGGTCGTCTCGACGCTTGAGCGGATGCGGCTCGACCTCCTGCGCCTGCACGCCGGCGCGGTATCGGTGGACGGCGTGACCACGCAGGTGGGGCTCGCCGGCGACGTGGCGCAGGAAGTGCGCCGATTGCTCGAGGCGCGCGGCGAGCTTGAGCGGTTCCTCGCGCGTTAGAGGTCGCGGAGCTTGGGAAACCGCCGTGACCTCCTGCGCCGCGCGGCGGCGGCCACGCCGTTGCTGCTGGGCGCGTGCCGCCTCCCGAGGGGCGTCGCCCTCGGTCGCGAGTCGGCGCAACGCGGCGGACGTGAACGGAGCGCCGACCTCGTCATCATCGGCGGTGGCCTGGGCGGCTGTGCCGCCGCGCTCGCCGCTGCCCGCCGCGGCCGTCGCGTGGTCCTCACTGAGGAGAGCTCGTGGATCGGCGGACAGATCACCGCGCAGGCGGTGCCGCCGGACGAGAATCGCTGGATTGAGACCATCGGTGGCACGCGCAGCTACCTCGCGCTCCGTGAGGGGATCCGTGCCTCGTATCGCGCGCGACGGCCACTGACGGAGCGCGCGCGGGCGAACGCGCGGCTGAACCCCGGCAACGGCTGGGTGTCGCGCCTCTGCTGCGAACCGCGCGTCGCACTCGCGGTGCTGCACGAAATGCTCGCGCCGTTCGTCGCGAACGGGCAGGTGTCCCTTCTGCTGCGGCACCGCGCTGTGCGCGCCGAGGTGGATGGTGACCGGGTGCGGGCGGTCCACGTGCGCGATGCGGACTCCGGCGAAGAGGTGACGCTGCAGGCGCCCTTCTTCCTTGACGCCACCGAGCTGGGCGACCTGTTTCCGCTCACCGGCACCGAGTACGTCACGGGCGCGGAGTCGCAGGCGCAAACCGGGGAGCCCCACGCCAAGGCGGTCGCGGAGCCGGACAACGTGCAGGGGTTCACCGCCTGCTTCGCCGTGGAGTACCTGCCCGGCGAGGACCACGTCATCGCGCGCCCCGCGGAGTACGCGTCGTGGCGCAACGTGATGATGACCGCCGCCGATGGCACGCGGCACCGGCTGGTCAGCTTCGACGACGCCGACTCGAAGCGCCTCGGGTTCGACCCGGTGAAGCGCACGGGGCTGTGGACCTACCGCCGCATCCTCGACCGCGACCTGTTCACGCCGGGCACCTATCCTGGCGACATCTCGATCATCAACTGGGCGCAGAACGACTATTCGTTCGGGTCGCTGCTCGACGTATCGGCGGCGGATGCGGCGCGGCACGTCGCGCGCGCCAAGGCGCTCAGCCTCGCGCTGCTCCACTGGTTGCAGACGGAAGCGCCACGCCCGGACGGCGGCGCTGGCTGGCCCGGCCTGCGCCTCCGACCAGACATCGTCGGCACCGCGGACGGTCTCGCCATGTACCCCTACATCCGCGAGAGCCGCCGTCTGCTCGCCGAGTTCACGGTGCTCGAGCAGCACGTCACCGAGGAGGCGCGCCTGCGCGAGACGGGGCTGGGCCGCGACGAGGTGACGGCGGCGCCGTTCGCCGACAGCGTGGGCATCGGGCACTACAGCATGGACCTGCACGTGACCACGCGCGGCGATCGCGGGCGGTACGGCGCCACGCTGCCGTTCCAGATCCCCCTGGGATCGCTCATCCCCAGGCGCGTTGAGAACCTGCTCCCCGCGTGCAAGAACCTCGGCGTCACTCACTTGACCAACGGGTGCTATCGCCTGCATCCCATCGAATGGAACGTCGGGGAGAGTGCTGGCGCGCTCGCCGCGTTCTGCGTCGCGCGCCGGGCGCGACCTCGCGTCGTGCGGCAAGACGCGGCGCTGCTCGCGGAGTTCCAGCGCGAACTGCGCGACGACGGGGTGCCTCTCTCGTGGCCGCGGCCCTTGCCCGCCTGACACGCGACAGCGCCCGGTTCATCACCGGGCGCTGCGAACGGCGACGGGCGGCGAGGCTACTTCTTCAACGCCCCAATCACGGAGTCCACCGCGGCGAGATACGCGCTCACCAGCGGGCGGCGGGCCGTGAACATGATCTCGGCGCCGCTGTTGGTGAAGAACTTCACCTCGACGTTCTCCGTCGCCTTCCGCAGCGCGTCGTCAGGGACGCGCGCGCCGACCGTCGACGTCGGGGCGCAACGGTTGTTGAGGCAGTTCTGGTCGTCGCGCTGGCTGCTCACGGGGAGGGGACGGTTCAGTCCCTGCGCCTTCGCGACGTCGGTGATCGCGGGATAGCCGCTGGTCACCCAGAGCCGATGATACCGGTCCGGCGAGCCGTTGCGCTTGACGAAGGTCCGCAGGCCAAACTGCGGCTCCGTCGCGTTCCACGCGACGATCTCGACGATGGAGGCCTTCTCGAAGTCGCGGATCTGGATGACGGCGCCGCCCTGCGGCGGCTCGTGGCCCGCGCTCGAACGCGCGGCGGCCGTGACGACGCCCGCCGCGGCGATCACCGCGAGCGCGCGGAGCACAATACGGGAGGTGGAACGAGTCATGATCACTGGTCCGTGGAAAGGTGACGCAGCACCGCCCGCACCGGGGCGGCATCAAGCCCGCCGAGCTTCATCGGGGCGGCCATCAGATGGTACCCCCCGGCGGCGGGAATGGAAAGGTTCAGGTTCTCCAGGTTGAACGCGCCCCCATCGAAGAGGGCGTGATGCACCGCCAGCGCTTTCGACTCCTTCAGGTCCACGCTGGGGCAGTCCACGCCCAGCAGTCGCAGCCCTTCGGCGACGAGCGAGGCGGCGCACGCGGCGCTGAGCGCCGGCCACGACGCCGGAAACGCGCCGCTGGCAATGGAGCGACCGGTCTTGAGTAGCAGGCGCTGGGGCGACTCGGTCAGCCCGGCGCGCCGCAAATCGTCGCGAGTCAGCTCGCCCTCGGCGCTCGAGACGTCCAGCACCACCGCCGGTCCGATGAAGGCATCCAACGGCAGCGCATCGCTCGCCGCCGCGCCGTCGCGCACGTGCAGCGGCGCGTCGGCGTGCGTCCCCACGTGCGGGCTCGTGTGGATGGCTGAGAGATTCACGCTTTCGCCGTCGCTGATGCGCCACGTCCACCCGCACGAGAACGGCGTGTCCCCCGGCCACTCGGGAGTGCCCGGCGCCACCGTCACGGAGATGTCGATGAATGCCTGCGGCTTCACGTCTGTTGTTTCTCTGTTGTTTCTGTTGTTTCTGTCGTTTCTGTTGTTTCTCTGTTGTCTCTCTGTTGTTTCTCTGCGCTAGAAGCTCTCAGCTTCCAGCGCCATCACATCGTCCACGCGCATCGTTTCCTGCGTCCAGAACGGCTCGCCGTACCGCACGCGGATGAGCGAGCCGTAGTGCGCCGACTGGTGCCGGATGATGTCGGCCAGCGGTTCTCCGTTGGGATACACCTCACCGGCCTGGATCACGCCCTCGAACTGCGACGCGTAGCAGGCGACCGCGCGGAGCTTCGTCTCAAAGTCGGCGGAAATGTCCACCACGAACGTCGGCTTCACGTGGTCTTCGCGATACGCGATCGCGTGCAGGAGCTTGCGCGGGCGGTGCGGCTCGCTCTCCGGGTCGGTCTTCCGGACGCCGGCGAGGAAACAGCCGTCGCGGATCATCTGCGCCGCGATCCGATGGTCCGGGTGCCGTCCCTTGGGCGCGGGGGCGATGACCACCTGCGGGCGCAGGCGTCGAATCACCTTGGCAATCAGCACGCGGTTGGCGGGGGTGTTCTCCAGTCCCGAGTCGGGGAGGCCAAGGTTCTCGCGATGCGCGAGGCCGAGCACCTGCGCCGCCTGCGCCGCCTCGGCGGCCCGGAGCTCCACCGACCCCCGCGTCCCCATCTCACCGCGCGTCAGGTCCACGATGGCGGTGCGCCGTCCCTCGCGCGCAACCTTGGCCAGCGTGCCGCCGCAGAGCAGCTCGGCGTCGTCGGGATGCGGGGCGAAGGCGAGGAGATGTATGTCGGGCATGGATCTGAGATGGGCGGAGTGACGGCGGACGGTGGACGGTGGACGGTGGATGTGGCAAGCGGCACCGGTCCCGTGATTGTAATAAGCTACAGTTGCAAGCCAGACCGCGTCATCCACCGTCTACCGTCCACCGTCCACCGTCGACCGTCTATCCTCACCCCACATGCTTGCCATCACCACCCCCTCCGCCCCCCTCCCCGCCGGCCACTACTCCCAGGCCATCGTGCACGACGGCTGCGTTTACGTCGCCGGTCAGCTTCCCATCGTCCCCGGTCAGAAGGAGCACCGCGTCGGGACCATCGAGGAGCAGACCGCGCAGGTCTTCGCCAACGTCCGGGCCGTGCTTCAGGCCGCCGGCAGCGACCTGAACCGGATGCTACAGGTGACGGTCTACATCTCCGATATGGAGCTGTGGGGACGGTTCAATGCGGCGTACATCGCGCTGATGGGTGACCACAAGCCGGCGCGCGCCGTGGTGCCGGTCAACGCGCTGCACTACGGCTATCAGGTGGAGGTGCAGGTGATCGCGGCGCTCAACGAGGCGAGCGGGGGCGCGTGAGCGGGGAGCTCGCGATGACGTCGAAGGCCCGCTTCGAGATGTGGCTCACGATGCGCTTTCCGTCGCTCGCGGAACGGAGGGCGGTGAAGCGGGGACGCCAATCCACAGTGCAGGGAACAGGGAGCAGAGTGGGGTGCAGGGGAGGGGGGAAAAGGAAAGCGGGCCACGGAGGATCCGTGGCCCGCTCTGCGTTGACGCACAGCTGGCTAGCGCGGTGGGCGCTGGCCGGGGCGGGGCATGTTCTCGAGGTTCTTCGTGAACTGCTCCTGCTGCTCGGGAGTCAGCACGGCCTTGATGGCGTCGTTCCGCTTGGTCGTGACGGCCATCATCTTGGCGCGCATTTCGTCGGTCGGCGGGCCGCCGGCAGCCTGCGCTTCCTGGCGCATCTTCATGCTCTCCTCACGGGCCGCTGCGACGATCGAATCCACCTTTGCCTTCTGCGCATCGGTGAGCGTGATGCCCTGCATCATCATCTCCATCGCCCGCTGGGCGCCGCCCTGCCCACCGCCCGGCGGTCCGCCCTGCGCCATTGTCGTGGATGCCGTCAGCACGATCGCGGCAGCGGCCAGAAACCGAATCAGCTTCATCCTTCCTCCGAATGGTGTGCTCCCGGCGCCGATCGCCGGGGGGTCGCCCAACAGTACGCGCGGCGGGCCGCGGGCGTTAGGCGTCCCCTGCGGCGGGGCGAAACCGGGGTCCGATTCCGGTGGTAATATTCACGAGGAGCCGCCGCGGTGAACCGCCGGGCGGCCGTTGCAGCGTCCCACTCACTTCTGCCCACGACCACATGCGTTTGCTCGCCACGGCCGCCGCGGCCCTCGCCCTCTCTGTCAGCGCCGCCTCCGCCCAGCATCTGCCGATCAAACGCCAGGCCAAGCCCACGCAGCCGGCCATCACCGCCGAGGATTTGATGTCGCGGCTGTACGCCTACGCCGACGACTCGCTCGCCGGCCGAGCCACCGGCACCGTGCAGCACGACAAGGCGACGGAGATCATCGCCGCATGGGCTCGGCAGGCCGGTCTCAAGCCGATGGGGGACAGCGGCACGTATTTCCAGGCGGTTCCGCTCGTTCGCCGGGCCTGGGTGACGTCGCCCGTGGCCGCGGGGGGCAGGACGTTCGAGTACCTGAAGGACTACGGGGTCTTCGCCCAGTGGGGAACCAAGCCGTTCGACAGCGCCGACGTGGTGTTCGGCGGGCTCATCGGCGACACGGCGGTCAAGCTCACCGCCGAGCAGACCCGCGGCCGCGTTGTCGTCTTCGGGTACACCCCCGAGATGGCGTCCAAGGGCGTGCAGATTCAGCTCACGGCCGCGCTGACCAAGCCGGTCGGCAGCGCGGCGGCGGTGCTGCTGCCCATGTTGGACGACGCGCCCTCGGGGCTCCGCGGGTACTTCATGCAGCCGGAGACGGTGACGCCGCCAACGAGCGGTCCCACCATGGTCATGCCGCCGGTCATCGTGGCGTCGAAGGCCATGGCCGAAGCGCTGGTCGGTAGCCCGCTCGTGTCGGCCAAGTGGGGTACGATGACCGGCCGCTACACCGGCAAGGTCGAGCTTCGGGACACACCGACCAGTGGTCGCAACGTCGTGGCGGTGCTCGACGGCGCCGACCCGGTGCTGCGGCACCAATACGTGGCCATCGGGGCACACAGCGACCACGTGGGCACCTCCGTCGGCGCGGTGGACCACGACTCGTTGCGCGCGTTCAACCTGCAGGTCGAACGCCTGAAAGCGACGCTGGCTCCCGGCAAGGAGCCCACGCCGGCGCAGCTCGCGGCGATTCGCGTGAACGTGGATTCGCTCCGCGTCATCCGCCGTCCGCGCGCCGACTCAATCTCCAACGGCGCGGATGATGACGGATCGGGCACCGTGGCCGTGATGGAAGTGGCCGAAGCATTGGCGGGCGCGAAAGTGAAGCCGCGCCGTTCGGTGCTCTTCGTCTGGCACATGGGCGAGGAGGTCGGCCTTGTCGGCTCGAACTGGTTCACCAAGCATCCCACGGTGGACCGCGATTCCATCGTCGCGCAACTCAACCTCGATATGGTCGGCCGTGGATCAGCGGGCGATCTGCCGGGCGGCGGGCCGACGTACCTGCAGCTCGTCGGCACTCGCCGTCTGTCCACGGAACTCGGTGACCTGATCGAGACGGTGAACAAGATGCGGCAGTCGCCGTTCAGCTTCGACTACACCTTCGACGCGCCCGGGCATCCGGAGAACATCTACTGCCGCTCGGACCACTGGAGCTACGCGCGCTACGGCATTCCGGTGGCGTTCTTCACCACCGGGTTGCACGCCGACTACCACCAGGTGACCGACGAGTCGCAGTACATCGACTATCCGCACATGGCGTCGGTGACGCAGCTCGTGCACGACGTGGCGCTCGCCGTGGCCAACGCCGACAAGCGCCCCGTGGTGGACAAGCCCAAGCCGTCATCCCCCAACGCCGCCTGTCGCCAATAGCCTGGCAATACAGGTCAACCGTCCACCGTCCACCGTCCACCGTCCACCATCTGCACTTAATGCGTCTCCTCATCCTCGCCCTCGCCCTCGCCGCCTGCGGCGCCCAAGGCACCGAGCCCGCACTCGGTGAGAGCATCGAACTTCGCATCGGAGCGGCGGTCACCATCCCGGGTGACTCCGTGCGGGTGCGTTTCACGGACGTCACGTCGGATTCCCGTTGTCCGTCCAATGTCCAGTGCGTGTGGGCTGGCGAGGCGGTCACGGTCTTCACCATCGGCGCCACCGAGCAGGTGACGCTGACCCTTGGCGCCGACGCGAAGAAGGCCACCGTCATCGCGCGTGGACGCCAGATAACGCTCGTGGCGCTGAAGCCGTACCCCATTTCCACGGCGACGACCGCCAAGAGCGACTACATCGCGACGATTCGCATCACGAGTGCTGCGGACTAGCTAGTCCTGTAACGGCAACTTCTACCACGAAGTACGAAGGGCACGAAGGGGCACGAAGGGGCACGAAGAAACCCTGGGGTAACGACAGCGCGCCACGCAATGTTCCGCGTGGCGCGCCGTCGTTCCCCCAAGTCGTCCTTCGTGAACCTTCGTGCCCTTCGCACTTCGTGGTATCAGTTGCCGTTGCCGCTACTCGTACCTCAACGCCTCGATCGGATCGAGCCGCGCCGCGCGGCGGGCGGGGAGCACGCCGAAGATGAGCCCGATCCCCACCGACACCGCGACCGCGATGAGGGTGAGCCCCCACGGCGGCGAGGCCTGGATGTTCAGCAGCCGCGTGACCGCGCTTCCCGCGACGAGGCCGAGGACGATGCCGACCACGCCGCCCATCCCGGTGAGCGTGGCTGCCTCGATGAGGAACTGGGTCTGGATGTCGCCGCGTGTGGCGCCGAGCGCCTTGCGCACGCCAATCTCGCGGGTCCGGTCGGTCACCGAGACCATCATGATGGCCATCACGCCGATCCCGCCGACGAGGAGTGCCACCGACGCGAGCACGATCATCACCACAAAGAAGACGCCGGTGATGCTGTTGAACGTGTCGAGAATCTGGTCCTGCGTGATGAAGTCGAACGTGTCGCCGTCCGCCGGACGCAGCTTCCGCCGCTCCCGCAGCTCGACGCGCGCGGCGCCCTGCGCGTCGGCTACCGAGATGCCCGGCCGCGGCTTCACGCAGATGAACAGCATGTTCGTCTTGTCCACGTTGTACGCGTGGATGGCGAACCGATACGGCACCACCGCCCCCGTCTCGGCGCCCGGCGGCGTGAAGATGTTGGCCGGCGGCTCGTACAAGCCGATCACCTCCACCGGCTTGCCGCCGATCAGCAACGTCTTGCCCAGCGGATCGAGCCGGCCGAAAAGCCGGCGCGCGTGCGACTCGAGAATCACCGCTACGGGTGTGCCGGCGCGCTCCTCCGCCGGCGTGAACCACCGTCCGGCGAGCAGCTGACCACCCTGCACCATCGAGAAGCCGGCGTCGGCGCCGTACACCGACGTCACCTGCGTTCGCTGGCCCTGGTAATCCAGCCGCCCCATCACCTGCGCCCAGATCGCCGCGTATTGGATCTGCGGCAGCCGATCGATGGCCTGCGCCTCGGCCTCGGTGAGGTCGGGGCGGATGCGCACCCACTTGGGGAGCGCTTCCGGGTTCAGCGGCTGCTGGCTGAACACCTTCATCACGTAGAAGGTGGTCGGCCCGGCGACCTCAAGGGTGTGCAGGATCTGCTCGCGCACCCCCCGCACGATGCTCGCCATCGTCATCACCGTGGCCACGCCAATGACCACTCCCAGCATCGTCAATCCGGAGCGCAGCTTGTTGGCGCGCAGGTTGTCGAACGCGATCTGCACGTTCTCGTCGAACGTGGTGTGGCGGAGGAGGCGGTCGAGGAACATGCGCTACTCCTGCCGCATCGCGTTGATGGGATCGAGCCGCGCGGCGCGGCGCGCCGGGTACACGCCGAACAGGATGCCCACGCCGGCGCCGAGCAGCATGGCCACCGCCACGGACCAGCCCGTGATGCGCGCCGGCAGCGGCGACACTGCCGAGACCAGGAAGGCGAAGACCCAACCGGCGACCACGCCCAGCACGCCGCCAAGGCTCGACAGCAGGATCGCCTCGGCGAGGAACTGCCGCTCGATGTCGCGCGCGCGGGCGCCGAGCGCCTTGCGGATGCCGATCTCGCGCGTGCGCTCGCTGACGCTCATCAGCATGATGTTCATGATGACGATGCCGCCGACGACGATGCCGATGGCGACCATCGCCGGAATGATGCTGAACAGCACGCGGGTGAGGTTCTTCCAGAACTCGACGAGCGCGTCGGCCGTTTCGATGGAGAAGTTGTTTTCCTGGCCGGGACGCAGGTGGCGGGCCATGCGGATCGCTTCTTCCGCGCGGGCCATGCCGGTGGCCACGTCGACCGCGTCGAACATCTTGACGCTGATCGACGCCGTGAGCCGCCGGCCGTACAGCGTCTCGTGGAACGAGACGGGGAGCAGGATGAAGCCGTCGAACGACTGTCCCAGCACCTTCCCCTTGGGGGCGGCGACGCCGACGATCTCGCATCGCTGGCCGCCCACGCGCACTGACTGTCCAATCGGGTCGAGCCCAATGTCGCCGAAGAGCTTGTTGGCGATGTCATGTCCGAGTACGCAGACGGGCCGGCGCTGCAGGACGTCCACCTCGGAGATGCCGCGCCCCTGCGCGAACCGGTAGTCCTGCACCACCTGGTATTCCGGGGTGATACCGAAGACCAGCGCGTCGCCGATCGCCTGGTCGCGCCAGATCACGTCGCTCATCGGCGTCGGCCATCCCGACGTGAGTGCGACAGCCTGCGCATCGGGGAGCGCCGCGCGGACCGCCTCGACGTCTGCCGCGGTGACGCGCGGCCGGCGCTTGACCCGGTTCCACGCCTCGTCGTCAAACCACCCGACCTGCAGGGGTGTGCGCCGCACGGTAAACGAGTTCGCGCCGATCACCGCGCCGGCGATGTTCTCCTTGACGTAGGCGTTCATCCCCTGGATGATCGCGACCACCGCCACGAGGAATGCGACCGAGACGATGATGCCGAGCAGGGTGAAGAACGAGCGCAGCTTGTTCCCCGCGATCTGCCCCATCGCCGTGCCGAGCACGTCCGTCGTGCGCAGCATCGGCTACTCCCGCACCGCCCGGCGGACGGCGACGAAGCTGGCGGCGAGCAGCACCGCGCCCGTCCAGTACGGCGCCGTGTACGCTACGTGATCGAAAACGGCGCCGGCGTACGCCGGGCCGAGGATCGCCGTCAGGCTCGTGATCGCGCCATTGGCGCCGAAGAACATCCCTTGCTCTTCAGCGGATCCGGCGCTCGAGACAAGGCTCTGAATGGTGGGCGTGGCCAGCCCCGAGCCGAACGCCAGCACGCAGATGGCGGGGGAGAGCATCCACCCCGCGGGGACAGCGGCCACCGATGCCATCCCGACCACCATGATGGCCAGTCCGGTCAGCAGCAGTTGCCGGTCCGAATAGCGCGTGGTCAGGCGGCGGATCAGAAACCCCTGCACGAAGGTCGCCGTGGCGCCGAGCACCGAGAAGACGACGGCATTCTGCGCCGGCGAGTACTTGAACCGGTCAAGGGTGTAGACGGCGAAGTTGGTCTGCAGCCCCATCATCGCGAAGCGCGTGAGGAAGATGCTCGCGAACAGGGCCTTCAGGCGCGGCGTCTGCAGGGCCCGCGCCAGCAGGCCAAAGGGGTTGAAGTCGCCCAGGTGCACCGGATGCGGGCGGCGCCGCTCGGGCGCGAGCGACTCCGGGAGCACGAACCAGCCGAAGACCGCCGTAGTCAGCGCCACGCCCCCGGCCACCCACGCCGGGGCGTTCAGGCTGATCTTTGCCAGCGCGCCGCCGACGGACGGGCCCACAATGAAGCCGATGCCGAAGGCCGCTCCAACGAGGCCGAAGTTCTTGGCCCGGTCCTCGGGCCCGGAGACGTCCGCGATGTACGCCTGCGCCGCCGTCAGGCTGCCGCCGGTGAAGCCGGCGACGATGCGCGACACGAAGAACATCCAGAGCGCGCCGCCGACGCCGAAGAGCGCATAGCCCAGCGCGGCGCCAAACATGCTGATGACGAGCACGGGACGCCGCCCGTGGCGGTCGGAGACGGCGCCGAGGAGCGGCGACGCGAAGAACTGCGCGACGGAGAACGCCACCGACAGCATGCCGATGGTCAGCGCGTCGGCGCTGTACGGGCGCACGATATAGGGGACGACCGGCATCATCACCCCCGCCCCCATCACGTCCAAGAGGATCGTGATGAAGATGAACGTCAGCGCGCGTCGGCTGGTCGGGGGAGCGGCGGGGGTGCCCATCCTTACAAACTATCGAGGGGCGTACCGAACGACACTGGTTCACGGTCGGCCCGGTGGCTCCCCGGTTCGATCAACCGTCCACCGTCGACTGTCCACCGTCTACTCGTACCTCAGCGCCTCCACCGGATCCAGCTTCGCCGCCCGCATCGCCGGGAGCATCCCAAACCCGATGCCCGTGAGAATCGCCACCACGAGCGCCGCGACGACGCTGGCGAACGGCACCTCGGCGGGAATGGACGGGAAGTTCGCCTTGATGACCGCGGCCACCGCGGCGCCGATAACGAGGCCGAAGCCCGCCCCCAGGCTCGTCAGCGTGGACGCCTCCACCAGGAACTGCCACAGGATCGTCCCACGCGTCGCGCCGAGTGCCTTGCGCACGCCAATCTCCCGCGTGCGCTCCGTCACCGAGATCATCATGATGGCCACCACGCCGACGCCGCCGACCAGGAGTCCCACGGCCGACAGCGCCAGACCCACGACGAAGATCGCGCCGAACAGCTGGTTGAACACCTCGAGCATCCGCTCCATGCCGACGAGGTGGAAGTTGTTCGGCTGCGTGGGGTGCAGGCCGCGGCGCGCGCGCATCGTGGCGGTGACGGCGTCCATCGCCTCCTCGCGCGTCACCTCGGGACGTGGGCGCACCATGATCAGCATGCTGCGCCAGACCGGCATGCGCCGCCACGCCGTCATCATCGGCACCACGGCGCGCGGGCGGTCCGGGCCGCGTCCGTCCATGGCCTTCAGGAAGCCGGCCTTCGTCTGGTACACGCCGATCACGGTCATCTGCAGCGGGCCCACCATGATCTGCTTCCCGATGGGGTCGCTGTCGCCGAAGAGCTGGCTCTTCAGCGAGTCGTTGATCACGATGACCGGCGCAGCCGCGTCGTGCTCGGATTCCGAGAACGACCGTCCCGGCGACACATCGGCGATGTCGGTCTTGATCCAGTCGGCGCTCTGCGCGTCGAAGCCGACGTTCCGCACCGTCCGGTTGCGGTACGTCATGTCGCCTTGGCCGAACATCCACGCCATCGCGGTCCCGACTTCGGGGAGGCGGCGCAACGCCTCCCAGTCTGCGATCGTGATGCGGGGGTTGCGGCGGTCGGGGCAGTTCTCGTCGGTGCCGTCGCAGCCGCTCATGCCCACGCCGCGGCGGCGAACCTGGAACGTGTTGGCGCCGAACTCCTCGAGGTCCGACTGGAAGCTCTGGCGGACGCCGTGGATGGTCGCCCCCATCGCCACCACCACGAACACGCCGACCGCCACGCCGGAGATGGTCAGCGTGGCGCGCACCTTGTTCGCGCGGATCGCGTCAAAGGCGATCCCGACGCCCTCGAACGACATCTTGACCTGGTCCCAGAGCCGCATGTTAGTCCGACCTCGCGGTGCAGTGATCAGGGAGCAGAGTGTGGTGCAGGGGCATCGGGGGTCACTCCTGCCTCAGGGCGGCGATGGGGTCGAGCCGGGCGGCGCGGCTTGCCGGATAGACGCCGGCGACGATGCCGACGCCCGCCCCCAACCCGAGCGCCGCGAAGACCGACCAGAGCGCCACCGCCGCGGGCAGCGGCGTCGTCGCCTGCACAAGCTCGGCGAGTCCAATCCCGCCGCCGATGCCGATGGCCGCGCCGATCACCGAGAGCGTCGCCGCCTCGATGAGGAACTGCGAGAGGATGTTGCCGCGCGTCGCGCCGAGCGCCTTCCGGATGCCGATCTCGCGCGTCCGCTCGGCGACCGCCACGAGCATGATGTTCATGATCACCAGCGCGCCGACGATGAGGCCGATGGCCGGCAGCGCCGTGCCGAAGACGACCATCTTGGACTTCAGCCCGCGGAAGAACTCCATCGCCGAGTCCTGCGTCTCAAGCGCGAAGTTGTCGGCCTTGCCCGGCGGCAGGTGGCGCACGCTGCGCATCGCTTCGCGCGCCGCTTCGATCCCTTCCGCCACCAGCTCCAGCGACGGGGCCTGAATGAGCAGCGTCTCGGGATCGCCCCGCGGCCGCAGTGCGCGATAGAGCGGGGTGGTCCACGGCGCGACGGCCAGCCGGTCCATCGAGAAGCCGAAAACGGTGCCCTGCTCCTCGATGAGGCCGATGATCTCGTACGGGGTCCCCGCCACGCGCAGCTCGCGTCCGATCGGGTCGAGTCCGGGGAAGAAGTGCGCCGCGACCTCGGTGCCGATCACCAGGACGCGGGCGCTGGCCTGCACCTCTTGCTGGGTGAAGGCGCGCCCCGACGTGATGCCGAACTTCTTGATGAGGAAGTAGTCCGCTTCGGTGGCAACGGCCTGCACCTGGCGCGGGCGCCCCTGCCCGCCGATGGCATAGAGGAAGTTCTCGTTGACAACGGCGGCGCGCGCGCCCGGCGGAATCGTCCCGCGCACCAGTTCCACCTCGGCTTCGGTCAGCCGCGGGCGGCGCATGTACTCCCGCCACTGGTCCTCGCTCTCATTCGGCGTGAACTCCGGGCGACGGCGCAGGTTGTACGTGTTCACGCCGATGATCTTGCCGGCGAAGTCGTTCTCCACGTACTGGGACATCCCCTCGACGATGGAGATGACGGCGATGAGGAACATCACGCCAATCATCACGCCCAGAAGCGTGAAGAAACTCTTCAGCTTCTGGACCCGAATCGTGTCGAGGGCCAGGCGGACGGCTTCGAGGAGAGGCACGGGGACCTTACGGGGGGAGATCGGTGGGGGTTTCGGAGTGACGGTGGACGGTGGACAGTGGACGATCGATCTCAGGAAGGGTCCGCCGCAAATGCGTCAGGCGCGCCTGATCCACCGTCCACCGTCCGCCGTCCACCGTCACTGTCCCCACGCCAATCCCTCACTCGTATCTCAGCGCATCCACCGGATCGAGCCGCGCCGCGCGAGCCGCCGGGAGCATCCCGAACAGCACGCCGGTCACCGCGCTCGCGCCCAGCGCGGCCACCACGGCCAGCGGCGGCACCGAGGCGGCAATGGGGCTGTACTCGCGCACGATCACCGCCACGCCCCAGCCAATGAACAGCCCGACGGCGCCGCCAATGCCGGTGAGCGTCACGGCCTCGATCAGGAACTGCAGCAGGATGTTCGCCCGCGTCGCCCCCAGCGCCTTCCGCACGCCGATCTCGCGGGTCCGCTCGGTGACCGAGATCATCATGATGGCCACCACACCCACGCCGCCCACGATCAGCCCCACCGCCGACAACGCGATCATCACCAGGAAGAACATCCCGAAGATCTTGTTGTAGGTGTCCATGATCTTGTCTTGCGTGATGATCGCGAAGTTCGACTCGCGGCCCGGACGCAGCCCCCGCATCCCGCGCAGGGTAGCGGTTACGTCGTCGACCAGCTCGTCGGGGCGGTAGCCGACCCGCGGTTTCACGGCGAGCCCCATGTCGCGGATCTGCACGTTCAAGTGGCGGCCAAGCGATTGAATGGGCATCACGACCTTCGCGCGGTCGCCGCCGCCGGAGAGAAACGAAGCGTTGTCGCGGTACACGCCGATCACCGTGAACGGCGTGCCGTTCACCATGATCTCCTTGCCGATCGGATCGCTGTCGCCGAAGAGACGATCGCGGGTGACGGTCGTGAGCACCACGACGCGAGCCGCGCTCCGGGCCTCCTGGTCGGTGAACGCGCGCCCGTCCATCATCTCCGGCGCGCCGAGCTCGGACCAATTCCCCGTGTAGGACTCGATGGATGCCGAGGGCAGGTACCGGTCGCGGTAACGCACCGACCCGCCCCAGAACATCGCGGCGCCCACGGTCGCCGCCCCGTCGAGTCGTTGCAGCGCCTCCATCTCGGCGAACCGGATGGGTGGGTTGGACAGCCACTTGCAGGTGTCCCCCGTGCCGTCGCACGCCTCGAACGTGATCGGGTAGCGCTGGACGTAGAACGTGGTCGGCCCCGTGGACTCGAGGTCCTTCGCGACGCTGAGGTTGATGCCGTGCACGGCGGCCGAGATGACCACCACGACGAAAACGCCGACCGCGATGCCCAGGATGGTCAGGCCGGCCCGAACGCGATTGGCCTTCAGTGCGTCGAGGGCGATTCGCATCCCCTCGAGGATCTGTGAGGCGCGCGCAGCGATCCAAGTCATGGGCGGCTACTCCTGGCGCAGGGCTGCAATGGGGTCGAGCAGGGAGGCGCGGCTGGCCGGATAGACGCCGCTGATGATCCCCACGCCCGCGCCAAGGCCGACGCCGACCACCACCGACCAAGGCGCGACGCTGGCCGGGAGCGGGGTCAGCGCGGCGATGACCTCGGCCATCCCCACGCCCAGCGCGATCCCGACGGCGGCGCCGACGGTGCTGAGCGTGGCCGATTCGACCAGGAACTGGCTCAGGATGTCCACGCGGCGCGCGCCCAGCGCCTTCCGGATGCCGATTTCGCGGGTGCGCTCGGCCACCGCCACCAGCATGATGTTCATGATCACGATCGCGCCGACGACCAGCCCGATGGCGGGCAACGCGATGCCGGCCAGCACGAGGTAGCGCTTGAGCTTGTTCCAGAATTCGAGCGCGCTCTCAGACGTCTGCAGCGAGAAGTTGTCCGGCTGGCCGGGGCGGAGCTTGTGCCTTGTGCGCATCACCTGCCGCACGCGCTCCTGCGCCTCGGTCATCTGCGACGCCGAGGGCACCTGCACGATGATCGCGTCGACGATGGTCGGCACGCGGTTGAGGAGGCGATGGACCGGCGCCTGCCACGGGGCAAAGACCTGGTTGTCGAAGGAGAGGCCGAACGCGCTTCCCTGTGTTTCGAGCACGCCGACGACGGTGTAGGGGAGGCCGCCCATGCGCAGCTCGCGGCCGATCGGGTTCAGCCCCGGGAAGAGGCGCTTCTCGATGTCCGGGCCGATGATGACCACCGGCGTCCCCATCTCCAGTTCCTGCGGGGTGAACTCGCGCCCCTCGGCAACGACGAACTTCCGGATGGCGAAGAAGTCGCCTTCGATGGCGCTGATCTGGGCGTTGCGCGGTCCGCCGGAATAGCGCGAGGAGACGGGGAGGTTGTTGTCGCTGACCACCGCCCAGCGCGTGTCGGCGGGGAGCGCCTCGACCACCGGGGCCACGTCATCGTGGTACAGGCGCGGCCGGCGACGGTACGACTCCCAGACCGAAGGATCCACGTCGCCCATGTTGATGTTCGGGCGGTGGCGCAGCTCGAACGAATTCACTCCGATCAACTTGCCGATCAGATCCTGCTCCATGTACCGCCCCATCCCCTCGACAATGGAGACCACGGCGATAAGGAACATGACGCCGATGCAGACGCCGAGAAGCGTGAAGAAGCTCTTGAGCTTCTGGGCGCGAATGGTGTTCAGCGCGAGGCGGATGGACTCGAAGAAAAGCATACAGTCCTTACGGTAGGCGCCGGGGGGGAGTTTCTGGGGCGATCGAGGACTTGGACCGAGGATTTCGATAGAGGACCACGACCAAGGAACGGGATTGGCGATTGGTGCGGCCCGGGCAAGCAAAGCGGCCCCGTCGGGGGGCCGCTCTGCCATCGAAAGTCGGAATCCGAAGTCGACGTCCTCGATCGGAATCCGGGCTCCACGTCCTCAATCAGCCCTTCTTCGCCTCGATGATATGCGAGTTGTCGTTGACAAACCGCTCGCGGCGCGTGTCGCTCGAGACCTGGCCGTCGTGCAGCGCCACGACGCGACGGGCGTGCGCGGCGATGTCGGCCTCGTGCGTCACCATGATGACCGTCTGCCCCTGCTCGGCGAGCTCCTCGAACACCTTCATGATCTCGGACGACGTCGTCGAGTCGAGGTTGCCGGTGGGTTCGTCGGCGAGGAGGATGGACGGGTTGTTCACCAGCGCCCGCGCGATGGCCACGCGCTGGCGCTGGCCGCCGGACAGCTCATTCGGCTTGTGGTGCATGCGGCTGGTCAGCTGCACGCGCTCAAGCGCGTACGCCGCCGTCTCGCGGCGCTGCTTGGCCGACATGCCGGCGTACACGAGCGGCAGTTCGACGTTGTGCAGCGCCGTCGCGCGCGGCAGGAGGTTGAACGTCTGGAAGACGAAGCCGATCTCCTTGTTCCGGATGCGCGCCAGTTCGTCGTCCTTCATGGACGAGACCAGCGTGCCGTTCAGCCAGTACTCGCCGTCGGTGGGCGTGTCGAGGCAGCCGACGATGTTCATCAGCGTCGACTTGCCGGAGCCTGACGGGCCCATGATGGCCACGTACTCGTTGCGCCGGATGGCGACGTCCACGCCGCGCAGGGCGCGGACGATTTCGCCGCCCATATCGTACTCGCGCTTGATGCCGCGCGTCACGATGACCCAGTCGCGGCTGGGGGTCACCCCGGCCTGCGAGGTGACCGCCTGACGTTCCGCCGTGGTGCTGAGCGGCGCTTCTGCGTGCGTGGTGTCGCTCACGACTTCTTCTCCCCGGGCTTCTGCTCCGACTGCTTGGCTTCGCGCACGATGGTGCCGTCCTTGAGTTCGCGGATGGCCTGGTAAGTGCCCCCCACGATGCGCTCCCCGTCCTTCACGCCGGAGAGGACCTCGAAGTACTTCTCGCCGGCGATCCCTACCTTAACGGGCCGGAAGGTCACTTTGTTGGTCCCGTCCACCACGAAGACTCCTTCCACGTCCTTCTTGCCAACCTGCTTCACCGGCGCCTTGGCGTTCGGGACGGAGTCGGTGCTCTTGAGCTCCTCGTTCTCCCGGACCGTCAGCGCGATGATCGGGATCGCCATCACCTGCGTGCGGGTGTCGGTGATGACCTTCGCGGTCGCCGAGAAGTCCTGGCGGGTGTCGGTGGGCGGATTGATGAGGCGGATCTTCACCTCGTAGTCGATGGCCTGATCGCCGGTCGCGGTCGTCGCGCCGCGCACGGAGCTCTGCGAGATCTCGGCCACCCGCCCGATGAAGGTCGTGTCCGGGAACGCGTCGATCTGCACCACGGCCGAGTCCCCCAGCGAGATGCGCGACACGTCGGTCTCGTCCACCTTCACCTTGGTCTCCAGCACGCTCATGTCGGCGATGGTCATCAGCGTCGCCGCGTCCTTGTTGAACGTCCCCTGCACGGCCGTTTCGCCGTTCTCGACGTTGAGCCGCGTGACGCGCCCCGACATCGGGGCATAGATGTTCGTGCGCGAGAGCTGCCACCGCGCGTCCTTGAGCGAGGCCTCGGCCTGCTTCACCGATTCCTGCGCGGCCTCGAAGAGGGCCTGATTGACTTCGACGGTGGTGCGCAGCTGCTCCAGCTGTTCGTCGGAGATGAGCGTCGGGTTGGTCTTCTTGATCTCCGCGGAGCGCTCGTACGTCCGGGTGTTCTGGGTCAGGTTGGCCCGCGCCTGCGCGAGCCCCGCGCGCGCGTTGGCCAGCGCCGCCTCAGCGCGCTGCACCTGGCTCTCGAACTGCTGCGGGTCGATCTGCAGCAGCAGCTGCCCCTTGGTCACCATATCGCCCATCTTGACGTTCAGGGCGACGATCTTGCCGGTGATGTCGGCGGACAGGTCCACCTTGGTGCGCGGCGTAACCTGCCCGCTGGCCGTGACCGAGGCCACGAGATCGCGCTTCTGCACGGCCTCGATGCGGACTTCGGTGCCCTTCTTCTTGGCCTTCTGCATCTGCAGGAAGCCGAGGCCGCCTACGGCGACGACGCCGACGCCGATGAGAATCCACTTGGTACGCTTGGTCATGGTCTGTCTCTCTTAGCGGAGGGGACGGCCCACCGCGTTCTCGAGCGCGGCCCAGGCACGGTGATAGTCGTAGATGGCGGCGATCCGGTCGGTGGAGGCGCGCTCGTAGTCATTGCGGGCCTGCACCAGCTCGACGAACGAGCTGACACCCACGCGGTAGCGCGCCTGCGCCAGCGTGAGGGCTTCCTGCGCGGCCGCCGCGTTCTGCTCCTGCAGGCCGACCGTGCGATAGGCCGCCTGCAGCGAAGTCCAGGTGGCCGTCACGTCGGCGGCGAGCTGGAGCTCCTGCCGCCGCACGTCGTAGCGCGCGTTGTCACGCGCGATCTGCGCTTCCTGCAGTCGCTGCTCGCGCCCGAACTTGTCGAACAGCGGGAGCGAGACGGTCAGCGCCAAGTTGTACGGGCTCGATGTGAAGTCGAACGGGAACGTCTTGTTGGCGTCGCGCACTGCCTGCGCCGCCGCCGGGGTCCAGGTCATCGCGTTGCACTTGGCGCCGATCGAGCTCAGCCCGGCGCCACGCCGAAGGGAATCGGTGGTGAAGCAGCTCGCCTGGCTCGACAGCATCTGGCCCTGCGCCTGCGCCACCAGGAAGTCGGCGTTCTTGTACTGCGTGGTGTAGCCGCCGAGCTGCGCGCCCAGCGACACCGTCGGCGTGTACGCGCCCCGCGCCGACTGCACGAGGTGCGCGGCCGCCGTCTGGCGCGACTGGAAGCCCTGCAGCGTGGGGTTGCTCTTGCGCGCGATGTCGAGCAGCTGGTTCAGCTCAAACGACGGCGACGTGACGGTGGTCAGCGGCACGAGTTCAACCGGGCCGGGGCGCGCCACGCCCAACTGCTGGAACAGCTTGAGCTGGTCCACCTCGGCGGTGTTGCGCGCGCGGAGCGCGATCACCTGCTGCTGGCCGATGGCCACTTCGGCGCGCTTCACGTCGAGTGAGGTGCCCGACCCGACCTCCACCCGCGCCTTGGCGAGATCGAGATCCAGCCGCACCTTGGTCAGGAGCGAGTCCTGCAGCGCCGCGTTGGCCTGGCTCTGCAGCGCGGAGAGGAACTGCGTCACGACCCCGGCGCGGAGCCCGACTTCGGCGGCGGCGACATCGGCCTCTGCCGCGTCCACGTTGGCGCGGGCGCGCCGCAGCTCCGTGACGGTGGAGGCCGACATCCGCGCGTTGAAGTTGAGTCCCCAGTTGCTCGAGATGATGTCCGAGGTCGCACCGAAGGCCACGCCGCCGAAGAACTCCTGCTTGCCCTGGCGATAGCCCGTCCCGAAGGACGCGTCAGCCCCCGGCATGAAGGCACCGTACGCCGAGCGGAGTGCCAGCGTCGCGCGCGTTCGGCCGCTCAGCTGCTGCTGGTAGACCGGGTTGTTCTTCTTGGCGATGCCGATGGCGTCGTCGAGGGTCAGCGTCGCGGGCGCCGCCTGCGCGGCGGCCGAGGCGGCGACTCCGGAGACGACCAGGGCGGTCAGTAGATTTCGCATGTCCGAGGCATCCAATCGTTAGGTCCGAGGCTTCGTACGGCGCCCCGGGCAGTAAGTTTCAATCCGACACGAGTGATCATCGGCCCGCTTAGGCGCCTGCGGTGTGGCAGCCGGCACGGCGGCCCGTCGAGGCCTACCGCGCGACCGTCCGCGGCGCCTCATCCCGGACCGCGACGAGGGCGTCCGATACCATCGCGACCTTCAGAACCCGTCCCTCGCGATCCACCCAGACTTGCCGCTCCGTCCCACTCGCATCCTCGCGGACGGCATACCGGCGCGCTTCGATTGCCACCAGGGCGATCGAGACGCGATCCTCGCCCAGGTCCTCCACGGTAAGGCCCACCACCAGCCCGCGGCTTGGCACCACCGCCATCACCCGACCTGGGCCTCGGGCGACCACGAACTGGAGAGGGTGCAGCACGCCGTCATCGACGATCAACGCGTCCGGTGGGAGCATCAGTTCCCGTGCCGACTCGCCGACCTGCCGGCGGGCCCGCGCGCTGTAGCGACGGCCGGTGATCTCCGCGCGGTAGCTCTCGCCGGCCCGGCCATCGTCCGTGAAGCTGGACTGGAACCGCACGGGCCGGCCGAGCGAATCCGCGTTGAGATCCACGGTGGTCCGGCGCGCGCCAGCGACGACCACGCCGCGCGTCAGCGTCTCGTAGGCGCCCGGCGTCGTCGGCACGTGGCGAATGGAGAAGTCCTCACGGCCGACCCGGGTGCCCGCGCGGGTGATCGTGAAGCTTCCCTCGTCGACGACGGTGACCTGCGCGGGTACCGCGGGGGCCCAGAGGACGAGAAGGGAGAGCGAAAGGAGGGTGTGGCGCATGAGAGACCATTAATGATAGGCCCTCAGCGCATACCCTGCACGTCCCGCGGTGTGCCGCGTCGTCGCCACAGCGCCCGCTGTGGGGTATTTTCTCCGCGAGTGACAATCCTCGACCCGTCGCCGCCCACGGTTCGCCGAACCGGGCCCGTCCTGCCCCCGTCGGCGTGGATGCCGTCGGCGGCCGCCATTGTCCTGACGGCGGCCGCGTGGATTCGCACGCAGCAGCCGCTCTGGCTCTGGCTGTGTGCGTTCGCTTCGCTCGTGGCCATCGCCGCGCTGGGACGTCGCCGCCGCACGGGGCGCGAGACGGTCTTCCTGGCCCTCGCCGTCCTCTTCATCGCCGACGGCACCTGGACGCGCGCGGAGCGGGTGCGGCGCGAATCGGACTGGCCCACGTGGAGCCGGCAGGCGGCGGCGCGCGGCACGGAGGCGTTCGCCCGCCGCATCGAGACGACGGCGGCCGACCTGCTGGACGCGGTGCAGCGCGCGGCGTCCGACGGTGTCTCGGGGGCGGAGGCGTGGGATGCGATGGAACGCGTGGTGCGGTCGCATCCCGAACGGGCGATCCTGCGGAGTCGCGCCGGACAGCCGGAGGTGTGGGCGGGCCGACTGCACGTCCCCGTGGACTCGCTTCCGGCCACGCACGGCGTGATGGCCACGCCCTTCTATCTGGCGCTCTACGTTGCCGCGACGCGAGGGGAGGTGACGGTCGCGGCCACCGCGGTGCTGCACGCCGAGCCTCCGGCGGATGAACTGGTGCCGGCGCTCGACGCACGCGCGTCGCGTCCGGCCGGGATCGCCGGCTTTTCGTTCGCACCGGCCGACGCGCCCGGTGATTCCCTGCGGCGCGTCGTCGTGAACGGCGATGCGGTCCTCGCGGTGCGAGCGGTCGTCGCCCCGCCTGAGGTGGTGGCGCTGGAGGCGCTGGAGCGGTCGCGCTGGCGCGGTGGCGTGGCGCTCGCCGCGCTGGCGCTGCTCTTCATTGCGACGGCGTGGCGTCGTGAGCATCACCTGCGCACGCGGCTGGTCGCGCTGCTCACAGTGACCGCGTCCGTGGCGGTGCTGCCGCTCGGGTCGTTCTCGAACCTCTCGCGCTGGTTTGACGCGGGCCTCTACTTCACACCGACGCTGGGCCCGCTGAGTGCCAACGTCGCGGCACTGATCACGGTCAGCGCGCTCACGCTAATGGCGCTCTTCGCCGTGCTGCGCCACCGCCCGGGGAGCCAGGCCCGGTGGGTGTGGGGCGCCGTCCTCGTGGTCGTCGCGTCCGTCACGCCGTTCCTGCTTCGCGACCTGGCGCGCGGCATCCGACTGCCGCTTGACGGCACGCCGGCATCGCTGTGGCTGGCGTGGGAGGTTTCGATCTTCCTCGCGGCGTTTGCCGTGCTGCTGCTGGGAGTGACCGCGGGGCAGGCGGTGGTGGGCGCGCGGCGGGGCCTGCCCGGCTGGCCGGCGCCGTTGCTGGCCGGGCTCTCCGCGCTCATGGCGCCGATGCTGCTCGAGGCGCCGGGGCGGCTCCCCGGGTGGTATCCGGTGCTCTGGATCGCCGCCATCGCGGCGCTCGCGACGGCGCGCCGCGCCCGGCGCGCGCTGCTGCGCACCGCGTTCGTGGCGGCCTGTGGCGCCGTGACCCTCGTCTGGTCGGCGTCGGTTCGGCAGCGCGTCCAACTCGCGCAGGCTGACGTGGTCGGGCTGGGCGCCGTGGATCCGGATGCCGCGTCGCTTCTCCAGCGGTTGGCGTCAGAGCTCGCGCTCGCGGCCGCGCCGACGAACCGCACGGCGCTGCTCGGCCGCTATGCAGCGAGTGAACTGGGGGCCGCCGGGTTCCCGGCGGAACTGACCGCGTGGGACTCGCTGGGACGGCCCGTGGCCGACCTGCGCGTCGCGATGGCGCCGGGAACGACCGAGGGACTCGCCGATTTCGCCGCCGAGGCGCGCCGGCTGGCTCGGCCCGTGCTGCGCGAGACCATCCCGGCTCCGCTCGCCCAACTGGTGCTGGCGGTGCCGCATCGCGGCGGCGATGTCACCACGGTCGTGGTCTCGCCGCGCACGAGACTGGTTCCAGCGGATCCGTTCATCGCGCTCGTGGGTCTCGGCCAGTCGCCCAACGCCGAGCCGCCGTACAGCCTGCAAGTGGGCGACGCGCGTGAGGTCTCGGCGCGTGCGGCGCGCTGGTCACGTCGCGCGAATGAGTTGCATGGCGACTGGGTGGTCCCCGTGGGCGACGCCGGGGCCGCGCGTGTGCACGCCCGCGTGGACTTGCGCGGACTCGAGGCGCTGGTACCGCGTGGCGCGCTGCTCGTGATGCTGAATGTGCTGCTCGTCTCGCTGCTGTGGGGCCTGCTCTTCGCCGCCGAGGGCACCGGCGTTCGCTGGCTGCGGGTGCAGGTGCGCGGCTGGCCGCGCAGCTACCGGTTGCGACTCTCGCTGGCCCTGTTTGCGTTCTTCGTGCTTCCTGCGGGAGGATTTGCGGCGTGGAGCTACCGCCGCCTGCAGGCGGATGATCGGCAGAGTCGCGACCTCCTCGTGCGCGAGACCCTGCGCGGCGTAGCGACCTCGTCCGACAGCGTGCAGTTGAGCGAGGCGGCCGCGCGCTTCGACACGCCGCTGCTGCTCTTCGCGGACGGGCTCCTCATCGGGACCAGCGATCCGCTGATCGATGCGCTCGCGCCTGTGGGCCGGCTCCTTCCCCCGGCTGTGGTGCGCGCGCTCGGCGACAACGATGAACTGCTCGCCGGAATGGACGAACGCGTCGGGCGCGGCCGTGTGCGGTTCGGCTACCTGACCATCGAGCCAGGTGGCGCGCGGCTCGTGCTCTCGGCGCCGGCGCGGAGCGACGAGCGGGCGCTCGACCGCCGCCGTCGCGACGTCGCCGTGCTGGTGCTGGTCGTCACGGCGCTGGGCGCGCTCGCCGCGTTCTGGCTCAGCGGCATCGCCGCGCGCACGTTTGCGCGCCCCATCGACACCCTGCGGCGCGGTGCGCTTGCCGTGGCGGGGGGCGCGCGCGAACCGTTGCCTGGCGGTCAGCCGCCGGTGGAGTTCGAACCGGTCTTCGATGCCTTCCGCCGGATGGCCGCCGACTTGGGGGCGAGCCGTGATGCGCTGGAAGCGGCCGAGCGTCGGCTCGCGGCGGTGCTGCGCGATGTGGCGAGTGGCGTGGTGGCCGTTGATGCGGAGGGACGCATCACGCTCATCAACCCGCGGGCGGTGGCGCTGCTCCCCGACGGCTCGCTTCCCGGCGCCACGGCGGATGCGGTGCTCGACGCCCCGCTCGTCGAGCGGCTGCAGCGGTTCCTTGCCGGCGCGGCGGACCAGGAGGAGTTCGACATCGAGCGCCCAGGCGGCGTGCAACTGCACGTGCGGCTGACGCGGCTCGTGCGCGGCGCGCGCGGCGCCGTGATCACGCTCGATGACCTGAGCGAACTCGCGCGCGCTCAGCGCGTGCTGGCCTGGGGCGAGATGGCGCGGCAGGTGGCCCACGAGATCAAGAACCCGCTCACACCGATGCGCCTCGGCATGCAGCATCTCAGTCGTGCCCGGCGTGATCCGCGCGTGGATTTCGATGACGTGCTCGACGAAAACGTCGCGCGCATGCTTGCCGAGATCGACCGGCTGGATGAGATCGCCCGCGCCTTCAGCCGCTACGGCATGATCCCCGCCGAGCAGGCGCCGCCCGAGCCGGTGGATGTCGCGGCCGTGGTCGCCGACGTGGTGCGGCTGGAGCAGATCGGCGCCGGTGACGTCGAGTGGCAGCTCAGCGGCGGCGGCTCCGCGCTGATGGCGATGGCGCGCGAGACTGAACTGCGCGAGGTGCTGCTCAACATCCTCGAGAACGCGCGGCACTCCGGCGCGCGGCAGGTGCGCATTGCGCTCGGCAAGGGCGAGGGGGCGGTGCGCGTGGTGGTGCATGACGACGGGCACGGCATTCCGCCCAGCGTGCTGCCGAAGATCTTCGAGCCGCACTTCTCGACGCGCACCAGCGGCAGCGGACTCGGGCTCGCCATCAGCCGTCGCTTGATCGAGGGGTGGGGCGGCACCATCGAGGTCGCCAGCATCCCGAATCAGGGGACGACCGTCACCGTTCGTCTGGTCGGCCGCGGCGCCGCCTGACAGATTTACAGATTCCCATGAGCCCCGCCGTTCCCATCGCGCCGCATACACGCTCCACCGGCATCCCGCCGCACCTCGACCGGTGGGAGCTTCCTCCCGGCTGGCGGTGGGGCGAGGAGGGCGTCTATACCGCGCACCGGCACGCCATGCAGTTGGTGGACGCGTTCGGGCGCGCGCTCGCTCTGGTGACGGCGCCGGATCCGGCGCACGAGAAGTGGCTGTTCGCGGAGGCGCGGCAACTCGCGCATCGCAACCACCCAAACATCCCGACCACGTACCACTTCTGGCGGCGGTACCGCGAGAGCCCGCGCGGGCCGGGATACCTGCGGCGCTGGGTGGCGGGCGAAACGGTTGGCGCGCGCCTGCGCCGCATCGGCACCGAGACGGTGCCGTACATGCTGCGCGTCCTGCGCGCCACGGGCTCGGCGCTCGCCTATCTGCACGACGCCGGCGCTACGCACGGTGCCGTTTCGCCTGACAACATCTACACCACGCCGGCCGGTCGGCTGTATCTGCTCGGCTGGCAATGGGCCGTTCCCGCGCAAGACGTTCCGGCCGGGCTGCGCCCGGATCCGGCCTTCGTGCCGCTCCCCAATGAACTCCTGACGGGCGCGTGGCGACCGACGCCGGCAAGCGATCAGTGGCAGCTGGGGGCGGTCTGCTTCGCCATTCTCACGGGCGAGTTGCCCCCGCGTGATGAGGTGCCGCCGGTTCGCGTTGTGCGGCCGGAAGTGCCGGCCAGCGTCGCCGAGTTGGTGGATCGCGCCCTTGCCCCGTCGCCGGACGATCGGTTTTTCAATCTGTCCGGCCTGCTGCGCCAGATCGAGCGCATCTCCGGCACCGGCACGCCGCTGCTCGTCGGCGTTGACCAGAGCTCAGGCGAATACCGGGCCGTCTCGGAGGAGGACCGCCTGCGCTGGGCGACGGGCGACGACTACGAAGTGCTCGCGTCGCTCGGCACGGGGCAGTTCGGTTCGGTCTGGCGCGTGCGCGACCTCTCGCTCGAGCGCGAGGTGGCGCTGAAGATGCTCCACCCGAACATCGCGCGGAACGAGGACGCCGTGGCGCGCTTCCGCCGCGAGGCGCGGCTCGCGGCGCAGCTCAATCATCCGGCAATCGTCCCGATCTACGCGTGGGACGCCAAGGGCGACGTCTCCTGGTACACGATGGAAGTGCAGGAGGAGGGTTCCGTCGCCGACCTCGTCGCGCGCAACGGCCCGCGCAGCATCGCCGAGATCGCGCCGCAGGTGGACGCGGTGCTCGACGGGCTTGGGCAGGCGCACACGAACGGGATCATTCACCGCGACATCAAGCCCGAGAACATCCTCATCGACCGCTATCGCCGGTGGCGGCTGTCGGACTTCGGCATCGCGAACGCGCTGGGCGACGACCGTGTGGGCGCCTCGGGCACGCCCGCCTTTGCCGCGCCCGAGCAACTGCTCGGCGAAGCGCAGGGCGTGGCGGCCGATCTCTTCGCGGTGGCCGGGATCGTCGTCTTCGCGCTGACCGGGAAGCTGCCGTTCGGCGGCGGCGACGCGCGCGCGATTCTCGCGCAGCAGCTCGCCGGCAACGTGGACCTCGAGCAGTTCCCGCCAGAGCTGGCCGACTGGCTGCGCACGGCGCTGTCGGCCGATCCGGAACAGCGATTCCGCGACGCGGCGTCGATGCAGCGCGAATGGCGCGCGCTCACGCGCGAGCTCGCCCGCCAGGAACGGCATGCGACGCGCTGGACGCGCTGGTGGAACGCGACGCGGCGCTTTTTCCTGAAGCCGCGATAGCGCGCCGCTACGGCGCGCCGCGCACCGTCTTCACGTTCACGAACGAGCGGAGCCCCTCGCGGGCGAGCTCACGCCCGATCCCGCTCGCCTTCACGCCGCCGAACGGAAACCGGGGATCGCTCGCCATCATCGCGTTGATGAAGACGGAGCCGGCCTCAATGTCCCGTCCGAAACGCTCGGCCTCCGCGGCGTCGCGCGTCCACACGGCGGCGCCGAGTCCGAAGGGCGTGTCGTTGGCGAGGGCCAGCGCCTCGTCGGCCGACGCCACGCGGAAGAGCGGCGCCACGGGCCCGAACACCTCCTCGCGCGAGGCGGCAGCGTTGTGCGGCACGTCGGCGAGGACCGTGGGCGGATAGAAGTGTCCCGCGCCGGGCGGGACTTCTCCTCCACAGAGCACCCGCGCCCCCGCCGCGACCGACCGGACCACCTGATCGTGCACCTCGTCGCGGATCGCCGCCGTGGCCAGCGGGCCGACGTCCGTGTCGTCGCGCAACGGGTCGCCGATGCGGAGCGCGCGCATCGCCGCGACGAATCGCTCGGCGAAGGCGTCGTATACGTCGGTGTGGACGATGAACCGCTTGGCGGCAATGCACGACTGCCCATTGTTGATGCACCGGGCGCGGGCGGCGGTGTCGGCCGCCGCGACGAAGTCGGCGCTGGGCAGCACGACGAAGGGGTCGCTCCCGCCCAACTCGAGCACGCACGGCTTGATGGCGCGCCCCGCGCGGGCGCCGACATCTCGTCCTGCCGCTTCCGAACCCGTGAGGGTCACAGCGGCGATGCGCGCGTCGTCAATTAGCGCGCCGGCGCGGGCGCCGCTGATCAGCAGAGTGCCGAAGACGCCGACGGGCGCGCCCGCCTCGCGGAAGAGCCGTTCGATGGCCAGCGCGCACTGCGGCACGTTGGAGGCGTGCTTGAGCAGGACGACGTTCCCCGCGGCGACGGCGGGCGCCGCGGCGCGCATCGCCTGCCAATACGGGAAATTCCACGGCATGATGGCCAGCAGCACGCCGAGTGGCAGGAAATGCACCGCGCCGTCCTCGCGTCCGTCGCGCACGACGCGCTCCGGCGCCAGCATGGCCGCGGCCTCGTCGGCGTAGTAGCGGCAGGCGAGGGCGCACTTGGCGACCTCCTGCCGCGCCGCTTCGACCGTCTTCCCCATCTCCAGCGTGGCGAGCCGGGCCAGGCCCTCGCGCTCGGCGTCCAAGCGGTCCGCGACGCGTCGCAGCACCTCGGTGCGCTCGCGCAGCGGCGTCTCGCGCCACGTCGCGGCGGTGGTCGCGGCCTGAGCGACGCGGAGTTCGCATTCCGACTCGCTATGGTCGGCAATCACGGCGAGCACGTCGCCGGTGGCGGGATTCACGCTGTGCTGGGGCATATCGCACGATGCATTCCGCGCGACGCCGACGCCAGATCCGCCGTGCGCCCCGCTTGAGCGGCCGCTGGCGGCGGTTACCTTGCACCATCCTTCGACCGCCCCTTCATGCCGCCTCGTCCTTCCGCCGCCGTCGCACCCTTGAGGATTCGCCGCTCCGCCATCGCCGGACGCGGGGCGTTCGCCACGCGCGACATCCGGAGGGGGGAGCGGCTCATCGAGTACCTCGGCCAGCGCATCTCGCACGCGATCGCCGACGCGCGATACGACGACGCGACGATGACCAACCACCACACGTTTCTCTTTTCCGTGTCGCGGCAGACGGTGATTGACGCGTCGGTGAACGGCAACGATGCCCGGTTCATCAATCACTCGTGCGATCCGAACTGCGAAGCGGTGATCACGCGCAGCCGCGTGTTCATCATCGCCATCAAGCCGATCGCGCAGGGCGATGAGCTCTTCTACGACTACGCGTACGAGCGCGACGGCTCAGAGACGGCGGAGGACGAGCGGCACTACGCCTGCCGGTGCGGGGCGAAGAAGTGCCGCGGGACGATCCTTGCGCCGACGAAACCGAAGAAGCTCAAGCCGCACCATGCGGCGGCGCGGCATACCGACAGGCACGTGTAGGACGGACGGTGGACGGTAGACGGTTGACGGTGGACCGGCGGCCCTCTACTTACGGCGGGTGAACTCCAGGGACGCGGCGTCGTCGAAGCGGACGGCGGCCACGCTTCCCGCGGCATCAAGACGGAAGGCGAAGTAGGTCCAGCCGTCACGGCCATCGCCGAGTCGCGCGCGGAACGTGTCGTAGTTCCAGTGCTCCAGGCGCCCGGCGCGCTCGGCGGACGGACCGAAGCGCGCGGTCAGCGAGCCGTCAGCGAACTCGAACTTGAGGTCGCCGTACACTGGGTGATCGTAGGTGCCCGCGTAGGCGGCGAGCGCGAGGCTTGGCGACGTGCCGGCCACTCGCTTGGCTTCGCGCTCGGCGCGCGCCTTCTCCGCCTTCGCCTTGCGGTCGCCGTACAGCGTGAGAAACTCCGCGCTCCAGTCGCGGGGCGGGGCGCCGGTATAGCGGTCAATCACGCGCCACATCAACGCGTGCCGGAACTCGGCGTGGTCGGTGTTGCCGAAGATGTAGACGCCCAGCCGGTCCTCGGGGACGAGCGCAATGATCGCCGTCCGCCCGTCAATCGAGCCGGTGTGCATCGCGACGAACTTCCCGCGGTAGTCCTGCTGGAACCACCCCAAGCTGTAGGTCATCCAGTGCGGGCGGGTGAGTTCGGCGGTGGGGTAGAACTGCGCCGCGCTGACGAAGGCCTGCGGCTTGAGGAGTTCGCGATAGTTGGCCTCCGAGACGAGGCGGCGGCCGCCAACGCGTCCGGAGTCGAGCAGGAAGCGCATCCACTTGGCCACCTCGTCGGCTGACGACCAGGCCGAGCCGGCGGCGGGGACCGGATCCACCGGAGACTCGTCGATGACGCGCGTCACACCGTCGATCTCGTAGTGCGCCGCCGACACGTTCGCGTCGCCGGCGGCGCGCAGGGCGGCGAGCGTTGGCTGCGAGCGGGTCATCCCGATCGGATCCATGATGCGTGTCTTCACGAAGCGCTCCCACGGCATTCCGGACGCCGCAGCGACCACTTCGCCGGCCACCTGGTACATCACGTTCTGGTAGATGAACCCGTCGCGCATCGAGTAGGCCATCGGCAGCTTGCGCGTGCGCTCGAGGATGTCGCGCGTGGACAGATCGCCGCGCACCCAGAGCAGGTCGGCGTTGCCGAGTCCGGCGTTGTGCCGCAGGAGGTCGCGCACCGTCACGTGGCGCGTGACGTACGGGTCGGAAAGCTGGAACCACGGCAGGTGCTTGGTCACCGGATCGTCCCACGCCACCTTGCCGCTGTCCACGAGCATCGCCACGGCGAGCGCGGTCATCGCCTTGGTAGTGGACATCATGCCGAAGAGCGTCTGTGGGTCCACCAGCGTGGCGTCGCCGAGCTTGCGGACGCCGAAGCCCTTGGCGTAAACGACCGAGTCGTTCTTGATGACGGCGATCGAGAGACCCGGAATCTTCCAGTCCTGCAGGCCCTTGGCGATGTAGGCGTCGAGGTCGGCGTCGGGGGCGCGCTTGGACGGCTTCTGCGCGGCGACGGCGGCGGGGAGCAGCAGCGCGAGGGAGAGCAGGGTGGCCGCGGCGCAGGCGGCGCCGGCGCGCACGACGCGGGCGAGGGAACTCCGGATGGTTTCCATGGGAGCTAACTTATGACACCCACGCCCCCTCTGCCTCCGTATTGAGGCGGGTTCCTTCAGGAGAGTTGTGATGTCGTTGCCGATCCTCGCCGCCTTGGTCTCCGCTGTCGCCCTGATCGCGCCACCTGACGATCCGCCGCGCGTCTATCACGGCCGGCGCGGAGACGTCGCCGTGGCCCCGCCACGGGTGGAGGCCGCGATCACGGTGGACGGCGCGCTCGATGAGCCGGTCTGGCGGTCGGCCGCGGTGCTCACGGGCTTCTCGCAGTTCGCGCCCAAGGACGGCATTCCCTCCGCCGACAGCACCGAAGTGCTCGTCTGGTATTCGCCGACGGCGATGCACTTCGGCATCCGCGCCTACGAGCCGCACGGCGAAGTGCGGGCCACGCTGTCCGAGCGCGACAAGATCGGCGCCGACGACTACGTGCAACTGCTGCTCGGCACCTTCAACGACGGGCGCCAGGCCACGGTGTTCATGGTCAACCCGCTCGGCGTGCAAGCTGACGGGGTGCTGAAGGAGAGCGGGCAGATCGCCAACGTGAGCTTCATGGGTTCGGTGCAGTCGCGCGAGAGCGCGGATCTCCGCCCCGACTTCGTTTTTCAATCGAAGGGGCGGGTGACGCCGTGGGGGTACGAGGTCGAGGTGCGGATCCCGTTCAAGTCGCTGCGCTTCCAGTCGGCGGCGTCGCAGACGTGGGGGCTCAACATCACGCGCCGCGTGCAGCACTCCGGCTACGAGGACAGCTGGACGCCGGCCCAGCGCGCCAACTCGTCGTTCCTGGCGCAGTCGGGGACGCTCGCGGGACTCACAGGCATGCGGCGCGGGCTCGTGCTCGACCTGACGCCAGAGGTAACCGACCGCGCCGATGGCGAGCCCGGCAACGACGGCCGGTGGGCCTATCGCACATCGGCGCCGGAGGTGGGGGCGAACATCCGCTGGGGGATCACCAACAACCTGACCCTCAACTCCGCGGTGAATCCCGACTTCTCCCAGGTGGAGGCCGACGCCGGTCAGTTCTCGTTCGATCCGCGGCAAGCGCTGTCGTTCCCCGAGAAGCGGCCGTTCTTCCTCGACGGCGTGGAGCAGTTCCTGTCACCGAACGGCCTGGTGTACACGCGGCGGATGGTGCAGCCGATCGCGGCGGCCAAGATCTCGGGCAAGCTCGGCGCGACGAATATCGGGTTTCTCTCGGCGGTGGACGACCGCGTGGCGAGCACAACGCGACGCGACCGCCCCGTGTTCAACATTCTGCGCGTCGTGCGGGACCTGGGCGCGCAGGGGCGGGCGGGGGTGCTGTACACCGACCGCGTGGACGGCGCGAACAGCAACCGGGTGCTGAGCTTCGACACGCGGCTGGTGCGCGACCGCATCTACACGGCGGCGCTTCAGGTGGCCGGGTCGCGCACCACGCGTGGCGGGCGCACGTTCAGCGGGCCGCTGTGGGACCTGCGTCTGGCGCGCAACGGGCGCGCCTTCGGTGTCTCCACCCTGCTCAACGGCATAGACCCCGACTTCCGCACGGAGAGCGGCTTCATTTCGCGTGGCGGCCAGGTGCACGCGCTCATCGCGCCGCGCTACACGTTCTTCATGCCGCAGGGATCGCGCATCGAGAGCCTGACGCCGAACCTCGCGATCGACGGACTCTGGTTCTACGACCGGTTCATGAAGCGCGGCGACGCCCGCGACAAGAAGCTCCACTTCAACCTCGACGCCAACCTGCGCGGCGGGTGGAACGGCACGCTGGCGTTGCTGGTGGAGACGTTCGGCTACGACCCGGCGTACTACGGCTCGCTCTACCGCATCGCCGCGCCGCGCCCGGGAGGCGGCGTGGACACGCTGCCGTTCACCGGAACGCCGCGCTTGCCCAACCGCGACTACGTGATTCGCGTGGCTTCGCCGCAGTTCCGCTGGTTCTCGGCGAGCGGGATGTACCTCTGGGGGCAGGACGAGAACTTCTACGAGTGGGCCTCGGCTGACATCATCTACTTCCAACTCGAAGTCGGCCTCAAACCCAGCGAGCGCTTCCGGGTGAGCGCCTCGTACCAGATGCAGGAGTACGACCGCAAGCACGGCGGCGGCACGGTGGGGCTGCTGCGCAACCCGCGGCTGAAGCTCGAGTATCAGGCGACGCGGGCGCTCTCCGCACGCCTGATTGGGGAGTACTTCACGGAATCCGTGCTCGATCTGCGCGACGAAGGGCGCACCGGATATCCGCTGCTGCGGCGCAGCGGCGCCGGCTGGGTGCCGGCCGCGGCCTACCGCGACAACTCCTTCCGCGCCGATTGGCTGGTGATGTACCAACCCCAGCCCGGCACGGTGTTCTACGTCGGATACGGCGCCCGCATGACTGAGCCCGAGCCGATGAAGTTCCGGGATCTCGTGCGGCGGGACGATGCCTTTTTCGTGAAGGCCAGCTACCTGTTCCGGAGGTGAGTGCGATGACGTGGGATGGAAAGTCCCTGCGCCGTGCGGGCTTCCTGCGGCACGCGACTGCGGCCCTGGCGGCGTTGGGAGCACTCGCTGCCCTTCCCGAGCCCGTCCAGCCCCAAAGTGCCTCTTCTGCCGTTCGGGCTCCCGCAGTTCGCGCCAGCAAGGCCCCCGCCGTGGACGGGGTTGTGAAGGACGACGAGTGGAAGGGGGCGCCGGTCCTCGGCGACTTCGTCCAGTTCCAACCCGAGCGCGGCGCCCGATCGAAGCACCGCACCGAAGTGCGGGTGCTCTACGACTCCACCACGCTCTACGTGGCGGTGCGGGCGTCGGACGCGGAGCCGGTGATCGCACAGCTCACGCGCCGGGACGCGTCACTGGATCAAGACGACGCCTTCGCCGTCCTGCTCGACACCTACGGTGATCGCCAGTCGGCCTACTTTTTCGCCGTCAACGCGCTGGGAACGCAGGCGGACCTGCGCATCGTGAACGACGGCCGCACGCAGGACGCATCCTGGGATGCGCCGTGGACGGTGCGCGCGCGGCAGACGCCCGAGGGCTGGGAGGCGGAACTTGCCATTCCGTTTTCGTCCGTGCGGTTTGAGCCGGGGCGCGATCGCACGTGGCGCGTGAATTTCGTGAGGAGTCGGCGGCGCACGTTCGAACTCTCCCACTGGTCCGGGCCCGTGAACGAGCCGTATCAGGTCTCCACGGCCGGGGAGCTCCGCGGTCTCAACCTTGCGCGCCCGCCGCGGCGCCTCGAGGGAATCGCGTACGGCCTCTCCCGCTCCCAGGAAGGCATGGAGCCGTTCTGGGATGCAGGGCTGGACTTGCGGTGGGCGCTCACCCCCGGGATCTCGCTGGTGGGGACGGTGAATCCGGATTTCGCGACTATCGAGTCTGATCGGGAGACGGTCAACCTCACTCGATTCGAGCTCAGCCTCCCCGAGAAGCGGCCCTTCTTCCTCGAAGGAGCCGAGCTCTTCCGCC
>VHBQ01000004.1 GCA_016871855.1 Gemmatimonadota bacterium
CTGAAAATCTGCGTGTCGGCAGTTCGATTCTGCCCCTGGCCATACCGGCAGAAAAACAACAGAGAAACAACAGAGAAACAACAGAGAGACAACAGACGCCCGGGCCGGGATGGTCCGGGCGTCTGCTTTCTTGTCGGGGTCGGGCAATGCCGCCGGATCGGGGGCGCACGGGGCGGGGCAACTTTCCGTGAACTGAGGGTGTCAGATGTTTGGGTTGCCGCTGTCCCCAGCGAGTGGTCTCGCGCGTCTTTCACCGTCTCGTAATGCGGCCGCAACAACCGCCTAACGACGGCACCCCAAGTTGGTCCCTACCCATATCCGGAATCCCGATGCGACTCGGCTCGTGGCCTTCTCTCCTGCGCGTGCTCGCGATGTGCAGCGTTCTCTGGCTGTCCCGCGAACTCTCGGCCCAGGCGCCCGCCCCCTCGAGCCCAGACGCCGGGCAGAACACCGCCGTACGCGCGTATCTGGATTGCCAGGAGTGGGGGTGTGACCGGGAGTTCCTGGTGACCGAGATGAAGTGGGTCAACTGGATGCGCGAGCGGCTGGATGCTGAAATCCACGTGCTCATCACCTCGGCAGCCACGGGATCCGGAGGGCGTCGATATACGGCGGTGGCGATCGGACAGAAGCAGTATGCCGGAACCGCCGACACGCTGACCTACACATCAAACGCCAATGATGCGTCCGACACCCAGCGACGCGGACTGCTGCGCGTGATCAGTCAACTGCTGCTGCCGTATGCGGCCAAGACGCCGCTCGGGGCGAGGCTGTCCGTGGCGTTCGCCGCGCCGGCTGGCGGTGCCGCGGCCGCGCCGGCTGCGGCACGCGACCGCTGGAACTTCTGGACGTACAGCATCTCGGCGAACGGATTCGCCAACGGCGAGAAGCGTCAGTCGTTCAAGGATCTTTCGGGAAGCCTCGACGCCAACCGGACGACCGATACATGGAAGATCCGGATCAACGGCAACTACTCCTACGACCAGTCGTCGTTCTCGTTCAGCAACGGCGCGACGTATGGCACGCTGCAGCGGAGTTTCGGGGTGAGCACCATGGCCGTGCGCAGTCTCGGTGCGCACTGGTCCGTCGGCGGCAAGGCGCAGGCCGACCGTTCGGACTACTACAACACGGACCTCAACATGGTCGTCGGGCCAGCCGTCGAGTGGGACTACTGGCCCTACGCGGAATACACGCGCCGGCGCCTCACCGTCCTCTACTCCGTCGGCCTCCAGCACTATGACTATCAGCAGACGACGATCTACGACAAGGACCGCGAAACGCGACCCATGCACTATCTCGCCGTGGGGTTGAGCAAGCGCCAGCCTTCGGGATCGGCGAGCGTATCGCTCAGTGGGTCGCAGTTCCTGAACGCCCTCAAGCACTACAACGCCAGCGTCCACGGCAACGTGGATCTGCGGCTGGGCAAGGGATTCAGTGTGAATCTCGGGGGCAGCGTGTCACGTGTCCGCGACCAACTATACCTGCCACGCGGCGAAGCCACCGACGAGGACGTGATCGCTCGGCAACAGGCGCTGTCCACGAACTACCGCTACTTCCTGATGGGAGGGCTGCGCTACCAGTTCGGATCGATCTTCAACTCGGTAGTCAATCAGCGTTTCGGGGCTTTTGGAGGCGGTGGGCGCACGATCATGATGTCGTTCTGAACGACAGAGAACGACAGAAAACGACAGAGAACGACAGAGAACGACGGCGAGCCACTTGGCGGGTCGTGGGACTTCTCAGGAGCCTGCACGGAGGACCACGGAATGACGCAGATTACAGGCGTCGTCCGTGGTCCTCCGTCTTCTTGCGCGCTATTCTGCGCCATTCACATCTGCACACCCGACACCCACCATGCCTGCTCATACGCCCTCGCTCGACGCGCTGTGGATGCCGTTCACCGCCAACAAGGCGTTCAAGGCGCGGCCGCGCCTGCTCGTCTCCGCCAAGGACATGCACTATCGCTCGGACGACGGGCGAGAGATTCTCGACGGCACGGCGGGCCTCTGGTGCGTGAACGCGGGGCATTGCCGCGCGCCGATCGTCGAGGCGATCAGCCGTGCGACGGCGACGCTCGATTTCGCCCCCGGCTTCCAGATGGGGCATCCGTGGAGCTTCGAACTCGCCACCAAGCTCACCGGACTGCTTCCGGCGGGCATTGACCGCGTCTTCTTCTCGAACTCGGGGTCGGAGGCCGTAGACACGGCGTTGAAGATCGCGCTGGCGTACCACATCGCCCGGGGCGAGCCGCAGCGCACACGGTTCGTGGGACGCATTCGCGGCTATCACGGCGTGGGGTTTGGCGGGATTTCCGTCGGCGGCATCGAGCCGAACAAGAAGGCGTTCGCCGCCCAGCTGCTCCCGCAGGTGGATCACCTGCCGGCCACGCACGATCTCGCGCACAACGCCTTCTCCAAGGGGCAGCCGACGTGGGGCGCGCACCTCGCCGACGCACTCGAGCAGATCGTCGCCGAGCGCGGCGCGGAAACAATTGCCGCCGTGATCGTCGAGCCGATGGCCGGGTCCACCGGTGTGCTGGTGCCGCCCGTGGGTTACCTGGAGAAACTGCGCGCGTTGTGCACGACGCACGGCATCCTGTTGATCTTCGACGAAGTGATCACCGGTTTCGGACGGCTGGGGACGCCATTCGCCGCGCAGTACTTCAACGTGATGCCGGACATTATCACGCTGGCCAAGGGCGTGACGAACGCCGCGGTGCCGATGGGCGCCACCTGCGTGCAGGGGGCGATCTACGACGCCGTGGTGAACGCCACGCCGGCGGGTGTGGAGTTCTTCCACGGGTACACGTACAGCGGGCATCCGCTGGCCGCGGCGGCGGGACTGGCGACGCTCGACCTGTACGCGGCCGAGGGGATTTTCGCGCGCGCGGCGGCGCTGGCCCCGGTGTGGGAGCAGGCGGTGCACTCACTTCGCGGCGCGCGGCACGTGATTGACGTGCGCAACCTGGGGCTCGTGGCGGGGGTCGAGGTGGAACCGCGCGCGGGACGGCCGGGGACGCGCGCGTACGACGTGTTCGTGGACTGCTTCTTCAACCAGAACGCGCTGGTGCGCGTCACCGGCGACATCATCGCGCTGTCGCCGCCGCTGATCATCAGCGAGGGGCAGATCGAGGAGCTGGTGGCGCGCCTGCGGCGCGCGCTGGAGGCGACTGATTAGTAACAATTAGTTACTAATATCGGCGCCCCGGCGCGGGGCGCCCGGGCACGGCGCGGCGGCTACGGCGCCGGCCGCAGCCCGAGCCGCAGGATGCGTTCGAGCAGGTCGGGGTACGGGACGCCCGCGTGCCGCGCCGACGACGCGAACTCCTCGCGTTCGGCGATCTCGGGATTCGGGTTGGCCTCGAGGAAGTACAGGTCGCCGTGCGCATCCAGCCGGAAGTCGAGTCGGGCGTAGCCGCTCAGCTCGAGGATGCGGTAGATGCGCTTGGACACGTGGGCCGCCTCGGCGGCGAGTTCCGCGTCGAGCTCCGCCGGCCGGATGTCGATGCCGTGGCGCTCCTGATAGTCGAGGTCATGCTTGGCCCGCGCCGTGGCGATCAGCGGCTCATCCGCCGGGCGTTTCTCGGCCACGAGCTCGAAGGCGGGGAAGGCCACGAGGCGGTTATTGCCCATCACGCTGACATACAGTTCGCGGCCGTCGATGAACTGCTCGGCGATCGCGTCGGTGCCGATACGCTCGTGCACGAAGCGCACCCGCTCGGCGAGCTTCTCGTCCGAGTCCACGACCGACGCCTTGGCGATGCCGACGGAGGCGTGCTCGATGAGCGACTTCACGATGAGCGGAAAGGCCAGGTGCGTGGGGCGGCGCACCTTGCGTCCCATCGGAAAGACGGCGAACTCGGGGACGCGGATGCGGTGGTAGGCGCAGAGTTTCTTGGAGAGCGCCTTGCCACGCGAGAGAATCATCCCGCGCGGGTTGCAGCCGGTGTAGGGGACGCGCAGCAGCTCGAGATAGCTGACCACGTTGTGGTCGAAGACGACCTCGCCGTGGAATTCCTCGAGCAGGTTGAAGACGACGTGCGGCTGGAACTGCTCGACGGCGTCGCGCACGGGCGCGAGTTCGTACTGGACGCCCAGTGGGCGCACCTCGTGTCCGCACGCGCGCAGGTGGCTGACGACGTCGAACTCCGTCTTCCAGCGGTTGATGTCCTTCTCCTGCTGTCCCTCGAGCGAGTCGGGCGGGACGAGCTGCGGATGCATCAGGGCGAGGACGCGATGTTTCTTCATACGGCGATCCAGTCGCGGCGGCCGTGCTTGGACAGGAACTCCATGGTGCGGGCCGTGAGGAGCACCATGAAATCCATCAGCAGCTGCCGTTCACGGCCGACGACGCGGAGTCGGAGCTCACGGCAGCGGCCGATCATGTCGTGGAGGACCTGGTCGAGCGTGAACTGGTACTCGCCGGTCCACCGGGAGACGACGCGCCGGATCTCCTTGCGGTGCCGGCGGAGGAAGCTGCCGGCCGCCTCCCGGTGGCGGTCGCGCGGCGCATCGGAGAAGAGCCGGAGCAGGTCCTCGTCGTACGTGGTTGGGTGCTCCACGGAGTACAGCGCTCGGCGATAGGTGTAGTGCTCGAAGAGCGTCCGAGTCAGCGTGCGCGCCGGGTCGATGACCGCGCGCGTGGTGACCGCGGGCTTGCTGCCCGCCAGCTCGGTCATCAGCCGGTCCACGTACTGCAACTTCTGCAGGGCCGGCCAGCCGGCATAGCGCCGGCGCCAATCGGAACGGGGCGCCAGCCAGACGGCAAACGTCTCGGCGAAGTCCTCATCCGGATGGCTTTGCGCATACCAGCGCCGCAGGTGCTGCACGAACTTCTTGCTGGCGGGGTTCGGCCGGTACGACTCCGGGTATTTGATGGACGATCGGCCGAACAGCCGCTGCCATTCGCGTCGCCGGTGCAGCTGGAACGCGTGCTGCAGGGCATGCCCGCACTCATGCCGCAGGATCTGCATGCACTCGGCGTACGTGCCACCCTCGACCTCCAGCAGTTGCGACCGCTCCAGCTTCATCAGGCGCGCATGGGTCAGGTAGAACGGGATGGCGATGCCCGGCACGTTGCCCGGCGAGAACCACTCGTCGCTGATCCAGACGTGCGGATGCAGGCGCAGTCGGCGCGCATCGAGTTCCGCATAGAGGTCGTTGACGCAGTCCTGCAGCCAGGTGCCCTCAATGCTGACGCCGAGGTCCTTGATGCGCAGCTGCAGCAGCTGCTTGGTGGGCCAGTTGGCCCAGGGGAAGCGTCGGGTTCGATTCGGCACGCGCAGAGCGTACGACCGGCGCAGGGAGAGTGCAAGGCAGGGGGGACGGGGGACGGCGACGGCTGCACAGGAGAACACGGAGAACGGCAACGGCCTCACAGGAGAACACGGAGGACACGGAGAAACGCAACGGCCTCACAGGAGAACACGGAGGACACGGAGAACGGCAACGGCTGCACAGGAGCACACGGAGAACGGCAACGGCTGCACAGGAGAACACGGAGGACACGGAGAACGGCAACTGCAACACCTGGGGTTAACGGCTGAACGCCACGCGGACTGTCGGGTGGCGTTCACAGTTCCCCCAAGCACTTGCCGTTGCTGTTCTCCGTGTCCTCCGTGTTCTCCTGTAAGGTCGTTGCGGTCTCTTGTAGGGCAGTGGGTTTCCGTCCTCCTACCCGAGAACCGCCTTCACGGCACCCGCCACGCGCGCGGCGGTGAGCCCATACTCCGCGTAGAGCCGTGGAGCGGGAGCGGAGGCGCCAAAGCTCTCGATACCGAGGACCGCTCCCGTCGATCCCACCCAGCGGTACCAGCTCATTGGATGCGCGGCTTCGATTGCGACGCGCGGCACGCCGTCCGGGAGCACGGCCGCCCACCATGCCGCGTCCTGTCGAGCAAAGAGTTCGAGCGAAGGCGCGCTGACCACGCGCGTGGCAATCCCCTCGGCGGCAAGCGCCTGTTGGGCCTCGAGCGCAATCGCCACCTCCGATCCGCTGGAGAGAATCACGGCGCGCGGTGCCGTGCCATCGGCGGGATCGGCGAGCACGTAGGCGCCACGGGCGAGCCCGGCAGCACCGCCCCTTCCCGTGCGATCAATGAAGGGCACCTTCTGGCGCGAAAGAACGAGCGCCACCGGTCCGCCCTTGTGCTCGAGCGCCACGCGCCAAGCCTCGACCGTCTCGGCCGCATCGGCGGGGCGGACGACGAGCAGGTTGGGGATGCAGCGGAGGGCTGCGAGGTGCTCGATGGGCTGGTGCGTTGGGCCGTCTTCGCCGAGTCCGATGGAATCGTGCGTGAAGACGTAGATCACGTGCTGTCCCATCAGCGCGGCGAGACGGATGGCTGGCCGCATGTAATCCGCGAACACGAGGAACGTGCCGCCGTACGGAATGAAACCACCGTGCAGGGCCATCCCGTTCATAATGGCGCCCATCGCGTGCTCGCGGATGCCGAAATACAGGTTGCGCCCGTCGGGGTGCTCGGCGGAGCAGCCCGTGGCGCCTTTCACGATCGTGAGATTCGACCCGGCGAGGTCGGCCGAACCGCCGAGCAGCTCTGGCACGTGCGGCGCGACGGCGTTGATGACGGCGCCGCTGGCGGCGCGCGTGGCCACGCTGCCATTGGCGGCGTCGAAGGTGGGGAGATGGCTTTCCCACTTGGCGGGCAGATCGCCATGCCACCGGCGGCCGAGCTCCTTGGCCTCCGCGGGATGTGCCTTGGTGTAGGCGACGAAGCGCTGCATCCAGTCCTTCTGTGCCTGCTCGCCGCCGGCGGTCACCTGCGCACGCCAGTGGGTGACGGCCGCCTCGGGAACCGTGAACGGCTCGGCGGGCGTCCAGCCGAGCGCCTGCTTGGTAAGCGCGATCTCGTCCTTGCCGAGGGGTTCGCCGTGGGCCTTGGCCGTCCCCGCGCGGTTGGGCGATCCGAAGCCGATGACGCTCTTGGTGATGATGAGCGTGGGGCGCTGCGTGTCGGCCTTTGCCGCGGCGACGGCACGGTCGATCGCGGCGAGATCATTCACGTCGGCGACGTGCAGGACCTGCCAGCCGTAGGCCTCGAAGCGGCGCGCGGTGTCGTCGCTGCACGTCAGGTCGGTGCGGCCGTCGATCGAGATGCCATTGTCGTCGAAGAACCCAATGAGCTTGCCGAGCTTCTGGTGTCCGGCGAATGACGCCGCCTCGTGGGAGAGGCCCTCCATCAGGCAGCCGTCTCCCGCGATGAACCAGGTGTAGTGGTCGATCACGGCGTGCTCAGGCCGGTTGAATGTCGCCGCCAGCGAGCGCTCGGCGAGGGCCAGACCCACCGCATTGGCGATGCCTTGGCCCAGCGGTCCGGTGGTGGTTTCCACGCCGGGCGTGTGCCCGACTTCCGGGTGCCCGGGGGTCTTGCTCCCCCACTGCCGGAACTGCTTGAGGTCGTCGAGTGAGAGGTCGTACCCCGACAGGAAGAGCGTGCCGTACAGCAGCATGGACGCGTGGCCCGCGGAGAGGACGAACCGGTCGCGATCCTGCCACCGCGGGTTGGACGGGGCGTGGCGCAGGTGGCGCGTAAAGAGGGCGTAGGTGAGCGGGGCAAGCGCCATGGGCGTCCCGGGGTGCCCGGAGTCGGCGGCCTGCACCGCATCCATGGCAAGGGTACGCACCGTGTTGATGGCGAGGAGATCGAGGGCAGCGGAATCGGCCACGGGCCGCAGCTCCGGCGGTGTGAGGTGACTGGGGGCGCACGAGGCCGCGCGCCGGCGTGAAAAGTACGCCGGGAGCCGACGCGCGGCGATGCTTGCGTCCTGCGCACACACCGACGCCAGCGGCCGCTCCGCCTGTTGTTGCCGCGCCGGTTGAGGAGGTGGCGCGTGCGAAGATGTCGGAACCAGCGACGCGCGTCGCGCGGGACGCCGCGCGTCCCGCGCCAGTCACAGGCGCGGTGGACGTCGCCGCGCCGTCACGCGACGCGGCGGTCGCCGTCGAGGCAAAGGAAGTGGTCAGCGCCGAGCGCGTCGTGCGGGAACGCGAAGCGACAACGGCCGTTGCCGCAAAGGCCGCGCCGACTCCGGAGGCGCTGGCGGCGTCCGTCATGCCAACGGCACAGAACGCCCTCCAGGCGCAGCGTATCACGAATGTCGGCGGTGTGGCCGGGGGAACGGCCGCGGCGCTGCGCGCGGAGGCACGGCAGGCGCCGATTTGCTATCGCGTCCTGCCGGACAGCGCACCGCCGGCAGCAGCGGTCGTGATGCGGCTCGTACGCGTATATGGTGACACGCTGCACCTTGAAGGCACACCGGCGAAGTCAGCGGAGACCGCCTGGCTCGTCCCGCGTGGCGCAACGTGGCGCGGCATCATGATCACGCGCGGGGACACGGTGCGCGTGGTCCCGGCAACGGGCATCCTCACGCTCTGTCCCGCTCCTTGAGTCGGAGGGAGTCGCCGCGCCGGAAACGTACGCCGGCGCGGTGCGTCGCGCGGTGGATCGCTACTTCGCTCCGTTGAGGCTGATCAGCACCACCTTGCCGTCATTGAAGAGCGGCACGGCGATACGCTGGCGCTTCGGGTCGTAGCCGATGTCGGCGGGGTTGGGCAATCCCTTGAGCAGCGTGGACGACGCGCCGTTCGCGAAGACACTAAGGGACGAGTCGGCCCAACTCGTGTAGACGGCGCGACCGTCGGCAAGCACCTCGAGGCCGTCGCCCGCACCCGCGCCGGAGCCGAGGGAGTCGGCGGTAGCCATGCCCGGCTTCCAGCTGAAGAACGTGGTGCTCGCGAAGGCATTGATGAGGAAGCGCTGCGCTTCGGCGTCGTACGCGATGCCGTTGGGGCCAGGCGACCCGGTGAAGTTCACCACCGCCTTGTACTGCCGGCCGATGACCTGGACGATGCGATCCGGCCCCGGGTGTGTCATCTCCCCCTTCTCGTCGAAGCGCACCCCCGTATCGGTGATGTAGACCGATCCGTCGGGTCCGGCCACCAGGTCGTTGAGGAACGCCGAGCCCTTGATTTCGATGGACGCGACCGGCGCGCCGGTCTTGGTGTTGAAGCCGCGCAGGGCGTCGATATCTGCCACCCAGAGCGTCTCACCGACGATCGCCATGCCCTTGGGGGCATTCAGGATGACACCATTCCGTCCGCCTTCGATGAACGGAATCGAGTCCATCATCGCGCCGTCAGCGGTCAGGCGGGCGATGAAGCCATTGCCATCCTTCTGCGACGGATTGCCGTTGATGTTCGAGACGAACCAAAGGTCCTGCGCTTCATCGTAGCGCACCGACTCTGGGGTCTTGAATCCAGCGGTTTCAACAATGCGTTGCGGCCCCGACGGGGCGGTTTCAGCGGCGGGTTGCTGTTCCGCGCCAGAACACGCGGCCGCAAGAAGGGCTGTGGCGGACACGAGGAGAGTACGCGGGGAGGACGTCATGGCCCTAGGGGTAATGGGGACGGACCGGTCGGCGCTCTCTCGCCTCTGGCGGGACGAACGCCCAACTTATTGGAATGTACGATGCCCGACGAAGCGCCGCCGATGCATCGCCGCGTCGTGGCTGATCGTATCACCCTGTACCGAGGCTGCTATGCCACTTCTCCGCCGCTTACTGACCGTCCTCGCGATGTTGGTGCCGACCACGACGGTGCTCGCCCAAGCGTTCGACACCACGGCCTTCGCCGCGCTGCGCTGGCGCGAGATAGGTCCTTACCGGGGCGGGCGTTCGGTGGCCGTGGCCGGATCGACCCAACGTCCATACGAGTACTGGATGGGAACAACCGGGGGCGGCGTCTTCAAGACGGTGGATGGCGGCATGAGTTGGCAGCCGGCCACGGACGGCTACTTCGGCGGTACGATCGGTGCGCTGGCCGTGGCCGAGTCGAATCCGGATATCGTATGGGCGGCAGGCGGCGAGACGCCCATTCGCGGCAACACCGCGCCCGGCGACGGCGTCTGGACGTCGCGTGATGCCGGACGAACGTGGTCTCGCATCACGTTCTTCGACCCCAAGAACCACTCGTCGCGCATTCGCATCCATCCCACGAACCCCGACATCGTCTGGATTGGCGTTCTTGGACACGTCTTTGGCCGCAATGAACAGCGGGGCGTCTTCAAGACCACCGACGGCGGTCGCTCATGGCGCAAGGTGCTCTACCGCGATGACGCGACGGGCATCTCCGATCTCGTCATCGATCCGGCCGATCCCCGCGTGCTGTATGCGGCCTTCTGGCACGCCTACCGCACGCCGTGGTCGATGAACTCCGGCGGTCCCGGCGGCGGCATCTTCAAGAGCACCGACGGTGGTGAGTCGTGGACGGAGCTGACGGCCAACCCCGGGCTGCCCAAGGGGTTGCTCGGCAAGATCGGTCTCGCGGTGTCCGGCGCTAGGTCGAGCCGCATCTGGGCGCTCATTGAGGCCGATGAGGGTGGCGTGTACCGCTCCGATGACGGCGGCGCGACGTGGGCGAAGCTGAACGACGAGCGCAAGCTGCGGCAGCGCGCGTGGTACTACTCGCGCATCATCGCCGATCCCAAGGACAGCAATGTGGTCTACGCGCTGAACGTGCAGTGGTTCCGGTCGCGCGACGGCGGCAAGACGTTTGCGCAGAACATGCCGGTGCCGCACGGCGACAATCACGACCTGTGGATCGCGTCGAACGACCCGGAGCGCATGGTGCAGGCGAACGACGGCGGGGCCAACGTGTCGTTCAATGGCGGCCGGTCGTGGACCAATCAGGCCTTTGCCACGGCGCAGATGTACCATGTGACGACGACGAACCACTTCCCCTACCAGGTGTGCGGCGCGCAGCAGGACAACAGCACGCTGTGCGGCCCTTCGCGCAAGGAAGGGGGGATGACGATGGAGGATTTCAAGGAAGCCGCCGGTGGCGAGTCCGGGTATCTCGCCGCGAATCCCGTGAAGCCCGACATCATCTTTGGCGGTTCCTACGGCGGGCTGCTGACGCGCAAGGATCTTGCGACTGGACTTGAGCGGAATGTCAGCCCGTGGCCGGACAACCCGATGGGGTACTCGTCGGAGGACATCCAGTACCGCTTCCAGTGGACGTTCCCGATCATGTTCTCGCCGCACAACGCAAACGTCCTGTATGCGGCGGGGAGCCAGCTGTTCAAGACGACAAATGAAGGGGAGAGTTGGTCCATCATCTCGCCGCCGCTGGCGCGCCGCGACCCCAAGACGATGGGCGCATCCGGCGGGCCGATCACCAAGGACCAGACCGGCGTGGAGACGTACGGCGTGATCTTCGCGCTGAGCGAATCCCCAATCACGCCGGGGCTGCTCTGGGCCGGCACGGACGACGGGCTCATCTGGATCACCCGCAACGGCGGGGTCAACTGGACAAACGTCACGCCCAAGGACATCGGCGACTTCACGCGCGTCTCGCTCATCGATGCCGGGCACTTCAACGCTGGCACCGCATACGTGGCGGCGAACCGCTATCAGCAGAACGACTTCTCGCCGATCCTCTACAAGACGACGGACTACGGCAAGACTTGGACGCGGATTGTGAGTGGCATTCCGGGCGATGAGTTCACACGGGCGATCCGTGAGGATCCGACCAAGGCCGGCCTGCTCTACGCCGCCACGGAGAAGGGAGTGTGGGTGTCGTTCGACGATGGCGCGCACTGGCAGTCCCTGCGGCGCAACATGCCCTCGGTGCCGGTGCACGACATGGTCGTGAAGGACAACGACCTGGTGCTCGGCACGCACGGCCGGTCGTTCTGGATCATGGATGACGTCTCGCCGCTGCGGCAGTTGGCCGCGGCGGTCACCGCGAAGACGGCCCATCTCTACAAGCCGGCCGACGCCTATCGCATTGATTGGGGGGGCGGTTTCCGGATTCCCGGATCAGGCTACGGCGGGCAGACGCCGGTGGGGCAGAATCCGCCGTCGGGCGCCGTGATCTACTATCACCTGAAGGACGGCGGCACGCGTGTGACACTGGAGTTCATCGACGCGAAGGGTGCGCTGATCAAGTCGTTCAGCAGCGACTCGGTGGCGGCTTCCACGGGCGGCGCGCCGCGCGCGATGCGCGCGCCGAACCGCGCCGGCCTGAACCAGTTCAACTGGAACCTCCGCTATGCGGACGCCGCGCGCTTCGATGGCATGATCTTCTGGGCTGGCGGCGTAACGGGGCCGCTGGCGCTTCCAGGGAAGTACACGGTGCGCCTGACGGCGGGGAACGAGACACAGGCACAGACTTTTACCGTCAAGGCGGACCCGCGGTGGAAGGTCGCGATGGCCGATCTCGTCGCGCAGTTCGACTTCCTCATCCAGGTGCGCGACAAGGTGAGCGAGGCAAACGAGGCCGTGGTCACGGCGCGCGACGTGAAGGCGCAGGTTGCCGACCGGTTGAAGCAAGCGCCGCAGCTTGGTGACCAGGGCACGGCGCTGAACGGCAAGGTGACGGCGGTTGAGGGCGAGATCTACCAGATCCGCAACCAGAGCTCACAGGATCCGCTCAACTACCCGATCAAGCTCAACAACAAGATCGCGGCACTGCTGGGGGTCGTGGGCTCCTCTCCGGGGCGCCCCACCGCACAGGCCGTGCAGGTCTTCAAGGAGTTGAACGCCAAGCTCGAGGTCCAGGCGAAGCGGATGGAAAAGGTGTATGCGGAAGACCTCAAGGCGTTCAACGACCAACTGAAGAAGCTCGGCCTGCCGGAAGTGACGCCGAAGAAGAAGGCGCCCAACGTGGCGGCCGACTAGGCGCGCGACATCCCGTCAAAAGGCACGAAGGGAGCGGCGACTTGCCGCTCCCTTCGTCGTCTGACCGTACCGCAACGTTAGCGTGCGCCCTTGGCCTTTGGTGCCGCGCCCGGCGCGAGGTAGTCCTCGAGGATCACCCACCTGGTGATGTCCGACCGCACCCGCCATTTCGTGGCGTAGCGACCCCGCTCAAGCACGGAATCGCGCTCCGAGCGCTTGAGCACCATCACGTAGCTGCCGCTGTCGGCCATCGTGGAGTCGTCGAGCGTCTCAAGGCGCTTGGAGGTTCGTTCGATTCCCTTGAGAGACTTATCGCGCGCGAGAGTGAGCAGGTGAGAAACGATGGCGGCGTTTCCCAGGATGGTCCCTTCCGGGGTCTTCAACGCGGCGTCGGCATGATACAGCTGGCTCAGCATGCGGCCATCCTGATGCACCATGGTGGCGCTGGCCAGGCTATACCCCTGATTGACGGCGATGACGCGTTGCATCGGATCAGGCGGAATCAACGGCGGCTTCCCGGCCTCTGGAATGACGGGCTTCGGAACAGTCGACGGAACGGCAATGACGGCTGGCGCATTCGCGGGCGCCTTGGAATCCGGGACGGCGGCGTCCTTCGCGGCGGGTGATCCACACGCGACGAGCCCGGCCACGGCAACGGCGGAGACAAACCTGTGATGCATGATGCGTGCTAGGTTCTTGATGTGAGGTCGGGGAAGTCCGGCGGCATGGCAACCGCCATACCCATCGCATTGTACCCCTTGTCCACGTACGTGGTGGATCCCGTGATGCCGCTGCTCAACGGCGAGCAGAGAAAGGCGGCGGTGTAAGCGACCTCGGTGGCCGTCAACACCTCGGGAAGGGGCGAGTTGAGTTTGTAGTAGTCCACAAGCGTTTCGACGATGCCGATGGCGCTGGCGGCGCGCGACGCCATCGGGCCGGCCGAGATGGTGTTGACGCGAACGCCAAACCGCCGACCGGCTTCGAACGCCAGCGTGCGCGTGTCGCTCTCGAGGGCGCCCTTCGCCGTGGACATGCCACCGCCGTAGCCGGGAATGACCCGCTGGCCGGCCAGATATGACAGCGAAACCACTGCCCCGTCGCGACGCATCAGCGGCCCCAGCCGCGCAAGCATGGAGACCAGCGAGTAGGACGAGATGCTCAACGCCGTGAGGTAACCGGCGCGGCTGGTATCGAGGAGCTGCTTCTTTACCTCGGGACCGTTGGCCAGCGAATGCACCAGGATATCGAGCGACTGATCCCCGTAGTCGGCCAGCCACGCCTTCGCGAGTCCGTCGATCGAGAAGTCGCCAACGTCTTTATACCGCTTGCTCTCACACAGCTCCTGCGGCGCGTCTCCCAGCGTGTCAAAGGCGGCGTCGAGCGCATAGATGTGCTCGAACGCGAGCTTAGAGCCATCTGACAAGGTGCGAGCCTCGTCGAGCTTACCGCGCTCAAGGAGGTTCTTGAAGATCGTCATGGCCGGCGGCCATGTGGCCACACTCACCGTGGCGCCCGCCTCGGCGAGCGCCTTGGCGATCGCGAAGCCAAAGCCATGGTCGTCCGACACGCCGGCGACGAGCGCCCGCTTGCCTCGAAGGTCGATGTTCAGCATGCAGGGACTATAGGGGGAGCCCTCAGTCCCTACAAGAGTTCAGTGACCTTCCTGACCAGTTCGAAGGCATTGGCCACATACACGACATCGGCCTTGCCCTGCGCCCAGCCGCAGTTGGCGTCCAGGTTGATGGCGCGGCGCTCGCCAATAAAGCGCCATCCCACGACGTGGGGCTCCTCGCCGTGGCAGCAGGTGGAAAGGCCCTTGGGATGCCGCGGGGTCGCCCCCGTTTGTCCCACCTGATTCAGGTGCGACATGAACGAGAAGACGTTGTGTCCCTCGCTGGACTGGTCCACAAGGGACTTACTGCTCCCCAGTGACGCACCGGATTTGTCGAGGAATCCGAGGATCATCTGGGCGGCTTCGTCCAGATGCACCTGACCATCACCCTGCTTCTTCGTCCAACCGACCCCGGCCACGAACAGCAACTTGGCGTCCGGGCGGATGGTCTGCGCGTTCGACGGCGGCGCCTGATTTCCCACCACCGTGGTTCGGCGCAGGCGGTCATCGATCGGCACTTCAAGGTGCTGCACCGGAACATCCCTCGACACACCGTCCCACCGCGGGAACACCCCAGCATCCACCGTGAGGAACCACGGGCGCGCCGAGCGTGTGAGTGTGCCGATCATGCGTTGGCGGTAGTAGCCACGCTGGATGCGCAGCGCGCCATCCGCGACCGCGAACCCGCCGACGTGCGTATCAACCCGTCCGCCCATTCGCTGGGCGACTCCCGGCAGCACGCGATTGAACCGCGAGGTGGCCGGCGCGAGGACGATCGTGGCCCCTGATGCGCGGCAGATGGCGTCGAGCGCCGCCGCATCGGTGGCGTAGCGCGACACGGCGAAGTCCCCGCCTTGCACGGCGAAGAACGCATCGGCGCCGCAGCCGGAGGTCGTCGTGATTGCCCCGGACACGTCGCCGCCGATGATGCCCACGGCGAAACGGGCGTCGGCCAGCTGAGAACGCAGCTCCGACGAACCAGTGAGCGCCTCGAGCGCGGCGCGCCCCAGCGTTCCGTCATCTTCGGTGTGCGCGAGAAACAGGATGGTTTCCATGGTCATCTCTAGGCCTTGATCCACTCGGCGATTTCGCGGGCCATCTCGTCCAGCGGCACATCCTTCACGATGCGCGTCTTGCGCTCTTGCTTCGGCAGCTCGAGGCTCATGAAGGTGGTTCCGCCCTGCGCGCCGACCTGCACGGACGACGCCTTCTGCAAGGCCGGCATGATCCCGCGCATATTCGCCATTCCCACCTGCGGGTTGTTCGGCGGCTCAGGCAGGCTGCCGGTTGCCCAGGCAATGGCGCACGGCGGACCAGAGACCTTCGACGCGAGATACTGCCCGCCCTCCACGCGCTCGAGCACCGTGAGCACGCCATCGGCGGTAACGGTGAGTTCATCGGCCGACAGGAACTGGTCGGTGATGCCTAGCCGCTCGCCGACCATCTGCACGGTGGCGCCGGCATCGCGCGAAGCCGACGCACAGCCGCCGAAGAGCAGCAACCGCGAACGGTCGAGCGCCGGAATGCGCTCGATGGCAGCGGCCAGCGCCTCGGCCACGTCGAACGCATCGTGGAATCCGCTGGCCGAACCATCCACGGCGACGAGTTCAAAGGGGACCTTCTGCGCGATGCTCATCATCAGCTGCTGCAGCTTGGCCTTGGGCCCGAGGCTCACGAGCCAGACCTTGCTGCCGGGATGCGCCGCGGCGACATGCGCCGCTTCGAAGAGCGCGTGCCCCGCCCACGGATCGAGCACGGCGGGGAGCATCATCTCGTTCTTCAGGCCGGGGCCGGTCGGCCCCTGCACCGGTTCAAGCGTCTGCAGAAGGTCCGGGACGAGACTGCCCAGGACGACAACGTGATAGCCAGTGGACATCGCGTGGCGCTTCCTTTCGATGTGGGCTAGTTGATGGGGGAGTGGAGGCCGCCGGAGCCAGCAGCGAACCGAACATTGCTGCGCTCCGCGTCAGCCGCATGCGGCTTCGAGCAGTTCCACATACAGACGCCGCAGTGAATGCACTTCTCGCGGTCGAACACCGGTACGCCATCGGGACCGGGCATGATCGCCTGTCCAGAACAGCCGTCGATGCACACCTGCTCGCCGCACCCCGCGCAGGTGGCGACGTCGGCGAAGGTCACATGGTCGGCGAATCCGCCCGCTGCCTGCACCTTGCCGCCCATCAGCAGCGCGTCCTGATGCGAGACGAGCAGCGCTCCGTCGAGTTCAATCCGGGGCCATCCCGACCGATCCATCAGCGCGTCGTGCACCGGCAGGCCGGCGGCGAGGCAGCGGCGGCGAATCTCGCGGATCTCCTCCCCGGGGATGCGATCGCCGTAGTATCGCTCGAGCGACGGAAGCCGGTCGTGCGGTGGCACTACCTTGCCGGGCATATTGACGAGGCCGCGGGTCAGACCGGTGAGGCCCATCCCGACCAAGCCGCGCAGGAAGCCAGCGTTGAAGCCGTCACGCGCACGCTCGGCGACGCCGGCATCGTGGTCGACCCAACTCGCGCGACGACGCGCGACGTACGTCGCCTCGAGATTCTCCTTGGTGTACGGCTTGCCCGCCTTCGTCAACTCGATCACCGCCTCGGCGAGTTGCACGCCCGTGGCCCACGCCTCGTCCACGCCGGAGCCGGTGAGGACGTTCGTGCTGCCAGACCCTTCGCCGATGCGGGCGTAGCCGTGTCCGACGAGGTGCGGCTCGCCGCGACGCCCGCTCTCCTGCAGGGTCTTGGCCCCCCAGGACTGCATCGTGCTTCCCTTCAAGTGCTTCCACAGGCGCGGATGCGTCATCCAATGCTGGAGGTAGCGATACGCCGTGCGCGCCGGACTGTCGAACCACGACGGGATGAAGATGCCGACGGACGCCATCCGGTCGGGATGCACGTAGAGGAAGCCGAAGATCTCCGGCTCCGGATAGCCGAAGGTGTGCAGCACGTCTCCCGCTTCGAGGCCGCAATCGGGGGCGAGTTCGACGACCGCCTTCATCCCGATGGCCCACTCGCGCTGGTGATGCCCCTTGGGGAATCCGAACCGTTGGTTGAGTTGCTGGCCCACCGGGCCAACAGGACCATCGCCGACCACGGTGAGAGCTGCCTGCACATCCATGCCCGGCATGTACGCGCCGGTTGGCGCGCCGTTGCGCTCAACACCCTGATCCACCAGGCGAACGCCGATGACGCGATCGCCGTTGTAGAGCGGCTCCTGCACCGGCATGCCCGGCCAGATCTGCACGAGCCCGGAGCCCATCAACTGCGAGCCCACCCATTGGTTGAGCTGTCCCAGCGAGAAGATCATCCCGTCATGCTTCTGCAGGAACGGAGGAATCCACGGCAGGGCCAACGCGTGATCCGCGCTGGGCAGGGCGCCCTTAAGGGCGTCGAGCATGGCATCCACCGCGCGAACGCCCGCCGAACGGCGGCTCGCGCCGATAGGATCCTGCAGATAGAGCACTTCTTCGCGCGTGACGGACGTAGCCATCGGCACGCTGGCGAGTTCCTCCGGCGTGAACGAGGCGCGCAGTGCCCGCGCCCGGCTGACCACCCCGGAGACGCCGAACGACAGGTCGTCGGCGCGCTCGTAGCACAGCACCTGTAGCGGCATCCCTGGCATCACGCGGCTCTCGAGCAGGGTGTTGCCCTGCGCGTCCACCATCGCGCGGGAGAGCGTTGTGAGAAAGCCGCCGGTCGCCGGCCCGAAGCCGACGCAGACGATGTCGGTCTCCATCGTGCTGCGCACTTCGGTCATCGGCGCGTCTCCCTGCTCATACCGGGTAGTCCAGCACTTCCGGGATCATCACGTGCGACAACGACTCCGCCGCGCGGTCCTTGGCGAGCTTCGATCCGGCCAGCGATCCGTCCACCTTGGTGCGCAGCGCGATGAAGGCGGCGACATCCTGGAACGCTTCTGGATCGCCCGCCTTGGCGGCGTCGGACTCGGCACGGTAGCCGAAAACCAGCTCAGCGCAAATCCTCGTCGCCTCACCGGCGGACGTGGCGCAATGGATGTGCGTCAGGTCGCTGTAGAACCCGACGAGTCCGTCAATGCCCTCGGCCAGCGCCGGATGCGCGGGGCCCTTCGCCTTGAGTTCGATGACGTCCTGCACGAGATGGTACGTCGCCACGAGCCAGGCGAGCGCATCAGCGAGCGGATAGGTCACGCCGTGCCGCTGGTTCGAATACAGATCGCGTCCGTGCGCGTCCTTGGCCTTCGAGAGATACTCGCGCGACCAGAACCACAACTCCATGGCGGCGGCCAGTGTGCCCAGCCCGAGCGTGGGGTGGTCCTGTGCGATGCTCCGCAGCCGCTTGATCCACTGTTGGAACTGCTGCAGGAAGATCGGGCGCGACATCGTGACGGAGAGCTGTCGCCGCTGCACGACCTCGGGCCCCTCGTACGTCGCCTCCAGTTGCCCGTCGATCCACTTAGTCCCCAGGAATCCGGGGCAGTCCTCGGTGATCCCGTAGCCGCCCATCATGCTGACGGCCTCGCGCATCATGTTCACGCCGTGGCCGGTGTTCCACAGCTTGGCCGACGGAATGAGCACGCTCGACAGCGACTCGGTGACCATGAACTTCACCACCGGATCCGCTTCAAGGGTCGCGAGCCGTGCCGACTCCGCCGCAGTGGGCGCCGTCTTATGCGACAGCACGACATACTCGGCGGCGTCCGCCTCGCGCGCACGCAGCGCCTTGAGCTCGGCGCGTCCGCCAGCGATCCCCTGCGCCGCCAGCGCCTCGGCCTTCGCCTTCTCGATGGCGTCGTATGTGTCGAGCAGGCGCGCCGTCTCGAAGCCGAGCGAGGCGCCGGCCTCGCCGGCGGCCCAGACATCGAGGAGACGGTGCAGGGCGTCTTCCTTCTGTTGGAGGCCCATGTCGAAGCGCGGCGTCCCTTCCGTGATGCCGACCGCGCCGCGGAATCGGCGCCGGTGATAGCGAATCACCGGCTCGATGGCGGAAAGCAGCTTGGCCGACGTCATGATGGCGGGCGTGGCGCGCGTGCGCGTGAACACCGCCTCGATGACATCCGCGTGGCTGTAGTTTGGCACGATAACGCCGTCCTTCACCGTGTAGCCGCCGATGATGCGATTGGCGGGCACCTGCAGGCTGAAGACCGGGTCACGCGTCGAAGAGAGCTGATGGGCGAGTTTCTTGGTGGGAATGCCGCGGTCCCATGTCCCCGAGTCGGTTTCCTCGAGGATGATCATGCAGCTGCCCTTGATGCGCGGATCGCCAGAGTCCACCGCCGCGGTGACGAAGTTGGCGGCGCCCATGTTGGTGATGAAGCGTCCGCGCTTGTCCACGTGCAGGATCGGCTCTTCGCCGTCCTTCCATTCCGCCACGCGCACGCGGCCGCTGAGCACGCCGGTGTCCACGCCCACGTACGGAATGGACTCGGTGAGGGCGAAGGCGCCGCGCCAGATCGTACGCGACTCGCCGGGTTGCGGGGGGATCGACGCGGCCATGTACTTCTGCTTCTGCTCGGGCGTGCCGCGCTCGTGAATCGGCGCGAGGGCGAGCGTATTTGCCATGCTCGACGTGCCGGCGCCAGCGTCCACCCAGGCCAGCTCGAACGCGAGCAATCCGAGGACGAAGTTCTTTGGCCCTTCGATGTAGCCGCCGTACTCCGGGTCGATGGAGGCGGCGGTGATGCCCGAGGCGTCGAACTCCTGCAGAAGGGCCGCCTTCTCCTCGGTCCACTCATGCGAGTTGCGAGCTCCCTTGGCCACCGCGCGGGCCACCGGGCCGCGCGCCACGGCGCGGGCCGACTGCACCACCATCTGGCAGTCGAAGCGCTCAGCGAAGCGCCACATGATCTGCCGAACGTCGTCCCCGGGCAGGGTCTGCAGCAGCGGGGGGTGGTCTTTGGACGCGCCGTTCGCATGCATAATGCCGTTCCCTGACTGAGGTCGGTGAGGACAACGAACCCGCCAGCGCGACGCGCGGCGCCCAACATCAGCGCCGTGCCTGCGATCGGCAGTTCCGCGGGGGGCGGCAACACACCATCCACGTGCGGCAGGAAAGATGCCCCCGGGGCACGCTGGGAGCCAGCGTTTGGGCGCTCCCAACGCTTCCATGCGGCCGCCGGGGAGCGCACCTTCCCTGAAGCATGACCACGCCGCCGACCTCGATCACCCCCGAGTGGCCGCCTCCGGCCGGACCGTCGGCCGCAGTGAGCTTCGCGCGCGGTCTTTGGCGTGTTGCCGCCGCGGATGTTTCCGCGGGGAACCGCGCCACATTGCTGCGCGACGGCGCGGCGACCTTCGACGCGATGCTTGGCGCAATGCAGCACGCGCGCCACACGATTGACCTTGAGTGCTACATCTTCCGCGGCGCCGACGATGTGGGACAGCGCTTCGTGCAGGCGATGCTCGATGCAGTGCGCCGTGGAGTGCGCGTGCGCCTGCTCGTGGACTGGATCGGCGGGCGCGACACGCCGCGGCGCACCTGGAAACAACTGCGCACTGGCGGGGTGGACGTGCGCATCTTCAACCCGCTGGGATTTCGTGCCTGGCTGGGCCTGTTGCCCCGCGACCACCGCAAGGTGCTCGTCACCGACGGCAAGGTGGGAGTGACCGGGGGCATCGGCATCGGCGAGCAATGGCGGATGGGCGGCGTCGGACCCAAGCAGAAGCCGTGGCGCGACACGGCCGTGCTCGTCCAAGGCCCAGCTGCGGAGGCGATGGAGCGCGCGTTCGACACGATGTGGTTGCGCGCGATCGGGCAGGGGCCAACGCGACGCGAGCAGCGACGCATGGTGCGGGCCGCGCGGAACTCTTGGATCGACTTCGCCGAGGCGCCGCCGGCACTCGTCGGCATCGTCGAGGGCGAGCCCGGCCGCTTTCGTATTTCACGCGCGCTCGACGTGCAGGCGTCCGCCGCCCGCGAACGACTGTGGATTGCGACGGCGTACTTCATCCCCGCCTTCGGTGTGGTGGAGGCGCTCAAGGGCGCGGCCCGCGACGGCGTGGACGTGCGCGTGCTGGTCCCCGGCCGCAACGATCATCCGTGGGTGAACAGCTACGCGGCCAGCTACTACCCGGCGCTGCTGCACAACGGCGTGCGCATCTGGGAGTGGGAAGGGGAGATGATGCACGCGAAGACGACTGTGATGGACGGCGTCATCACGCGCATCGGCTCCACAGACTTCAATCCACTTGGCGCGGCCATCAACTACGAGTTGGACGCGATCGTCGGCGATCGCGACTTCGGCGCACAGGCGGAGGCGATGTTCCTCGCCGACTTGGAGCAATCGCGCGAGGTGAAACCGCAACCCTCCCGGCTTAGCCGGGCGCTGTCGGGTGTGCGGCGCGGCGCAGGCGGTCGTTGACGCCATCCCACGACGCGTCGGCCGGTGGCTGTTCCACACACACCACGTCGCAGGCCGCCTCATCGACAGCGTGCAACGCCGCGTAGATGCCGCGCGCGTAACCTAGCGCGTCCGCGGGGAGACGATGCATCACGGCCGCGCCTGATTCCGCGGCGACAATGACCACGGCGCCCACGCGATGGCCAGCGCCCATCTCGCGGGTGATGACGGCCTGCACATCCTCTGGCGCTGTCAGGACAACACGGGCGCGCGGCGCATAATGACGGTCGATCATCCCCGGCGCGGCGCGCGCCTCCTCGGCGTGCGCTGCCGGCGCCGGATCTCCCGGCAGGACACCGAGCACACCGGCGAGCTCTGGGCGCGAGATGAGTCCGGGGCGCAGCAGGATCGGCACGTCGCCGGTCAGGTCCAGCACCGTGCTCTCGATTCCCACCGATGTCGGTCCACCGTCCAACAGGACATCGATGCGATCGCCCAGGCTGCGGTTCACGTGATCGGCGGTGGTGGGACTGAGTTCGGTGAAACGGTTTGCGCTTGGCGCGGCGATGGGCCGGTCAGCCGCCGCAATGAGAGCGAGCGCCACCGGATGCGCCGGCATGCGCACGGCCACCGTGTCACGGCCCGCCGTGAGCGCCAGCGGGACATGCGCCGCGCGCGGCAGGACCAGGGTCAGGGGACCGGGCCAGAAGCGCTCTGCCAGAGACGCCGCTGCATCGGGCCATCTGGTCACCAGCGTGCACGCGTGCTCGACGCCGGCGACATGGGCGATGATCGGATTGTAGGACGGTCGGCCTTTCGCGGCGAAGATGCCAAGCACCGCGCGCTCGTTCAGTGCGTCGGCGCCCAGTCCATAGACGGTCTCCGTGGGAAAGGCCACCAACCCGCCGCGTCGGATCACTGCCGAGGCTTCAGCGATGACATCCGGCTGCGGCTGAGCCGGATCGACCAATCGGCGAATCACGGACGGCTTGCCACGCGCGCGCACTCGGCGAGCACCGCCGCGCCGATGAACAGCGATTCTTCGGCGCTTTGAAAGCGTGGAGAGTGCGCTGGAATCCGCTCGCCGCCTTCTTCACGGGCGCCGATGCGCAGGAAGCAACCGGCAATGCGCTCGAGGTAGAACGCGAAGTCCTCGCCACCCATGTTCGTGGTGCCAAACGGCACCACGGCATCCGCGCCCAGCACGCGCGCTGCCGCCTCCGCGGCCCACGCCGCGCCGTCGGGGGAATTCACCACCGGGGGCGTGCGTTCGTCCCAGCGCACGATGGCACTCAGCCGATGCGCGCTTGCCACGCCTTGGGCGAGGCGTTCCACGTCGCCGACGAGGAGTTCGCGGGCTGCCGTTGTCGTGGCGCGCACTGTGCCGCGCAACGTCGCGCCTTCGGGGATGATGTTGGGCGCCGATCCCGCCTGCACCATGCCCACAGTCACGACTCCCGGCTGCGCGGGATCGAGGCGGCGTGAGACGATGGTCTGCAGCGACGAGATCAATGCCGCCAGTCCCACGATGGGATCGGCCGACTCGTGCGGCCGCGCGCCGTGCGCACCGGTGCCGGTCAGTGCGATGGTGAAGGTGTCAGTTGACGCGGCGAGCGGGCCCGCCTGGGCCACGACTTCACCGACCGCGAATCGGCGATCCACGTGTCCGCCAAAGATCGCGCGCACGCCGGCGAGCGCGCCGCTCTCCAGCACGCGCGCCGCACCCTGTCCGACTTCCTCGGCGGGCTGCAGCACCAACAGGGTGTCTCCTGCGGCCGGCTCCTTCATCAGGAGCAACGCCGCGCCCACCGTCCACGTGGCGTGCACGTCATGGCCGCAGGCGTGCATCACGCCGTCGTGGCGCGACGCGTAGGGAAGTCCGGTGGCTTCCTGAATGGGAAGCGCGTCGATGTCACCGCGCAGGGCAATCGTAGGTGCTCCCGTGACCGTGCCGGGGATCCGCGCCACGAGACCCGTGTCGGCCACGCGCCGAATGTCGGTCACGCCCAGCGCGCGCAGCGCCTCCTCCAGCCGCGACTGCGTGCGGACTTCCTTCCACGACAGTTCGGGATGGGCGTGGAGGTCGCGCCGCAGGGCGACAAGGCGCGCGGCGTCCTCGTCGGAGAAGCGCGCCCGAACGATGGCCGGGACGGCAGGGATGTTCTCGTTCATGCTTGCAGCACCGCACGACGCACGGTCAGCGCATCCACGCGCTCGGTGTCCACGTCCACGCCGATCCCGGTGCGGCCGAGCGGCACGGTCATCATCCCCTCGTCGTCCATCGTCCACTCCGGCGACACAATGTCCTGGGTCCAGTAGCGGCGGCTGGGTGAGAGATCGCCCGGAAGCGTGAAGTTCGGAAGTGACGCGAGAGCGACGTTGTAGGCACGCCCGATCCCGCTCTCGAGCATGCCACCGCACCAGACGGGAATTTCCTGCCGTTGGCAATAGTTGTGAATGCTCAACGACGCGGCGAACCCGCCGACACGCCCGGGCTTGATGTTGATGATGCGCCCGGCACCGAGCGCGACCATATCCTGCGCCCGGTCAACTGAGGTGATCGACTCGTCGAGGCAGATCGCCGTGCGCAGTTGCCGTTGCAGTTCGGCGTGACGCACGAGGTCGTCATGGGCGAGCGGCTGTTCGATCATCATCAGGTTCAGTTCGTCCATCTCCTTGAACAGCGGCGCATCGGCCAGCGAATACGCGTTGTTGGCGTCGGCCATCAACTCGGCGCTTGGGAGCGCCTCACGCGCCGTCCGCAGGTACTCAAGGTCGCGCCCCGGCTCGATCTTGATCTTGACCTTGTGATACCCCTCGGCCATCGCGGCCATGGCTCGGTCGGCGAGCGCCTGTGGCGTGGCCTGGATGCCGAGCGAGATGCCGACAGGAACGCGCTCACGTTCTCCGCCGATGAGCTGGGCGAGCGGGACGCCGGCCTGTGTGGCAGCAACTCCCCACATCCCCATCTCGACGGCGGCCTTGGCCATGCGGTGTCCGCGAAAGTCGCGGTCGAGGGTGGCATGCACATCGGCGGGCTTGTCGAACCGCACGCCCAGCACGCGCGGCGCGACGTACGCCTCGAGGGCCAGCCAGGCGGTGTCGACCGTCTCGGACGAATAGTTGGGCCACTCGCCGGCCACGCATTCGCTCCACGCCGCGGCGCCACTCGCGTCGAAGAGCTCAAGGAGGATGATTCGGCGTGTGGACACGGAGCCGGAGGAGATGCGAAACGGCTCGCGCAGCGGGAGATGGATCTCGCGCAGGACGATCTGGTCGAGGCGTATCATGACAGGGGCCTCGTGAGCAGATAGGCGCCTCCGTCAGGCGCCGGGTGGAACGAGCTGATATGGTAGCGAAGTGCGAAATAATGCACGAAGGCCGCGTGGCTGTGGCGGCGGTACGCGGCGGCCGCAGCCGGATCCTCGCCAAGGAGGGCTGGAAAGTCAGCGGGGATGGCGACCCGCACCACAGGGGCATCGGGAAACGACGCGAGGGGCGTCCCATCGGGACCGCCGGCGACGAGCGGCGCGGTGCCGAGGAACGGCGCTTCGGCGTCGCGCGCGGCCAACCGGCGGGTGATGGTCAGCGGATCGAGGTCCCACGCGGCGACGAACCGGTCAGTGGGGAGCGCGCCGAACTGCGGGCTGTTGGAGACGCCATACATGTTCTCGACGAACTCATCCACGCGTGCGCCGAGCTTGTTGAGATTCAAATGGGAGTTGCGGGCGACGAGCGGGTCCCACGTCCAGTAAATGACGCGGACGCCGAGTTCCTCGCATCGGGCGCGTTGCCACATCTTGAGGCGCGTCCCGAGTCCCGTGCCACGGTACTCCGGGACGACGGCGAGCATGTCGCTCCAGTGCGCCAGCGAACCGTGGCGAACGCCGGTGAGGCCGAAGACGAATCCCACGAGCCGTCCAGACGCCTCAAACGCCCCAGCGGTGATGCCGCCGAGCTTTGGGCCCACTTGCAGGATGGCCGAGGGGACAAGCTCGCTGAACCCCGTCCCCCACGTGGCCTCTTGGAGCGCCACGCACTGCCGGCGGTCCTCGTGGCTGACGAGGTCACGAATCGTGAGTCCTTCCGGGGGCGCAACAGCGGCCGTGTCCATATGCTTAATCTGATGCGAGATCCCGGGCATTACCAATGCGCCGTGCGGCGCTGGATGCGGCTGTGCGCCCTCGTTGTGGGGACGGTCTCAAGTGCACCCGCGCTGGACGTTGGAGCAGCCGCCCAGGCGCCGGCGCCACCGGCGCCCGTGATTTCGTGGCACGACGCGCGTCTTGCCGGCGTCTTCACGCTCGCCGCGGTGGCCGTGATGCCGCTTGATCGCGACGGGCAGCGGGTGATGCAGCGCCGCTGGGTGCAGGACGCGCCGCTCTTTGCCCGCGGGGCCGATGTGTTCAATGCGTATGGAAGCCCCGGCGTGATGGCGGCCTCGGCGGCGCTTTACGCCACCGGGTGGGTCACACGGCGGCCAGCAGTCGCGCGTCTGGGGATGCGCGCGGGCGAGGCGATCGTGCTCAGCGGCGTGGTGACCGGCGCCGTCAAAGGTGTGGCCGGGCGCACGCGTCCGCGGGCAAACCCAGAAGCACCGGGCGACTTCCGCCTGATGGGTGGCGTCAGCGACGACGCGCGCCAGTCGTTTCCCTCGGGGCACACGACGGCGGCATTCGCCTTCGCCGGGGCGCTGCATCGGGAACTGCGCGCCTCCCATCCACGCGCCGCGCGGTGGGTGGGGCCGGCGCTATACGCCGCGGCCGCTCTCACGGGCGCGGCGCGGATGCACGCGGACAAGCACTGGGTGAGCGACGTCGTGATGGGGGCGGGCATCGGGGTGGTCAGCAGTCAGGTCGTCGCGCGCTTTCATGCCGAACGGCCGGCCCACTGGCTCGACCGCCGGCTGCTTCCCCGCGATAACCGATGAGCACGAACGGCATTTTCATCACCGCCGAGTTGAGCGGTCCGGTTGCCGCGCAGGTGCGCGAGCTGCAGCGACGGTTCGATCCGCGGCTGGCGAATGAGCTGCCGCCGCATATCACGCTGCTCGGGTCGTCCGGCGCCGGCCCCATCCGGGCAGACACGTCGCGCGACGTCCTGCGTGCCGCGCTGGAGCCCGTGGGGTTGGAGTCCTCGCCCGTGCACGTGCGGTTCGGCGCGCCCTACCGCTTCATCGGGCGGGAGATCGTGATCCTGCCGCTCGACCCGCATGGACCGTTACGCACGTTGCATGAGCGGCTCAAGAACGCCGGGCTTTCCTACGAACTCGCGCGGTATCCGTTCACGCCCCACTGCACGCTGAGCTTCTATCCGACGCTCACGCCGGAATCATTGCGAGCGCTCCTCGCGGTGCGAGTGGACGACCCCTTCGTGATCGACCGACTGCGCGTCTATCACACGCGGGCGCCGCAGGTGCCGGTGCACCTGATGGATATTGTGCTCACCGGGGCGGGATAGACTTCATTCGCCGCTGGGCGCCTGCTACCGCGGAGGCGGCGACTCGCCAGCGGGCCCACTGTTTCGCAGCGCCGACACAAAGGCCTCCGCGTGTCCCCAGAACTGCGTGCTGTCCTCAAGGAAGGCGCGCATGTGGCCACCCTTGAGTTCGACGAAGGTCTTGGGAGCGCCGGCCGCGGCGAAGAGCCGCTGCCCGTGCGCGAACGGGACAATGTCGTCGTCGCTCGCGTGCAGGATGAGCTTGGGCATCGCCACGCGACCGATCTTCTCGACGTTCTCGAACCGCTGGCGCGATAGCCAGCGCACAGGGAGCCAGGGATACATCGGCGCGCCCATGTCCGGGACCGAGGTGAACGCCCCCTCGATGATCAACCCCGCCGCCTCCACGCGAAGCGCGAGCTCCGTAGCGACCCCCGCCCCGAGCGAGTGGCCGTAGATGATGATCCTGTCGGCGGAGACACTGCGGACGGTGCGCAGCCACTGGTACGCGGCGCGAGCGTCGGCGTACACGCCACGCTCGTCCGGAGTGTGCGGCTCGCTTTCGCCGTAGCCGCGATAGTCGATGGCCAGAACGTTTACGCCCAGCGCACTCCAGCGCCGATAGAACTCCGGCAGGTCTGACGACGTGATGTTCCCCGCATTGCCGTGCAGATACAGCAGCCACGGGGCAGCGCTATCCGTCGACGGGACGACAAGGCCAGCGAGGCGCACCCCGTCGCTGGTCGTTATGGTCACGCGCTGCGAAGTCAGTCCGAGCGAGCTTGGAAGCGGGCGCACGTCGCGCCCGCCGAAGGCGTCGGGCTGAAAGATCATCTGCCGTTCGTTGGCCATCAGGTAGACCACCGGGACGGCGTATCCCGCCCCCGCCAGCCCGAGGATGGCCAGGCCGCGGCGCGCCCACGGACGCATCACATCGCCTTCTTGATGGCGGCGTCGAGATCCTGGTCGCTTCCGAGCCCGGTGTAGACCACCGTGCCCGCCTTGTTCACCACGACGACGAATCCTGTGGCCGGTACTTCGTAGGCGTCCACGGCCTTGCCGCGACGATCGAAGAAGTGCGTCATCTTCGCCGCATGCTTGGCGGCATACGCCTGCACGGCGCGCGGACTCTGATTGACGCTCACGGCGACGCCGACGAAGCGCACCTTGCCGGCGTACTTGGCCTGCGCGGCGGTCATCTTGGGTTCGAGCGACTTACAGGTGGGGCACCACGTCGCCCAGAACTGGATGACAACGGGCTCCTTGCCGAGCACCGACGAGAGATCAACGGCCTGGCCGTCGAGCGACTCCACCGCCGCCCCCGGTGCCTTCGCGCCGACCTCAATGCCACCATCCTGTGCCTGTGCCTGTGTCCCCATCACGGGAAGCAAGGCGAAAGCGATCACGAGCGAAGCGAGCCGACTTCTGCGGACTAGAACCATCCCTGACCTGCCTTGATGAGGTAATACTCGGCGGCGCCGATCATCACGAGCGCGAAGAAGCGCTTGACCCAAAGCATCCACGCGCCGGCCCGTGGCAGGCGGCTCACGGAGCCGCTGAACAGGCCGACGAAGACGAGCAGGGTGCACATGCCGAGCGAAAACACGAACAGATAGGTAAACCCCAAGCCCGCCGACTTCGTTCGCGACACCCAGGTGAGCACGGCCGCCATGACTGGCGCCGAGCAGGGCGCCGCCACCAACCCCGATGCTGCCCCCATCAGGAAGGCGCCGCCCGCGCGCCCTCCCTCACCGATGGCCGCCGATCGCGCCACCAGTGACGATGGCAATTGGACGGGGATGACGTCGAGCATGGCCAGCGCGGCGACCAGGAGCAGGTTGGCCATGCCGAAGAGCAGCCACGGGTTGGCGCTGACCGTGCCGAACAGCGTGCCGGTGAGTCCCGCGATGAGCCCGAGGAGCGAATAGACGAGCGCGAGGCCGATGACGTACGAGAACGTCAGGATCACCGTGCGCTTGCGCGGCACCTCTGCCCCCGTGCCCGTGCCGCCGACGATCGCGGCGGTGATGGGGATCATCGGGTAGATGCACGGCGTGAGGCTCGTCAGCACGCCGGCGGCGAACAGCACCGGGATGGCGGTGATGGGGCTTTGGGAGAGGCGGTCGGCTATGCTGGCGAAATCCATCGGGGTGCAGAGAGCAGGGAGCAGAGTGGGGTGCAGGGGGAGGGGAGCAGAGTGGGGTGCACGGTGCGGGGGCAGGGGGCCGCCCCAGAGGACCGTCCCAAGGGACCGCCCGCTCCTTTACGGTAGCCGTCTGGGGGGACGTTTGGCGAGCGCGGGCGGGTTATTTTCCATGATTGGCGCGGCACTCCCCCCAATCGAGCACCCGATCGTGGCCCCACAGTTCATCTATGTAATGAAAGGACTGCGCAAGGTGGTTCCTCCACAGCGCATCATCCTCGACGATATCTGGCTGTCGTTCTATCCGGGCGCGAAGATCGGCGTCATCGGCCCCAACGGGTCCGGCAAGTCGTCCCTGCTGAAGATCATGGCCGGCCTCGACACGGAGTTTCAGGGTGAGGCGTGGCCGCACAAGGGAACGAAGATCGGCTTCCTGCCCCAGGAACCACAGCTCGATGAAACGCTCGACGTGCGCGGCAATGTTGAACTGGCGCTTAAGGAACAGCGCGCCAAGCTCGACCGGTTCAACGCGATCGCCATGGAGTTCGCCGAACCCATGGACGACGACAAGATGAACGCGCTGCTCGACGAGCAGGGGAAGCTGCAGGAGTACATCGACCACCACGACCTCTGGAACCTCGACAACAAGATCGAGGTGGCGATGGACGCACTGCGCCTGCCGCCGCCTGACGCCGACGTGAAGGTGCTGTCGGGCGGTGAGAAGCGCCGCGTGGCGCTCTGCCGCATCCTGCTGGAAGAGCCGGATATGCTGCTGCTCGACGAGCCCACGAACCATTTGGACGCCGAGTCGGTGGCGTGGCTCGAGCATCACCTGGAGCGATTCCCGGGGACCGTGGTGGCGATCACGCACGACCGCTACTTCCTGGACAACGTGGCGAAGTGGATCCTCGAGCTCGACCGAGGGCGCGGCGTGCCGTACGAAGGGAACTACAGCGGCTGGCTGGAGCAGAAGCGCGCCCGCCTAGCCATCGAGGAAAAGCAAGCCGGACAGCGGCAGAAGACGCTGGAGAAGGAACTTGAGTGGGTGCGCATGTCCCCGCGCGCGCGGCAGGCCAAGAACAAGGCCCGTCTGCAGCAGTATGAGGAGCTGGCCAGCGAGGCGCAGCAGGACAAGATCGTGCAGAACGAGATTGTCATTCCGCCGGCGCCGCGGCTGGGCAACGACGTCGTGATCGCGAAGGGGCTGAAGAAGGCATATGGCGACAACCTGCTCTTCGAGGGCCTTGCGTTCGATCTGCCGCGCGCCGGGATTGTCGGAATCATTGGCCCGAACGGCGCTGGCAAGACGACGCTGTTCAAGATGATCAACGGCGTCGAGAAACCCGACGCCGGCGCGCTCAAGCTTGGCGAGACGGTGCAGATCTCGTATCAGGACCAGACACGCACGCTCGAAGGGAAGCGCACCGTGTGGGAGGAGATGTCGGGCGGCCGCGAGATGCTCCCGGTGGGCAAGAAAGAGGTCAACTCGCGCGGCTACTGCTCGGCGTTCGGTTTCAAGGGAGCCGACCAGCAGAAGCTCGTGGCGAATCTCTCGGGCGGCGAGCGGAACCGCCTGCACCTGGCCAAGACGCTGATGCAGGGCGGCAACCTGCTGCTGCTCGACGAGCCGACGAACGACCTCGACGTGGATACGCTGCGGGCGCTCGAAGAGGCGGTGCTCGACTTCAGCGGGTGCGCGGTGATCATCTCACACGACCGCTGGTTCCTGGACCGCGTGGCCACCCACATCCTCGCTTTCGAGAGCGACTCTGAGGTGGTCTGGTTCGAGGGGAATTTCGAGGCGTACATCGAGGATCTGAAACGGCGGAAGGGGCCGGACGCCGACCAGCCGCATCGGATCAAGTACAAGAAGTTGGTGCGCTAATGCTGAGACGGACCGGTCCGTGGTTGCTCTGCCTTTGCGTGGCGGTCAGCACCGTCGCGCTGACGCAAGTGCCTCCGCAAATCGGGCGGCTACCGATCCTCGCTGGACTTCCTGCGAAAGAGGGGCAGTGCTCCGTCGCCGATCCCACGGACGACCTGCAAAAGGCCGGTGTGATTCGCGTGATCATGTTCCAGGGAGGCGAGCCGCAGCGCCTGATCGGCGTCGGAGCGGATACGCGTGGTCGTCCGCGTTCACTGTTGATCCTGTCGAGCGCACCCGCCGGCGAGCGTCGACGAGAGGGTGAATCGCTGCAGGCAACGTTTGATGCCAGCGGCCGTGTGACGAGCGGGTTGCGGCGCTACTTCACGACCGGAAACCTGTCACGGCGGTCGGATGACCGGAACTATGGACTGCTGGCTCAAGACACCGCGCAGATCCCGGTGCTGGCGCGCGCCGTCATCGCGCGCTGTGGACGCTGACTGGGCGCCGCCGCCACAACGCTGAACCCTTGAAGCGCTCTCGTCCGTAGGGAGACGGCACCCCCACGCGCGAGCCCCCTGATGACATCCTACTCTGTTGAATCCACCGCGCGCATCCACGCGCCGGCTGCCATCGCCTACGGCATCATCGCCGACTACCAGAACGGCCACCCGCATATCCTGCCGTCGAAGTTCTTCCGCAACCTGACGGTCGAAGCGGGGGGCATAGGCGCGGGGACGCGCATCGCGTTCGAGATGGGTGCGTTGGGCACGTGGCGTCGGGTCACGGCGGAGATCTCAGAGCCTGAGCCGGGGCGCGTCATTCACGAACACGTGATCACGGACGCGATCGAGACCCACTTCGTGGTCGATCCGGTAGCGAGTGGCGCGTGCGACGTCACGATTCGCACGGCACTGCGTTCGCGCGGCGGCATCGCTGGCGGTATCGAACGGCTGGCGACGACGGCCCTCCTGCGTCGTGTCTATCGGGCGGAACTCACGTTGCTCGATACCGTCGCCCGCCAGCGCGCCTCGCGCTAGAGAATCCGCTTCCCCAGCGCGCTGGCAATGAGGCCGACCGCCAGCTCGGCGGTGCGATTCGACACATCGAGGATCGGATTCACCTCGACCAGGTCGAGCCCGACGAGGCGGCCGGAATCGGCGATCATCTCCATCACGAGATGCCCTTCGCGCCACGACAGACCGCCGGCGACCGGCGTGCCCACGCCCGGCGCGTGCACGGGATCCTGCACGTCGGCGTCGTAGGACACCCACAGCGCGGACGCATTGATCGACGCGGTGGTGATGGCTTCGTCCATGACGTCCGACAACCCGCGGCGGTCCACGTCGTGCATGGTGAACACATGCACGCCGAACGCGCGCAGGTGCGCACGCTCGCCAGGATCAAGGTCACGGATGCCGATCAGGAACGTGGCCTCGGGGCGAACCGCCGGTCCGTCGGTGAAGTGCAGACGCGGATCGCCGTGGCCCAACAAGTGCGCCACGGGCATGCCGTGCACGTTGCCGGACGGACTGGTGCCGGGCGTGTTGATGTCGCCGTGGGCGTCAATCCAGATGAGCCCGAGGTTCTCGCCGCGGGCGCGCAGCGCACGTGAGGCGCCCGCTGCCGATCCAGCGGCCAGCGAATGATCGCCGCCGAGCACCACGGGGAAATGGCGCGCAGCGATGGATGCTTCAACGTCGGCGGCGAGTTCCGCGCAGACGCTGGCAATCGTCGGCAGAAAGTCGGCGCCGCGCGCGTCGGGTGGAAAGGTGCCGCGGTCGGCGACGGCGAGATTGCCGTGGTCGTGCACATCATGGCCGAGCGCAAGCAATGCCTGGCGCAGTCCGGCCGCGCGCACGGCGTACGGGCCCATATCCACGCCACGGCGGCTGGCGCCAAGGTCGAGGGGGACGCCGAAAAGGTCAATCAAAGACATATGTGCGGGGTTCAGGGAACAGGGATCTTAGAATTGACCCACTGGGTCCCCCCGCTGACAAGCGGGGACGCGTGCGAGAAGATGCGTGCGCCCTGCATGGCGATGCGCCAGCCACTGGGCGCATCGCCGCTGGCGATATGCAGTGCTACTCGCCGGTGCCGAACTGCCGCGTGAACTTCACCGTCAACGACCGGGCGATGGGACGCTGCCAGTTGAAGAACCCGTCGGCCTGCTCGCCGTCGTTGAAGACGACAAAGAGTCCGGTGGCCGCCGTGTTCAGCCAGCCGAAGCGCACATTGGCGGTCCACGCCTGGGCCTGCTGGTTGAACTGCGCGAGCGACTGCACAAAGACGCGCGGTGTGAAGAAGTAGCCCACGCGCGCGCCGACGATGGACCGGATGAAGCTCCCCTGCTCGACGCGCACGTCGTTGTAGTCCACCAGCAGCGACGACGTGATGGACGCCCCGCGCCGGTAGGTCAGCGTGACCGTGCCTCCCTGGCGCGTTCCGTTGTAGAACTCTCCCACGTCACCGCGCACGAGCATCGACAGCGGCGCGCTGGGATTCGTCTGCCAATCGAGGCCCCACGTGGTGAAATCGTAAGCGCCAGCCGGAAGCGTGACGCCGGAGGCGATCTTGAACGGCTGCTGCAGCCCCTCGTGATGGAAGTTCACCTCCGGGCCAAACCGGCCGCCGGAGTTGAACGTCGCTTCCGTCACGTCGAAGTGGAACTGCCCCGACTGATAGAAGCCGTCGAGGCCGTAGTACTGGCGCCACGTGAAGTGCGGGTTCCACTCACGCACCCGCGTCCAGCCCTCGCGGCGCACCATACGCATCACCTGCACCTCGTGGTGCCGATAGCCCGGCGTGCGCGCGAGGAAACCGACCTCGGGGTTGAAATCCTCGCCGACGCGAATCAGGCGGACGCTGTTGTTCCAGTGGTGCGAGAGGAAGGTGCCACGCAGGCTGGCCGCGGCGTCGTCTCCGTCACGCCCGGGCGTCTCGGTGAGCGCCCCCCACCAATCGAACGTCCATTGGTCGCCGACGCCGATGCGGCCATCGGCGCCGAAGGTGCGGTTCACGTCGTCGGCACCTCGCCCGCCGCACAGCGTGGGGCTCGCGCACATCAAGGCGTCGCGGCCACCGGCGCCGAGTCGCTGCACACCGATGACGCCGATGCGCGACCGGCGCCCAACCTCGCGAAGGGCGCGCGCGACGGTGAACGACTGTGCGTCCACGACTCCCGCGTTCTCCCCGGTGAAGATCTGCAGCAACCCGATGGTCGTGCCGCCGACGCGGCCGGTGAGCCGTCCGCCGGCCGTGATCCTAACGGGCTGGCCCGTCGAATCGATGCCGATGCGACGGGTGAAGAACAGGTCCGCCGCCTGCGGCGTGCCGGCGGCGAAGACACCGGCGTTCTCGAGGAAGAACGGCCGCTTCTCGGGGAAGAACAGCGGAAAGCGCGTGAGGTTTGAACGCTGCTCATCCACCTCCACTTGTGCGAAGTCGGTGTTGAGCGTGAGATCGAGCGTCAGGCTCGGCGTGAGGCCAACCTTTGCGTCGACGCCGACTTCCTTGGGATAAGTGGCCGCTGTCGCCGAGACGAAGTTGCGGGAGGCGGACGCCAGCACGTACGGCGTGACCGTCGCCACGCGCCGCGCCGGCACGGACAATCCGGTGAGGTCACCGGCCAGCGAGAGTCGATACAGGTTGAACTGGCGCGAGATCGGCGACCAGAACGACTCCTCGTTGCGTCGGCGAATCATGCGCACGAGGTTGAACCCCCAGTTCTGCGTCGTCCCACCGCCGTAACGCAGGGTGGAGAACGGAATGCGGAACTCGGCGTACCACCCCGCGGAGTCGCGAGTCACGGCGACCTTCCAGCTCCCGTCCCAGTTCAGGTTGAAGCCACCCATGGCGCCCGCCTGCATGCGATTCTGCCCTTGCTGCACCACGCCGCCGCCTTCCCCTTCGCGGATGATCTGGCCGTCATACTCCACGCCGGAAGGCGTCGTGGCGAAGAGAAAGCCGTTCTGGCGGTCCTTGTAGGTGTCGAGCAGGATGCCGAAGTAGTCGCTGTTGGTCAGCGTCACGTCGCGGATCTTCTCGCCCGTCACGATGGCCGGCGCGTCGGCGTCGTAGAGCCAGGCGCCGATGTACAGGGCCTCGCCGTCGGTCAACAGGCGCACTTCGGTGCGCTCGCTCGCGGGCTGGCCTTCCTGAGGATCGCGCTGGACAAAGCCGTCGAGGAGGCTGGCCGTCTTCCATGAAGCATCGGTCAGCCGGCCGTCGATCACGGGCGGGGCGTTCGTCACGACCGCCGTACCGGTGCGGGGAGCGGGACGGGACTCAGAACGGGCAGGCGGCGTCTGCGCGCGAAGCGTCAACGGAAGGCAGGCGATGGCTACGGCGATCGCACGCGACAGCGAGAAGTGCGTCATGGTAGTGCGGGGTGGGGAATTGCGACGCGGGCCCGGCGAGTGACCGGGCCCGCGCGAAATGTATCAGGGAACGGGCGCGCTAGACGACAACTGTCGCGTCAACTGGTACAGGAACTCCTGCGCCTTGTAGTACCACTCGATGCGCACGCGTTCGTCTCGGCCGTGCGCGCGGGCGTCCACGGTGGGATCGCTGAACAGTCCCGACACCCCAAAGGCGGGGATACCGAGCGCCCGGAAGTAGCGCGAGTCCGTGGCCCCTGTGGACATCGTGGGGACGACCAGCGCATCGCCGAACATTTCGCGCGTGAGCCGCTCCACGACGCCCATCACTTCGGGAACGAGATCCGACGGCGGCGACGCGCGGTTCTCCGTGCTCGTATCGAGCACGGCCACCACCGACGGATCGCCAGCGACTTTCTGCAGCGTCGCCTGCACCGACGCCTTCGTTGCCGTCGGCGCCATGCGGCAATTCACATTGGCCTCGGCGAGCTGGGGAAGCGCGTTGGGAGCATGTCCGCCTTTCAGCATCGTGGCCACACAGGTGGTGCGCAGCATCGAGGCGTAGCGCGGGTCTTTCGAGATATGCGCCGCCGCTGTGGAATCGGCGGGATTGCGCACGAGCGCTGTCATCGCCGCCGCCATCTCCGGCTTCTCCACCTTGGCGGTCTGCTCGAAGAAGGAGCGCGAGACAGGGTTGAGTTCCACCGGGAACGAGAACTTCGACAGACGCGCCAGCGCCTCGGAGAGTTGATAGATGGCGTTGTCAGGACGCGGCACCGACGAATGGCCGCCGGCGTTGGTCGTGCGGAACATGAAGTCGCTGTACACCTTCTCCGCCGCCTGCACGGACTGCAGGAACGGCTTGCCGTCGCGCAGCGAGCCGCCGCCGCCCTCATTGATGACCCAGGCGGCGTCCACGCGATCACGGTGATGCTTGAGCAGCCAGTCGACGCCGTTGTACGCGCCGCCTTCTTCATCGGCAGTCAGCGCAATGATGATGTCGCGCTGCGGCACGTACCCTTCCTGCTTCAGCCGGACCGCGGCGGAGACGAAGAGCGACGCCATCGCCTTGTCGTCCGCCGTGCCGCGTCCGTAGTAGAAGCCGTCTTTCTCGGTGAACTTGAACGGCTCGAGATCGGGAGACCAATCGGCCTTCAGCGCCTCGACGACGTCGAGATGTGCGAGGAGCAGCACCGGCTTCGGCGCCGCCGGACCACCACGGCCGCGGTAGCGCAGCACGACATTGTGCTTGTGCGGCACTGGGCCGCCGACGAAGACGTCCGCCGCCGGAAAGCCGGCGTCGCGGAACCGCTTCGCCATCGCCACCGCGGCGTCGGTGGTGCCCGCCGTCCATACCGACGTATTGATCTCGACCAGCTCCTTGTACACGTCGCGCGCAAACTGCTGGTGCGGCTTGAGCGGCTGCTGGGCCTCCAACCCGGCGGCGCAAATGATCAGCGCCGCCGCGGCAAATCGACAGGACATCACGGGCGGTCCTTGAACTTGTTGTTGAGGTCGGTGTGCTTGCTTTCGAGCGGTACGAGACGCCCGTCGATGAACAAGAACTTGGTGTCGGTCTTCGCTTCGAGGATGTCGCCTGTGGTCACGACGAGATTGGCCACCTTGCCCACCTCGATCGTGCCGAGCTTGTCGCCCACGCCGAAGATCTGCGCCGGCCAGAGCGTCACGGACTTGAGCGCATCTTCGCGGCTGAGGCCGAAGGCAGCGGCCATACCCGCGATGTAGGGGAGGTTGCGCGCCTCGGCGCCGGCGTCGCCGGACGTGATGGCGAAACGCACGCCCGCCTGCGCCAGCTTGGCCGGTGCACCGTAGTTCACGTCGTACGGATCGTCCTCGCGCGTCGGCAGGTCCAGCACCGAGGTCACGAGCACGGGCGCGTCATGGTCCTTGAGGAACGACGCCACCTGCCACGCATCCCGACCGCCGACGATAATCGGGCGCAGCTTGTTCTCCTCGGCGAAACCGACGGCTTCCTTGATGTCGGAGGCGCGGTCGGCGACCATCAGCACCGGCACCTGTCCGCGCACGGCGGCCACCAGCGAGGCAAGCACCACGTCCTGCCTGGGGCGCGGCAGCGACTTGTCCTTCGCGTACGCGTCCAGCGCCTTGCCGTAGGCTTCGGCGTCGCGGAGCATCGTGCGCAGCGAATCCAGTTGCCGTTCGCGCGTGCGGTTGACCTCTTGGGTGTTTGCCGGTCCCTGTTGGGCGGCGAAGAACCCGCCGAAGCCGCGTCCACCAAACCCGGAACGGGGCAGTTCGATGACGAGCGCGAGGTTGCGATTGATCGCCATCTGGGGCGCCGTCGACCCGGCGAGGTTCACCAGCGCGGCCTGCCCCGAGAGAATGCCGCCCGTCGGACGCGTCACCACATGCGTGATCCCAACGACGCGCGTGACGCCGATGTGCGCCGAGTGCGGGTTCAGCCCGTAGTATGCCATCGCATTCGGGTTGAAGCTGCCGACCTCGCTGATATCCACCGTGGCATTGGCCCCCTGGCTGATCTCAGACAGGCCAATGGACGTGCCGGCATCCATCATCCCCGGATAGACGTGCAGTCCGGTCGCATCAATCACCTCGGCGCCCGTAGGCACCGCGACCGAGGCACCCACGGCCTGGATCCTCCCGCCGCTGATGACCACGGTCCCCTTGGCGATCTCCGGGCCGCTGACCGGCACGATGCGCGCGTTGATGATGGCGAACGTCTTCTGCGGGCCGGGGGGCGGATTGTACGAGCCGAGCTGGGCGCGCGCGGGCTGCGCGACGATGGCAGCGAGCGCTGCGGCGGCGATAAGTCGAACGCGGGTCATGTTAGCGCTCCTCCTGCGGCAGGACCGGCTGAACACCGCGGCGGGTCGACGCACTGGCCTCCGCCTTCTCGAGTTCGGCGCGCTCCTTCGCCTTCTGGTCGCGCATCACCAGATCCTGCTGGCGATCAAAGAAGACCTTGCCCTCGATGAACGTCTTGTCCACGGCGGCATAGACGCTGAGCGGGTGGTTGTTCCAGAGGCCGAGGTCAGCATCCTTGCCTACTTCGATGGACCCCACCTTGTCGGCCACGCCGAGCTGCTGGGCGCCATTGATGGTGATGGTGGCCAGTGCCTCGTCTTCGGTGAGCCCGCCGTACCGCACGAGCTTGGCGGCATCGATGTTCAACCGCCGGACGCGCTCGTCGCTGTCGGAGTTAATGGTGGTGTTGACGCCGCGGCGCATCAGGATGGCCACGTTGTACGGGATCGCATCGTAGGCCTCGATCTTGTACGACCAGCTGTCGGCGAACGACGACAGGCCCGCGCCGTGCTTGGCGATCTCCGAGGCGATCTTGTACCCCTCGAGGCCATGCTGCAGCGTCTGGATCTTGAAGCCGAACTCTTCCGCGACGTTCAGCAGCATGAGCATCTCGTCCGAGCGATAGCCGTGGGCGTGCACAAGGCGCTTGCCCTCCATCACCTCGACGAGCGGCTCAAGTTCGAGATCGCGACGCGGCGCGACGAGGTTCTTCTCGCCCTTGGCGACGCGGGCCTTGTAGTCGTCAAGCGTCGCCTTGTAATCGCGCGCGCGGGTGAACGCGTCCTGAAGCACTTGTTCCTGCCCCATGCGCGAGATGGGATAACGCCGCGGCGGGGTCGGCTGCCCGACGACGATGATCTGGTTCTGGTTCTTGCGCGTTACGTTCTCGCCGAGGGCGAACTTGATCCCCGGCGGGGCGCCCGGGAACATCATGGTTGCGACGCTCTCGCCCCACTTGAGCTTCACCGTGGCGTTCTGGCCGCCGATAGTGTTGGCCGACCCGTGCAGGATGTTGATGGAGGTCACGCCGCCAGCCAGCGCCCGGTAGATGTTGACGGCGGTCGGGTTCAGGATGTCCTGAATGCGCACCATCGAGGTGACGGACAGCGAGCCCTCGTTGATGGCATCGCTCATCATGTGCGTGTGCGGGTCGATGATCCCCGGCATCAGGTACTTGCCCGTGGCATCAATGACCGTCGCCCCGGCAGGGGCAGCGATGTTCGCGCCGACCTGCGCGATCTTGCCATTCTGGATAAGGACGTCGGCGTTCTTGAGCGTCCCCTTGGTCACCGTGAGCACGGTGGCGTTCTTGATGAGCGTGGCGCCGGCACCGGCGGCCACGGGCTGGGCCTGAGCGCCGAGCGAACCAGCCGCCAAGGTGACGACGGTCGCGAGCGAGAAGATCCGGTTCATGGAAGCCTCGAGCAGGCTAGTCGTAGTCGTGGGGCGCATCAGCGGGCTCCGGGGGGCGTGCGCGGCGTGTTGCCCGCTGGCGGGCCACCGCCGGGGGCGCCCGCGCGCTGGGGACGCGTGCCGGCAAACGTTCCCGGCGTGTGACCGACGATCGCCAGGCGGCCGCGCACCGCGTTGCCATCGAGCGTGCCGATGAAGGTTGCCTCTTCGGTCCCCTCCTTCAGCGTGATCGTCGCGGAGAAGCGCAGCTCGTTATCGGCGCCGATGGAGCCATTCTGGATTTCGATCGGGCCCAGCGAACCTTGAATCGATCCGAGGAGACGCGTCCCTTCCTGCCGCAGGGACCACGTTGTGGCGTAGTCGCTGCCGTCGAGCGAGACCGTCACCGTCCAGGTGCCGGTGAGGCCCGGCGCGCCGGCATTCGCGCCAACCGTCGGCAGACGCACCGCCACCGGGCGTCCGTCAATGAACAGCTGCGTCACCCGTCCGCGGTCGAGCAAGTCGCCGCGTGTCACGGCGAGATTGGCGATCTTGCCCACCTCGAGCGAGCCCAATCGGTCGCTCACGCCGAGGATCTCGGCCGACTGGAGGGTGAACGCCCGCAGCGCGACATCGGCGGCCAAGCCGTTCTCGATAGCCTTCTGCGCATTGCCGGTGACATCGGTCCACGTGGAGAGACCGCCGGACTGGAACGCGAACTTCACGCCGGCCTGCGCCAGCTTGGCGGCCACCTTGGGCGCCTCGGCGCGTTCGCGCAGGACGCGCAACGGTTCGGGATCGGCGTCGGCGGACGCGGACGCGGCGCGGCGCGGGAAGTTCAACGAAAGCAGGACGGGCACATTCTCCGCCTTGAGTCGCGCGGCAACAGCCGGCGCCTCCGATCCACCGGCGATGATGGCCCGGAGACCGAACTCCTTGGCGAGGTCGAGCGCACGCTCGATTTCGCGCTGGGTGGAGGCGATCATCACCACTGGTTGCGTGCGCGCAAGCGCCGGAAGCAGCGCCTCGAGCGACGGATCACGCTCGGGTCGTGTCATGCCGCGCGGGTTGCGCTCATAGGCCGCCTTCACGTCGCGATAATGCTGCGCGTCGAGGAACTGCTGACGCAGCGCGGCGAAGACACCCATCAGCGAGTTCGGATAACCGCCCGTTCGCAGCGGCGTGAAGCCGATATGCTGGGCTACGGGCGCCTTTACCACCATCGCGTTCGCGTCCGTGCCCGCGAGGTTGATGATCGCCGACTGGCCCTGGAAGATCCCATTCCCCGTGCCGCTCAGCGCGGTCGTGATGCCGACGCTCGTTGGGCCGCTGAACGCATCATCATCGGCCCGCAGCAGTTCCACAACGGATACTTCCGGTTGCAGGCCGACCGGGTAGTTGGAGTTGGCGCCGCGGGCTGAAGTCGCCGCCGGACCGCCCGCCGCCGCCGCGCCGCCGCCCCTCCCTCCGCCACCGGCCGGTTGCCCGCTCGCCGCCGGCACACCGAGCGCGCCAAAGGCGTCAATGAGCCCGGGGTAGACGGTGAGTCCGGAGCCATCAATCACCCGCGCGTCGCCGGGGATGGCGACGTTCGCGCCGATGGCCGCGATCAGTCCGTCCCGGACGACGATAGTCCCTTTCTCGATCGCCGGGGACGATACGGGTACGAGCCGCGCGTTGGTGATGGCGTACGTCGCGGGAACGCTGCGCGGCGTCGCGAGTTGCGCGGTGAGCGACGGCACAGGGCAGAGGCCGGCCGCCAGTCCCACCAGCATACGGCGGAATGGTGCGATCATCTCAAGTGCTCTCCGGGGGAACAGGTCACGCGCCACCGGTCGGGAGTTTCCGGGAGCGTGCGTCGTACATCTCTTTACGATACAGGAGCGCACCGCGTTGTGGAGGGGGAGTAGATTCCCTTCTATGGATGCCAAGGCCCTGATCGCCCGCGTGCGCGGCTGGCTGACCCCCTGGAACGTCGTGGTCGCTTTGTTCGTGCTGTGGCTGATGCCGCGGTTCCTCCCGCATATCGGCGCCGTGCTAGGCGTGGAAAGCGGCGGGCATCAACGCCCCACCGTGCAGGTCACGACGCTCGACGGAGCGACCGTCACCGACAGCACGCTGCGCGGACGCGTGGTGCTGGTGAACTTCTGGGCGACGTGGTGCCTCCCCTGCCGCGCCGAGATGCCGTTGCTGCAGTCGATGGCTGATCGCCACAAGGACGCGGGGCTCATCGTCCTCGGCCTCTCAGTAGACCGAATCAGCCCGGACGAGGTGCGTCAGTGGCTGCGCGAGCGCGACATCACCTACCCGGTGGCGATGGTGGGACGCGAGGCGGAGCAGGCGTTTGGTGGAGTGCAGGGATACCCCACATCCATCCTCCTCGACCGCACCGGGAAGGTGCGCTACAAGGTGCTCGGCCCGCTGGCCATGGCGTCCCTCGAACCGGCGGTGCGTCGCCTGCTCGGCGAAGCACCCGCCGACAGCGCGCGCTAAGGCTTAAACGTCAGCCGGAACGGCGACGTCTCGGCGAGCAACTGCAGCATCATCTGGTCCACGCGCAAGGTGGACGCGGAGTTCACCGGATACGGGCTCGACGTGACGACGGAGAACGCAAACACCTCGCCGCTGTGCTCAGTGATGAAGCGCACCTGCTCTTTCTGCACCGACGTGAGCGTGTTCCACGTCGCCTTCTTGAAAACCCGAATGACCATCAGCAGGCGAGGCGGGACGCCGATGGCGGAGTCGGCGGTGTAGTGGAACTCCACAGCGTGGTGCGAGCCGAGCACCGTGTCGGGGCGCGGTATCACGCCATACGCGGACTTCCAGACGCCCGGGAGCGTCGCCTCGGCCTTCAACGAAGGGAGTTCCTGCTGGAATGGCGGCAGGTCAGCAGCGGGCGCGGCCGCCACGCCGAGATCCGCGGTCTTCTGCTCGGCCGGATTGCAGCCGACAAGCATCGAAATGGCGACGAAGGCGAGCGGAACGAAACGGCGTGGGCGCATGGAGACGGACACGGAAGAGGGAGGACGGCAGAGGAGAGCCACCGCCCGCGGAAGATAACCCGCGGGCGCGCTGCGTGGTCACGCTGACCCTTGGCGACGCAACTCCCGTTCCTTGAGGAGGGCAAAGGCGATGGGAATGAGGATGAGGGTCAGCAAGGTGCTCGACACCATCCCACCAATCATCGGAGCTGCGATGCGCCGCATCACCGTGCTTCCCGCTCCCGAACTCCACAGAAGCGGCAGGAGGCCGAGGATGATAGTGAGGACCGTCATCATCTTGGGGCGCACACGCTCCACGGCGCCCTCCATGATGGCGGCGTACAACTCGCTCGCCGAAGGCGTGCGCCCCGCCGCGAGCCGAGCATCCCACGCCTGATTGAGGTAGAGCAGCATCACCACGCCGGTCTCGGCGGCGACGCCGGCTAGCGCAATGAAGCCGATGGCCACCGCCACCGACCAGTTGTAGCCGAGTACCGCCATGAACCAGAGGCCACCGATGAGCGAGAACGGCAACGAGAGCATCACGAGGGCTGTCTCGCCGAGGCGCCCGAAGTTCAGGTAGAGCAGGAGAAAGATCAGCAGCAGCGTGGCCGGCACCACCAACCACAGTCGTTGACGCGCGCTTTCCATGTACTCGAACTGTCCGCTCCACTGCAGGGTGTAGCCCACCGGGAGCGTCACGTCGCGCGCGACGGCGGCCTGTGCATCGCGCACATAGCGACCGATGTCGCGTCCGGCGACGTCCACATACACCCAAGCGGTCGGCTGCGCCCCTTCCGTGCGAACGACCATCGGCCCCACCACTTGTCGAATGGTCGCAATCTGCCCGAGCGGGACGAATCCGCGCGTGCGCGTCTCGACCGCCGTGCCTGACGGCATAGCGCCCATCGCGGCAGACGACGCGGCCGTTGCCGCGGCTCCGTCGCGATTGACCGGGACGAGCACCCGCGCGAGCCGCTCAGGCGAGTCGCGCAGTTCCTGCGGATACCGCACCCGCACGCCGAAGCGCTCCCGCCCTTCGACCGTTTGCGTGATCGTCATGCCGCCGATCGCCGCGGCGATCACCGCCTGCACGTCGCCGATGTTGAGGCCCTGCCTCGCGGCCGCCACGCGATCGATGGCGATGTCGAGGTAGTACCCCGCCTCGGCGCGCTCCGCGTACGCGCTGCGCGTCCCGGGAACGCTCTGCACTACCATCTCCACTTGGCGCGCGATCTGCTCTAGCGTCGTCAGGTCCGGGCCAAAGACCTTCACGCCCACGGGCGTGCGAATGCCAGTGGCCAGCATGTCAATGCGTCCGCGAATCGGCATCGTCCACGCATTGCGCAGACCGGGCACGCTCACGGCGCTGTCCATTTCGGCGATCAGACGCTCCTGCGTCATCCCCGGTCGCCACTGCTCCTGTGGCTTCAGGGTGATGGTGGTCTCGAACATCTCCATCCCCGCCGGGTCGGTGGCCGTGTTGGCGCGGCCGGCCTTCCCCCAAACGGTCGCCACCTCGGGAAACGACTTGAAGATTGAGTCCTGCACGCGCAGCAGGTCGCGCGCCTTCGCCACGCTGAGGCCAGGCAGTGTGGTCGGCATGTACAGGATGGAGCCTTCATCCAACGGCGGCATGAACTCGCTGCCCATGCGAGTCCACGGAATCCAGGTGAGCACGAGCAGCGCGATCGACCCGCTGATGAGCACGGCCCGCCGGCGCAGGGCCCAGTCGAGCAACGGCCGGTACAGCGCGATGAGCCAACGGTTCAACGGATTCGCGTCCTCGCGCCGCAGTTTGCCGCGGACAAAGAAGCCCATCATCACGGGCACCAACGTCACGCACAGCAGGGAGCCAACGGCCATGGCCAGCGACTTGGTGAGCGCCAACGGCGTGAACAGCCGCCCCTCCTGTCCGCTGAGCGCAAAGACCGGAAGGAACGACACCGTCACCACGAGGTTCGAGAAGAAGAGCGACGGCCCCACTTCGCGCGCCGCGGCAAGCGTCACGTCCCAGCGCTCCCGCGCGCCCAACTGCGAGGTGTCGAAGCGCCCGTGGTCATCGGCCGGACAGACGCGTTCAAGGTGCTTGTGCATGTTCTCGATCATCACGATCGCCGCGTCAATCATCGCGCCGATGGCGATGGCGATGCCGCCCAGCGACATGATGTCGGCGCCGGTGCCCAGCCAGCGCATTACCAGAAAGGCGCCCGGCACGCTGACCGGGAGCGTGAGGATCGCGACCAGCGCCGAGCGCGCGTGCATGAGGAAGGCGAGGCAAACGAGCGCGACGATGATCGACTCCTCAAACAACGCTTCCCGCAGGGTGCCGATCGCGCGCAAGATCAGGTCAGACCGGTCGTAGGTGGTGCGCACCACGACTCCGGGCGGCAGCCCCTGCTGCACTTCGGCGAGGCGCGCCTTCACGCGTTCGATGGTCGCCAGCGCGTTCTCGCCGAACCGCATCACGACGATGCCACCCACGGCGTCGCCCCGTCCGTCGAGCTCGGCGATGCCGCGGCGCACGGCGGGGCCGACGCTTACGCGCCCAAGGTCCCCCACGCGCACGGGCGTGCCGTCGCCGTCGGCGATCACGACCACCTGCTCGAGGTCGCGCATTCCCTTCAGGTAGCCGAGGCCGCGGACCATGTACTCGCGCTCGCTGAGCTCGAGCACCATTGCGCCCACGTCGGCGTTGGCGTTCTGCACCGCGTTCATCACGGCGGTGATTGAGATGCCGTACGCCTGCAGGCGCGCGGGATCCACGTCGATCTGATACTGCTTCTCGAAGCCGCCAATGCTGGCGACTTCCGCCACGCCGGGAACCGAGGTGAGGGCGTAGCGCAGGTACCAGTCCTGCACGGCGCGCAGCTGCGCGAGGTCCATGCGCCCTGTCGTGTCTTCGAGCGCGTACTGATAGACCCAGCCGAGTCCGGTGGCGTCAGGGCCGAGGGTGGGCGCAACGGTGGCCGGAAGTTTGGCGCGCAGGCCGTTCAGCGTCTCCTGCACACGGGCGCGCGCCCAGTACAGGTCGGTGCCGTCGTCGAAGATCACGTAGACGAACGAGACGCCGAAGAACGAATAGCCCCGCACCGTCCGGGCACCGGGCACGCGCAGCAGCTCGGCGGCCACGGGATACGTGACCTGGTCCTCGACGATACGCGGGGCCTGCTCGTTGAAGTCAGTTTGCACGACGACCTGCACGTCGCTGAGGTCAGGAAGCGCTTCGAGCGGCGTCTGTCGCATGGCCCACACGCCGCCGACGGCGAGCGCCAGCGTCAGGAGCAGCACCAGCAACCGGTTGGCGACCGACCATTGAATGAGTGAACGAAGCATGGATCAGCGCTCCGGCGATGGCTTGCGCACCGGCGGAGACTTGGCCGCGGGCATTTCGTGCGCGCTGTGGTCCACCTCGGGCGTTGGAGCCTTGGTAGCGGCCGGAGGCACTGTCTTCGATGCGGCGGGCATCTCGTGCTGGCTGTGATCCATCTCCGGCATCGCCGCCTTCGGCGCGCCCTTGTCCCCGGCGGGGAGCGTGCTCATGCCGGCCATCCCGGCCATCGCGCCGCCGAGATTCGATTCAGCGTCGATGAAGAAGGTCGCCGAGGCGACGACCACGTCGCCGTGCGTGAGTCCGGTCAGTACTTCCACCTGCGTATCGTCGGACAACCCGACCGTGACCGGACGCGGTTCGAGGCGACCGTCTGCCACGCGCACGAACACCAGCGAGCGCTCGCCGGTGGTCAGCGCCGCACCGCGCGGAACGACCAGCGTCGGCGCCGGCTGGGGCGCGGCGAGTTGCAGCGTGGCGAACATTCCCGGCCGCAGCTTGCCATCCGCGTTGGACAGCGCCACGCGCATGCGCGCCGTGCGCGTGACCGGATCCAGCGTCGGTTCAAACGAGACGATGCGCCCCGTACGCGGCGCGCCAGGAAGCGCGCGGAACTCCACGCGCACCGTCTGCCCCACGCGCACCAGCGGCAGGTCCTGCTCAAAGACGTCGCCATCCACCCACACCTGGCTCAGGTCGGCGACGCGCAGCAGAAGTTGCCCCGCCATCACCTGCTGGCCGGCGACGACGTTCTTCTCGATCACGGTGCCGGTTACCGGCGAGCGCAGGTTCATCGTGCGATGCGCCATGCCGTGCTGTTCCACCATCTCGAGTTCGGCGGGATCCACGTCCCAGTTCAGCAGGCGCCGCCGCGCGCTCGCCGTCAGGTCGCCGGCGCTCCCCGCGGCGGGCGATGTGCCGCGTGCGAGGTTGGCCTGCAGGCGCTTGGCGATGAGCAGCTCTTCCTGCGCCGAGACGAGCATCGGCGAATAGAGGGCGAGCAGCGGGTCGCCGCGGCGGATCACCTTGCCCACGTAGTCGGCGTTGAGACGCTCGACCACGCCATCCACCTTCAGCGTGACGGCTTGAACGCGCGTCTCGTCCACCGTCACTTCACCGGCGAGTTGCACCTCGCGGCGCAAACTGGCGTGCATGGCGGTGGCAAAGGTCACGCCAATGCGCTTGGCATCGGCGGCGCTGATCGTCACTGGGCCGCCGCCGCCAGCGGCGACCATCGCTGAATGATCGTGGCCGGCCATCGCGTTGACGGGCTCGGCGTCGCGCGTGAACCACCAGGCGGCGGCGAGCGCGACGGCCACGGGAACCACGTAGGCCGCGCGGCGCGCGGCGGTGCGGATGTTGTCGGTCACGGGAGTCGCTCCGTCGGCATGGGGACAGCAAACCGCGCCTGTCCGGTCAGTCGTTCGAGGCGCGCCAGTGCGCGCGTTTCGTCGGCGCGCGCCGTCAGGCGCGCGATGCGGGCATCGTTCTCGGCCATCAGTGCGTCGAGCATCGCTTCCAGGGATCCAGCGCCGCCCCGATAGGCGGCGCCGGCGCTCTCACGCACGGCCTGCAACTGCGGAAGCAGTGTGCCGTCGTACAGCCGCTGCAGCGTGCGCGCTCGCGCGAGCGCGGCGGAGGATTCGGCGATGCCCGCGCGCGCGCTGGCTTCCGTGCTGCGCGCGTCGGCGTCCGTCATCCGGCGCATCGCCACCATCTCCTCGATCATCTGTTGCTGGCGCTGGCGCTCGAAAATCGGCAGCGACGCCCCGGCCATTAGCCCCACCATCCGTTCATTGGTGCCGGGCTGGCGTCCGTACTGCACGCCGAGTTCGAGCATCGGCCAGCGTTCACGGCGCGCTAACTGCTCGTCGGCCGCTGACGAGGCGATCCGGCGCTGGGCGAGAACGACGTCTGGATTCGCGGTCAGCGCCGTGTCGGTGGCCATGGATACGGCTGGCACGGGCAGCTCGGGGCGCAGGCTGTCCGCGTCCAACGTCGCATCAAGCATCGCCGACAGCCCCGCCGCGGCCGACCGACGCATCGCGTCCATCGCCGTCCACTCCGCGGTCATCTTGGTCAGCTCCGCCTGCATGCGAAGCACATTCGCCTGATTGCCCTGACCCGCGCGGTACATCGCCTCGGCGACGGCCGCCGCTTCGCGCAGGAGTGTGCGCGTCTCGTCCATCACGGCGCGGGCGCTGTCGGCCTGCCACCAATCGGCGAGCATGGCGGCGGCGTCGCGACGCGCGTCGAGTCGCTGGGTGGCGATGCCCGCCGAGGCGACTTGTGCACGAGAGGCGGCAGCGTGCGACATCGCGCGCCGCGAGGCCAGCGGGAGCATCTGCGTAACCGAGAGCTGATCCATGGCGAGCGGACTCATCGTGCTGAACCGCGGGAGCATGCGGTTCATCACGGCGAGTTCGGCGCGCGGATCAGGCCAGGCGGTGGCCGGGCCGATACGCGCGCGGGCGGCGTCGGCCGCGGCGCGCGCGGCGGCGATCATCGGATTGGCGCGGTCCAGCCGCTCGACAAGATCGGCGAGCGTGAGCGGCGCGGGGGCGGATTGCGCGGACAGTCCGGTGGCAGCGCCCAGCAGGAGCAGGGACGCGCGACCGAACACGCCGCGCACGGCGTGCAGGAATGTTGGAAGCATGGCGTACGGGGAGTGCGGTCAGCCGGCGCACGGACGCGCGCGGCTCCTGCCCGCGTCAGGCGCGGGCGTGCGACTCCCTAGGCGCGCGGAGGGGGTGGTTCCGGCTCCGGAGCGTACGACACCCAGCGCATCGTGCGAAGGGTGGGCGTGCTGGCCACCGCCACATCGGGCGAGGCAACATCCACGGCGACCAGGGCCACGGCCACCGGCATCAGGCAGGCGCCCGGCAGGCAACCCGCGTCCGGCGTCGGGCAGCACGGCATGTGCTCGTTGCTCGGCGATGCCGGCGCTTCGTCAGCGGGCGACGCTGGCATGTGATGCCCATCGTGCGACATCGACGCGGGCATCTCTTGAGTGCTCGATGCCGCATCCACGGCCATATCGGTGGAGCACGCGCGCGCAGGAACGGCCAGCATGAGATGCAACGTGCTGGCCGCGAGCAGACTGCGAAGGACGCGTGAACCGATGGTCATTCAGAGACGGATTTCGACACCCGATAATGTCAGAGGGAGAACTGCGAGCCAATCGGGTTTCAGCAAGGGCGGCGTAGGGTTTTCCTTGAAATTGAGATAACGCATTCCACTTTCAATCAATCCAATGCCACAACATGCTGCCGGGTAATGACTTGCGCTTCATGCGCCCACCCAGCGCCACCGCTTCCTATCCTCGCGTTCCCTTGCGCCGAAGCGCCTCAAGGCGGGCCCTCGCCTCCCGGACCTTCGGCTGGAGTTCTGGATCAGCATCCTTCCACAGGTCGATGAACTTCTGGTAGTGCTCCATCGCCTTGGCGGAGTTTCCCTTGGCATCATACAGCTCGCCAAGGCGCTTGTGGCTGCCGGCGAGATAGTCCCGGTGCAGTTGGTACGACGCATCGGGGTAGGCGGTGTACTTCTCAAACTCCACGATGGCCGAGTCGGGCTGGCCGGCGAGATCTAGCGCCTGCGCATACCACGGTCCGATGACGTCGGAGCCCAGGTCAGTCCGGCTCGCCTCGCCGAACTGCGCCGCCGCCTCGGCAAACTTCCCCTCGGCCAGCGCCAGGTATCCACGCCCAACCGGCCGCGCGCCGGCGTTCATCGACGCCTGCGAGGACGGCAAGTCGCGTTCGTATGAAGCGAAGTAACTGCGGGCCGCCGCCGCGTCGCGCGAAACCGCCGCGAGCGCGAGCAAGCTCGCCCACGGGCGATCTGGGGGCGCGAGCGAGGTGATCGGCGTCCGGTCGAGGACGCGTTTGAGCGTTGCCTTCGAAGCGTTGATGTCACCGAGATAGTACGCCTGGACCCACGCGCTATCGATGCCCGAGGCAAGCCGCGCGGCGTTGATCGAGGCTGGCGCGGCCTCTGTGGGAAGGGCCTGCGCGGTCCACCGAAGCCCCTCGCGCACCCGTCCACGCGCCGTGGCAATGCTCCCGATGGCGAATGCGGTGGTTCCGCGGGCGTCGTCGCCGCGCAGCGTTGGAAACGCCGCGCGCATGATCGAGTCCGCTGGCGCCATCTCTCCCTTCGCCAGATACAGCGCCGCACGCGTGGCCGCCAGCAATCCGTGCGTGGGGAACGTCTTCTCGAACGCCCGCCGCGTCGATTCAGCGGCCGCAAACTTCCGCTGTTCGAGTTGCACGCGCTGCAGCCCGGTGAACGACCCACCGAATGGCGTGGCGACGGCCACCGCGCGCCGGTAGAAGAACTCCGCCTTCTCCCGGTCGCCATTGCTCCAATGCTGGATGGCGACGTTGTTGAGCGCGGAGCGGTTTGCCGAGTCGCGCTCGATCAGGCTCTCGTAGGCGGCGATCGCCTTCTCTCGGCTCGGCGTCGGCCCATTCCCCCAGTACGATGCCTCGGTGAGCAGCCGTTCATTCTCGCTGAGCCGCTCCCGGTACGTGTACGCCTTCACCAGCGCCGCCTGCGCCGCCGCCTGCGAGCCAATCTCGGCGCTGTACGACGCGGCAATGCGCCGCCAGGCCATCGCAAAGGTGCTGTCGAGCGCGACCGCTTCGAGCAACAGCGCGCGCCCCTTGGCGTTGTCGCCGGTGCTCGCGATGATCTGCACGCCCTCCACGTACTTGCGCAGCGCCGGGAGCGAGGATGTCGAGACGCGCTCGAGCGGAATGGACTCGCGCACCTGGCGAAGGCTCTCGCCGACCTTGCTGCGAATGTCCTTGGAGAGCTCGCCAAGCACTTCCACCAGCTCGCCCTGGTTCTTGGCCGTGCGGCGGAAGGCGGCCAACTCCACACCATCAAGCGCGCCGACCAGGCGCGCGGAGATGACGTAGCTCCCGCCGAGTTCCACGATGTCGCCGTCGAGCACGGCCTTGGCCCCTTCGCGGCTGGCGACCTCGCGCGCCAGCGTGAACGGGACCGTCGCTTCTGCGGGCTTCTGCATCAGCCGGAGCACCTCGGCCACCGCAGCCTTGGTGAGCACGCGGAGGTTCTTCGACTGGGCGAGATCGGTGCGCAACGCCTCGGAAACGGTCACGCCCAGCGTCGAGTCGCTGGCGGGGCTCTTGAAGTCGGCGACGATGATGGTCTCATTCTGGCCGAACGCGCCCTTGCCAATGAGCGAGCCGACGGCGCCGATGCCCAACGCGCGCATCACCATGAAGCCGATGACGAGCGCGGCGAACGCGCCCACGGCGACCGCGCCGCCGATCCAGGTGCGACGCCACGAGACGTGCGGACTCGCCTTCAGCGCCATCGTCGCGATCGTGCCGTGCGCGGCGGTGTTGCCGCCGGGAGTGAACGCTGGCGTCGCCGTGTACAAGCGATATGCCGTGCGCTGCACGTAGGCCGTGAGGCCAATGATCGGCAGGCCGAGCATCATCACCCCTACCGAACCCGGGAGCGCCCAGTCGGGAAGGCCGATCACCGACGTCGCCGCCCATGCGGTGAGGGCGACGAGCAGCGTCGCTGCGCCCCAGATGGCAAGCGCGCGACCAAGGCGCATCTGTCCACCCGCGAGAATAGCCGGCGCCGCCTGGCCCGCGCCGCTCGACGTGACCGAATCGAGCACCTTGACGATGTCAGCACCGAGCGCGGGGCGGTTTTCGGGGATCTTGTCGAGACAGCGCATCACGAGCTGCGCCAGCGCGGGCGGCGTGTCCACGCGCAGCTCGCGGATGTCGCGAGGCTTCTCGCTCAGTTGCGCGGCGAGCATCCGCGAGGGCGGCAGGTTGGTGAACGGTGTCTGGCCGCACAGCAACTCATAGGCGAGCACGCCGAGCGAATAGAAGTCAGCCCGGTGATCCACGCCCGGGTCACCCGCCGCCTGTTCCGGCGCCATATACGCTGGCGTGCCGATGGAGGTGCCGATGGCGGTCAGCGTGCCACCCGGCGCGTCGCCGCGGATGGCCGAGATGGCCTTGGCGATGCCGAAGTCGGTGACCGTCGCGCTCCCTGCCGCGAGCAGGACGTTGTCGGGCTTGATGTCACGGTGCACCACGCCGTGTGTGTGCGCAAAAGCCAGCGCGCGCGCGACATCGCGCAGGATGCTGATCACTTCGCCGATCGCCAACGGGCCGTGCGCGAGACGCGCGCGCGCCGACTCGCCGTCCACGTAGGGCATCGAGAACCACGGCAGGCCGTCGGCGTCGCCGGCGCCGAGGACCGGGACGATGTGCGGATGCTGCAGCTGGGCGGCGAGCAGGACTTCGCGGTTGAATCGCTCGACTGAAACGCCGTGGAGGAGTTCTGGCGCCAGCACCTTGATCACCACGCGCCGATTCAGCGCCCGCTCCGTCGCGACATACGTGCGCGACATTCCGCCGCCGCCGAGTTCGCGTTCGATCACATACTGGTTCGCGATGGACGCGTCCAGCCGGGCACGGAAATCGGACTCGGTCATGACGGGGGGCCGGGAGTTCGGGGGGTGGCGCGCTATGAATATGGGGCAAATCGTCCCAGAACCAGTCACACGGCCGCGCGCACCGTCCGGCGACTAGAAGTCGCATCGCCTCGCGCGGAAATCCACGGGTCGACACCGAAACTTCCACGCCTGCCACAGTCCCTTCTTCGCGCCCTGGGCCGCACGCTCGGCGCGTCGCAGGCGATCGAGATGGCGCACGTTCTCGTACGCGAGCACCACCGCCCATCCGTTCGCCACCATCCATTCGTTAAGCAGCACCGAGTCCTTCCACGCATACGCCAGGGTGCGACGATACCGATCGGTGGTCGTGCGATCGAACTCCAGCCGCAACGTCGTCCCCGGCCCGGCCAGCGCATCGAGCTTCCGCCTAGCCATCTCTCCCCACGGCCGCTGGGCCAGTTCGGGCGTGTCGATGAGCAGGAGGCGCACGGAGCGCCCGTCTCGGCACTTGAACGAGTCACCGTCATCAAGCTTCGCCACCACGCAGGTGAGATCGGAGGCGGGCGGACGGCGCGGCTCTGCCGAGCCCTGACTGAACGCCATCCCCGGCGCCGTCAGGACGAGCGCGGCCAGAGATGCGCGGCGCATGGTCGGCGCGGGCGATCTACGGGTTCACGCCGGCCAACGCGGCGATGATGCGCAGGGCCCACTGCGGCCCCCGGTGCCCCGCCGGGCCGTCGTCATACCACTCGTCGTGCGAGTGCGCGCCGCCGCCGCTGCCGCCGCCGTCGATCGTGACGGCCGGAATCCCGAGGGCGATGGGAATGTTCGCGTCGGTGCTCGAGGCGCCGATGGTTGGGCGCAGGCCGACGCGATCGCCAGCGGCCATCGCCGTGCGCACTACGTAGGCCGTGTCCGACTGCGCACCGGTGGGACGGATGCCGATCGTATCGATGCGCGCGCTCAATCCCTTGTTCGAGCCGGGCCAGCGCGCGAGTTCCGCCGCGACGGCGTCCTGAATGGCCTTGCGCACCTGCACGTCGAGCTTGGCCAGCTCCTCAGCCGACTCGCTGCGCATGTCCACATCCATCGCCGCATCCATCGCGATCGAGTTCACCGACGTGCCGCCCGACACGATGCCGACGTTGAACGTCGCCTTCGGCGAGCGCGGCACCTGGATGTCGCTGATCGTGGCGATGGCGCGTCCCATCGCGTGGATGGGATTCGGCATGCCGAATGCACCGTAACTGTGACCGCCCGGGCTCTTGAAATGCACGTTGTACCGGATGCTCCCCACCGCGCGACTCACGATGTCATCGCCCGCGCCGTCCACGGAGATGAAATAGTTGACCTGGTCCTTGTAGGTCGTGCCGAGGAGATGCTTGGTGCCGCGCAGGTTCCCTGGGCCCTCTTCGCCGACGTTGCCCACAAAGAGGACGCGCCCGTTGAAGCGCAGCGACGACTGCTTCACCGCGCGCGCCACCGCGAGGACGACGGCAAGTCCGCGGCAATCGTCGCCGATGCCCGGGCCCTTATAGCGAGTGCCGTCGCGCGTCACCCGCACATCCGTCCCTTCCGGGAAGACCGTGTCGAGGTGCCCGGCGATCATCACCGTCGGCCCCTTGGCCGCCCCCCGAAGCTCGGCCACGACATTGCCCACTTCGTCGATGCGCGCGTCGGCATAGCCCAGCGCCACAAGTTCCTTGCGGTACGCGGCGCCGCGCTGCTGCTCCTTGAACGGCGGCGCGGGGATCTCGCACAGCGCGACCTGTTTCTGCAGCGTCCACGCGTTGTCCCTTTCCAGCTGAGACAAAGCCTTCGCGAGCGCCGGGGGGTCGGTGGGAGCGCTCTGGGCGCCGAGCAGGGCAGGGGCGGCGCAGGCAAGAAGCAGGGCGATTCGGCGCATGGTCGAGACCGGGCAAGAGACGGTGCGGACGAGACTTGGGACCCCCTTACGATAGCGGGACCGCCCGCCCGAATCAGGGGGGTGGGCACTTTCGACACCGCGCACCCGTTGGCCCCGTGACGAGGCCATCAGGTTTGGCCATATTGCCACGTCGCCCAACCCCCCCCATCCTCCCCCCATGGTCAACCGCCCCTGGCTCAAGCACTACGATCCCGGCGTTCCGGCGACGCTCGGTGAGTACCCCTCGCGGACGCTGCTGGACTACATAGATGACGGCCTGAAGGAACGGCCCGACCATCCCGCGGTGCTCTTCAAGGGCCGGGCAATGTCGCTCGGCGAGATTGATACGCTGAGCACCGAGTTCGCCAACGCCCTGCTCGCCTTGGGCGTGACCAAGGGCGATCGCGTGGCGGTGATGCTGCCGAACACGCCACAGTTCTTCATCTGCGAGCTTGGTGCGTGGAAGATCGGGGCGATCCTCGTCCCCCTGAATCCGATCTACACCGAGGAAGAACTCCTCGGCCCCCTCAAGGACACCGCGCCCAAGGTCGTGGTGACGCTCACGCCGTTCTACGAACGGGTGAAGCACGTGCAGCCGGCCACCGGCGTCGAGCACGTAATCGCGACGAACATCAAGGAATACTTCCCGCCGCTGCTTCGGCTGCTCTTCACGCTGTTCATGGAGAAAAAGCTCGGTCATCGCATCGCACTGAAGCCCGGCGACCTTTGGCTGCAGGATCTGCTGTCCGCGCATCGCGGCGCGGCGCGCCCGGCCGGCATGCCAGGGCCGGACGACGACGCGATGATCCTGTTGAGCGGCGGCACGACCGGCACGCCGAAGGGCGTGCGCGTGCATCATCACGGGCTCGTCTGTACAGGACTGCAGGTGAAGTCGTGGTTCGCGAACGAGTTTCGCCCGTGGCAGGATGTCTACATGCTGCCGCTTCCGCTGTTCCATTCGTTTGGCGCGTGCGGCGTGCAGGCGACGTGCTTCGTGGGGCACAACCCCATCGCGTTGGTGCCCAATCCGCGCGACCTGAACGACATCGTCAAGACGTTCGAGCAGGTGAAGCCGGCGATCTTCTGCGGCGTGCCGACGCTGTATAATGCGCTCCTCACGCACCCCGACGTGAAGAGCGGCAAGGCCAACTTCAAGTCGCTGCGGGCCTGCGTTTCCGGCGCGGCACCGCTGCTCGCCGAGACGAAGAAGCGTTTTGAAGCGGCCACCGGTACGCGCATCGTCGAGGGGTACGCCCTCACCGAGACGCTGCTGGCCGCGACGATCAACCCAATCCGTGGCGTGCAGAAGCTCAGCTCGGTGGGCGTGCCGTTTCCTGACGTGGACGCGATGATCGTGGACGCCGATGACCCGATGAAGATCCTTCCCATCGGCGAGGTGGGCGAGATCATTCTCACCGGGCGCCAGATCATGCGCGGTTATTGGAACAACCCCGAAGAGACGGCCATCATGCGGCGCGTCGGCCCCGACGGCCGCGAGTGGATCTACAGCGCCGACCTCGGCTACATGGACGAGGATGGCTACATCTTCATTGTGGACCGCAAGAAAGACCTCATCAAACCGGGCGGCATGCAGGTGTGGCCGCGTGAGATTGAGGAGGTTCTACAGGGGCACCCCGCCGTCGGCGAGGTCGGCGTACGCGGCTTCCCCGACGAGTACAAGGGAGAGATCGCGGTGGCCTTCGTCGTGCTCCGCGAAGGCGCAATGGTCGCGCCGGAAGAACTGCGCTCCTACTGCAAGGAACACCTCGCGTACTACAAGGTGCCCGGCAAGGTGGTCTTCCGGCGGGACCTGCCCAAGTCCATGGTCGGGAAGACGCTCCGCCGCCTGCTCACGCTTGAGCCCGGCGAGTAGCTGACCCGCGAGCGGCTGAAAATGCGAACGGCGCGACTAGAAGTCGCGCCGTTTCATTTCCTTGAAGAACGCCTGGTTCTCGAAGTCTTCTTCGGCGCGCTTCGGCGCCGTCTTGTCGTAGGTCTTGCCGAACTCGCTGCGCGGCTTCTGCGGCCCCGCCTTGGCGAGCTTCTTCAGCAGCTTCTGGACTTCGTTGTCGCGCGGATTGGCCATGGCACCCGATGGCTGAGGGTCGTCACCTCAATCTAAAAGGGGCGCGAACGAAATGCGTCCGGGTCGCCGTCCAGCCCCGCGAAGTTCCAGTTTTCCCTGACAGCAAAACGGTATATTAAATACCACTTTATCGGGGCACTCGACCTTCAGGGAGATTCCTTTGACCAGCCCGACCGTTCCCGCGCTCACCGCCGAGATGACACTCAACGAGATCGCCCTCGCTCAGCCGCGCGCCGTCGAGGTGTTCGCCCGATACCGGCTCGACAGCTGCTGCGGCGGCGCCAAGCCGCTCGCGCTGGTCTGCGAACGCCACGGCCTCGATCTTGAAGCAGTCCTGCGCGACCTGCGCGCGCTGTAGCCCTTCGCCCTTTCACCTCCTCGCACGCCATGGACTGGTTTGTCCGCGCCTTCATCAAGAGCGCCCTCGTCTACCTGGGACTCGGCATCTGCTTCGGTCTCTGGATGGGGATTGCACCCACCGCGGTGATCTACCGCCCGGCGCACGCGCACCTGAACCTGCTGGGCTTCGTCACGATGTTCATCTTCGGGGTCGCCTACCACGTGATCCCGCGTTTCAGTGGACACCCGCTGCACAGCGTGCGCCTGGCAACGCTGAACTGGTGGGCGTCGAACACCGGGCTCGTGGTGCTCGTCATCGGTTTCATGTTCCTGCCGTGGCGGCCTCAGGCGCGCGGAGTGGTCGCCGCCGGCGCGGTCATCGCTGCCATTGGGGCGTTGGCGTTCGTCTACAACCTGTGGCGCACGCTGGACGGCTCAGGTCCGAAGCCGCGTCACGACAGCGGCATGGGTCGCCGGCTGCCGATGTCCGGCTAGCGGCGCACGGCGTCGGGCGCGCGCTTCAGGCGCGCTACGACGGCTGCGTGTCGACGCGCACGTCGATGGCGATGCCGTCGCGCACGGCGGCGCTCACGACGCAGAAATCCTCGAACAGCTCCAGGCAACGCGCCATCCGTTCGTGCTGGTCGGCGGGGACGGACGGCGCCAGCCGCACGTCCACCTTCTGCACGCGCAGCCGCCCCTTGGCGTTGCGCCCGTTGGTGACCCGCACGTCGGTGCGCATTCCGGCGACATCCACGCGCGACCTGCGCAGGCAAAACAGCAGGCTGGCAGCCAGACAGCCGGCGACGGCCGTCGCCAGCATGCGCGATGGGTTCGGCCCTTCGTTGCGCCCCAGCGGCGGGTTCTCGTCGATGGTCATCGGCGGAAGTCCCGCGTCGCCGAAGTCCACGGTGAAGGCGTAGTTGTCCTTGAGGGTCAGCGAGAGATCGATCGTAGATTCGTCGGACATCGAACCGCCTCGAACGGGAATCGTCAGGGAAGGAGGAACAAGGCCGCGATTAGGGCCGCGAACATCGCGGCCAGCGCTGCCGCCGCGCGCAGGCGAAAGACCCCACGCCCGATGGTCGCGGCAATCACCGCCTTGGCGGCCGTATTTGACGCGACCGCCACAACGATGGCGCGTGCCGCCACCGGCGTGAAGTCGCCCTGCGCCACGCGGGTCATCGAGACGGAGATGGCGTCGACGTCGGTGAGGCCGAAGAGCGCCGCGGTGGTGTAGACGCCGGCATCGCCGAACTGGGTGCGCACGAACGCCATGAGCAGGAGCACGAGCTGGAACGCGACGGCCATCTGCAGTGCCGCGCCGAGGCGCAGAGGGTTCTGCGGCGCCTCGTAGACAGGCGCTTGGGTCGAAGCAGGAACGCGGGCCGCCCACCACGCCGACGCCGCGCCAATCACGAACGGCGCCGCCAGATACGGCAGCACGGCAAGTCCCACGCTGGCATTCAGCAGGAGCACGACCACGAGCACGCGGGGAAAGAGCACGGTGGAGGCGGCAATCACACCCGCCGCGTAGCCGGGCCGCAATGCGGCGTCATCGCGGCTGCTCCGCGCGAAGCCCCAAGTCACCGCGGTGGATGAGACCAAGCCGCCAAGCGCTCCGGTCACCGCGTATCCGCGCTCGCGGCCGACGATGTTGCGCGCGATGTGCCCAGCGAAGTTCAGCCCGGAGATGACGAGGGCGAGCACCCACGTGGCCCGCGGGGTGATGTCGCCGACCGGGCTCGCGATCACGACGGGGAGCAGCGGCAGCACCACGAGCGACAGGACGGCGAAGTGGAAGGCGGCGCGCATCTCGATCGGATCAAGGCGCTGCACCCAGCCATGCAGCAACTCCTTCTCGGCGAGCGCGAGCACGACCAGCGCCGCGAGCGCGGCGGTCAACCGCAGCGCGCCGCCGCCGGCGAGCAGGCCGAGTGCGAGCACCACGAGCGCCGCCACCTCGGTCGTGCCGTCCACCGCTTCGGCGTCTCCGCGTCGAGCGGTAACCACGTACGCCCCGACGGTCAGCAGGACACCGCCCGCTACGAGCGCCATGCCGGCAAGCGCCACCTCTGCCATGACCAGCAGCCCGCCGAGTCCGCCAAGCAAGCCGAGCAGGAAGAACGTGCGGACGCCGGCGAAATCACGGCTCGGACCGATGGCGTGCCCTGAGCGCTCCCGCTCAATGCCGACCGCCAGCCCGACAAGCCCAGCCACCGCCAGCCGTGCGGCGGTGTCGAGAGTCTCGGGGACGATGATGATGGCCATGCAGGATGCCGCGCGGCGCGCGGCGCGGGTCAGCCGCCGACCTTCTTTCGCACGAGCTCGGCGATGTGCTTCTCCAGCGTCCCCGACGAATGGCAGACGACCGGATTCTCACGCGAGAAATTCGGCGAGCGGCCCGTCGCGTCGATGCGCGTGACGAGATTCACGCCGCCCTTCGGGTTCGGCACCATGGTGCTGTTGATCGTCATCATGATGTCATACGTCTCGGCGTTCGGGATGCCCTGGCTATTGCCGCAGTCGAGAATCTGCTGCATCGGGATGCTTCCGACGCGCCGACGCACCTTGAACTGGTCGTTGCCGATGATGCGCTGGGCATCCACGAGCGTGGTGATCGGGATCTTGAGGTCGTTGTACACGACGTTGACTGCAGTCCACGCGGCGTCCATCGATCCCACGATCAACTGGGTGTATCCCGAGTTCACGTTCACGGTGTTGATGTTGAGCGTGGACCCCGGGGAAACGATGCGCTGGGTGACGGGCGTGACAGTCGTCAGGGGCACGGCGGACGACGTTCCCGACGACGATGCGCCACAGGCGGCGACAACCAACGAGGCCGCCACGGCGGCAAAGACACGAGCTCTCGACACGGTCGAACTCCTTTGGGGGGGTGCTACCTACAATACCATGCGGCAGATCGAGGGTTCCGGCAACCGTCACGGATGGAAGCGGCGAAGCGCTGCTACCAGTCGGCGGCCGATGTCCAGAGGAGCGTGACGGCGCACCCGTCGGTTTGATACTTGGGAGGCGCGTCGGACCCGCGTGCATACAGCTCAAGGGCGCGCCACGTGCGGCGCGGCTGAGCGAGCAGGAACTCGCGGCTGACCGGCAGTCCGTCGAGGACCCAGCGGCAGGTGCCCGTCGGTGGAAGCAGCGTGAGTGCATCGGGTTCCGCGGACAACTCCGTCCCGGTGAGCAGCAGCACCCCCTCGCGCGTGCTGCGTTGCAGCAGACGCAGGTAGTCGCTTCCCTTCGCCTCCAGAGCGGCATCGCGGTCCTCGAGGTGACGCAAACGAACCTGCGCGAACTCCCCACCGAGCACAGGCGCAACCCACGGCGCATATCCGGCCGCCCGCACATCAAGCGTCACGGATCCATTCGGCGCCCGCGGAAGCGCGAACTGTCCACCGGCACTCGTAAGTGCCGTGGCACGACTGCCCATCAACGACACCCAGGCATCCGGCACGGGGCGACCGTCGGGATCGGTCACGATGCCCGTCAGCGCGCTTTCGCCCGCCGCGAGGATGAGGTCATGCGCGGCGAGCCCGCGAGGGCCCATTCTCATCAAGGCGGACGCCGCGCGCGTGGAGTGCTGCGCGGAGACGAGGAACCAGGCGTCACGGGGAATGCCGCAGGCCACCCAAGCCAATCGCCCGTCCTCCGGGGCGGTACGGACGGAGCCGGGCCGCGGACCTTGGACGGCGCCCGGTTCGAGAATCCACGTGACACCGACGTTCACGGCCACTCGCGCTCCGTCGGTGGCCTGAACGGTGCCAAACGCGACCGTCGGCGTCAGGCTGTCTGCTGTCGCGCCGCAAAGCCGATCCCGGATGGGCGCGAACGATGGCGTCGCGAGCACGACCGTGGCACTCGCCCCCGCGAAGACCCGCACCCGCACCGCAGGCATCGTGATGCCAAGAGAGTCCAGTGCGGCGTGCCGGAACGAGACGCCCCACTCGCCGGGCGTCACGCTGTCAAATGCAAATCGACCGTCGCTGTCCGACGTCGTGGGACGACCAAACCGCTCGAGGCGAACCTCAGCGCCGGCAAGCACGTCACCGAGCAGCGAATCGACCACAATCCCACGCACGCGCCCCACGCGCTGTTGCGCGTCGGCGGTGGCGGCGCCGAGCAGGCAGGCAAGCAGAAGGGTGAGGCGTGGGAGTGACATGGGGCGGGTCGGGGGAACAGGCGGAACGTCTTCCGTCGCGCCAGACGGCGCAAGGGCGTCCGACCCTTTCGAGTCGCGGGCGAGTCCGTTAGCTCTTACGGCGTGGATCCCACCACCGCCGTTCGTCGCACGAGCCTCGCCAGCGCCTGGACGCTGGTGATCATGGCATGCGCTGCGGTTCTCGCGGCGCTGCCATACCGCTCGTTCGACCTCGACCGGTTCCTCGTGCCGAAGGAGTTGGCGTTGCACGTGGGCGCCGCGATGGCACTTCCGCTCATGCTGGTCGTCGGCGTCGCCATCCCTCGCGCACGGACCGACCGCAGTCTCTTCGTCTTCCTCGTGCTGTCCGTCCTGTCCGCGCTGTTCGCGACCAACGGCTGGCTGGCACTACGGGCGCTCACGATCAGCATCAGCGCCTGCTTCGTCTGGTGGGCGGCCCGCGCGGCGGCCACGCTCGGGGCGCGCGACGTGATCATTCGCGGGCTGGCGTTCGCGACCGTGCTTGGCGCGGGCACGGCGCTCGCGCAGGCCTACGGCGTCTCGAGCGACCTGACGTCGCTCAGTCGCGCGCCGGGCGGGACGTTCGGCAACCGCAACTTCATGGCCCACATCGCCGCGGCCGGGGTCCCTCTGCTGGGGTACTTGGCGCTGACGGCGCGCGGAACGCCCGGCGCGCTGCTGGCTGCGGGCGGACTCGGCATCAACGCGGCGGCGCTTGTGCTCTCACGCACGCGGGCCTCGTGGCTGGCGTTGGTGTGCTGCGCGGGGTTGGTGGTGGTCGCGTGGCTCTGGCGGCGGGGCACGATGTGGCGCGATCCGTCCGCTCGGCGCGGATTGATCCTGATCATTGCGGGCATGACCGTCGGCGGCGCCGCGGCCGTGGCGCTGCCCAACTCGCTCGACTGGCGGAGTGACAACCCGTACCTGGACTCGGCGAAAGGTCTCGTCAACTATCGCGAGGGGAGCGGACTCGGCCGGCTTCAGCAATACGCCAACTCGACGACGCTCGCCCTGCGGAATCCCGCCCTCGGGGCCGGCACGGGGAACTGGGCGGTCGCCTATCCCGCGGTAGCGCCGCCGAGCGATCCCTCGCTGAGCCGCGAGACGGGGATGACCGCCAATCCGTGGCCGTCGAGCGACTGGATGGCGATGCTCTCCGAGCGTGGCATCCCGGCGTTCGTTGTCTGGGCAATGATCTTGGCGGGGTTGGCGCTGGTGGGACTCGCGACGTGGGGGCGCCTGGACGTCCCGCTGGATGAGCGACTGCGGGCAATCGCGGCGACCGCAATGATCGTGGTGGTCGCAGTGGAAGGGGCGTTCGACGCCGTGCTGCTGCTGGCCGCGCCCTCGATGATCTTCTGGGGGGCGCTGGGCGCGCTCCTGCCAGCGCCTCCGCATCCGGTGACGCTCTCTCGCGGGCGGCGTTACCTGCTCTCGATCTCCACGCTGTTGATGGGATTGGCCGCCGCCGAGTACAGCGCGCTGAAGATCGCGAGCATGGCGGCCTACAGCGCAGGGCAGATGGGACGGGCCGTCTCGCTCGACCCCGGCTCGTTCCGCGCGAGGCTGCGCTATGCGCAGCTCATGATGTCGCGCGGCAGCCGCACGCGCGGGTGTGAAGAGGCCAAGGCAGCGCTGGCGCTCTTCCCACGGTCTCCCGACGCCCGGCGCACCGCCGCTGGCTGCAAGTAGCGCACGCGCTGAGGGTCGCCCGACGCTACTTCGCGGCCGGGTCGGAGACTGAGAGCGTGATCCCCCACTGCGCGGCGTAGTAGGTGACCATGATCACGAGCGCTGCGCCCGCGTAAGGTTCGACAAAGCGATTGAAGGCGAGCGCCGAATCGGAGACCAGAAAGCACACGCTGCCTGCCGCGGCAAGCGCGGTGGCCGTCGAGCGACGCCCCTGCCACCGGATGATGGCCTGCCATGCCATCGTGGCGATGATCGTCACGTAGCCCGTCACTGGCACGCGCATGGCGCCGAGCGACGGCCAGAGGAAGGCCAGTACGACAGCCGCTACGCCATATACGAGTACCGCTGCGAGCTTCGGCACCCGCCATCCGCCACCGTCGGCGGCGAACGCCGCGATGTAGCAGAGGTGCGCAACGAGAAAGGCGACAAGGCCGGGGAGAAACAGGTTCATCGGCAGCATCAGCAGGACGTCACCGGCCAACGATGCGATGAGCCCCGCGGCGATCCACGCGCGATATCGTGAGGCCGGCGCTCCGCGCATCACGAGAATCGCCAGCGCAAGCGTGGCAAGCGGCTTGGTCACGTAGACCGCAGCGCGCAGGTCCATCGCCTGGAAGCTGGTGTTCAGGGCAGCGAGAAACAGCGCGGCGATCAGCAGGAGGCGTGGCATGGGCGAAATGTAGAGCGACCCACCGCCTGCGCACACCGCGCGCTGCCCGCGGCTACGGAACCTGCCGTAAGTTGAATGCGTACGGACTTCATCGCCTTCGCTTCCCTCTCATGTCTCCTGATCTTCGCAATCCGCACCTCGCGCGATGGGACGCGCAGATGGCCGCCTGCGCGACATACGCGCACACAACCACGCTGTCGCTGCCGAACAGCGTGCTGACGCAACGCCCGTCGTGGGGCGGTTGGAGCGTGGCGGAGGTGTGCGAGCATCTCTGCGTCACCGATGGCCTGTACGAGGCGCCGCTGCGCGCGCTGTTTGCAGCCGAGCGTGCGCGATCAACGCCGCGTCGGTCTGACGCGTGGACCCCGACCATCTGGGGACGGCTCCTGCTCTGGTCGCTGAACCCGACCAACGCCCGAAAGACCAAGGCGCCGCCGGTGTTTCAGCCTGGAGCCGAAGCGCGGCCGCGCGTGGTGGACGCCTGGCTGTCACAGGTGGAGCGCACACGCGCGCTCCTGCGGGAAGCGGACGGACTCGACCTGCGCGCGATGAAGCTGTCCTCACCCGCCGCGAAGATCATCCGGCTGAACGCGGGTGACGCGTTGGCTGTGGCTGCCGTGCACGCGGAGCGCCATATGCAACAGGTGCAGCGCACGCTCGCTGACGTGACGGCGCGGCGCGAGGGGTGATGCGGCGCTAGGCGCGAGCGGCAGCGGTCGCGAGCAGCGCGGCGAGCACGTTGTCAATCTGCTCGTCGGACGGCACGGTGCCCTGCGCGGTGCGCGGCGATCCGCCTCCACGCCCTCCGACGGTCTGCAGCACATCCTTGAGCACGGCACCGGCGTTTACGCCGAGGTCGGGGGAGACCGCGAACGCGATGGTCCGCGACTCGCGCACAACGCCCGCAGCGAGCGTCGCGGGAAGGGCCGCGCAGGCCGCGGCCCAGGCACGCAGTTCGTCGGCCGACACTCCGTCGGCGGCGCGCAGGCGCCGCACGCCACCGGAATCGGGCGTCGTACCGTCCCACTGCGCACGTGCGCGATGACCGCTGACCTCGTCGATCAGCTTGCGATTGGAGGCGGCGAGAGCCTTCGCGTCGTCGACACGCGACTGCACCAGCGGCGGCACCTCGTCGATCGACGCCGAGAGCCGTTCTGCGACCCCGCTCAGCGCGTCGTAGTCGGCGCGGGCGCGCCGCACGGCGCGGGTGCCGCACACGAACTCGATGCGCGTGTTTTCGCGGATCTTCTCCACGCGACGCAGGAGAATGGCGCCGATCTCACCCGTGGAGCGGAGATGCGTGCCGCCGCAGGCGCTGACGTCGTGCCCCTCGATCGTGACGATGCGGAGCGTTCCCGTACGTCCCGACGGACGCCGCAGGCGCGGTGCAACGGCCGCGGCATCCTCGAACGTCACCGTCACTGACCGGTTCTCAGTGATGAGGGCGTTGGCGTGTTCCTCAAGGCGGCGCAGCTGCTTGGGCGAGACCGCCGGCGCGGCTATCTCGAGCGTGGACATCGCGTCGCCGAAGTGAACGCTGACCGTGGGCCAGTCGAACAGCGCGTCACAGGCGCCCGACAGCAGGTGCTGTCCGGTGTGCTGCTGCGCGAAGTCCCAGCGGCGCGGCCAGTCAATCTCGCCGTGCACGGCGTCCGGTCCGTCGTATGGCTGCTCGAGGACGTGCGCCACGCGGTCATCCTCGTCCACAACGTCCACCACGCGCACGCCACCAAGCACTCCCAGGTCGTTCGGCTGTCCGCCAGACGTCGGATAGAACGCCGACCGATCGAGATACAACCGACGGCCCGAGTCCGCGCGCTCGACGATCGTGGCGTCGAAGGCGCGGAGGAAGGAGTTGGTGTAGTAGAGGCGAGCGGTCATGATCTACAGACGATGGACGGTTGACGGTGGATGGACGCCAGCGAACTGGGCGGAAGTGCAAACTCATCCGTCACTGCAGCAGCTTACCCTGTCCACCGTCCACCGTCCACCGTCAACAGTCACCTGTATCTGCTCACGATCCTCTCCATCGCAACCTTCCCCGGACACAACGCCTCATACGGCAACTCCACCAACGGCGTCGTCACGGTCCGGTGCATGTCGTGCATGCAGCGGCCGGTGTCGTCGATGAACAGCAGTCCAGTCGCCACCTCGCCCTTCTTGATGCAGGCCTGCACGTGGCGATACGCCGTGTCGCGGCTGCGTGGGTTGTACCCGGGCGCGGTGCTGTGCAGTCGCACCTCGCTGCCGTCGTGCATCCGCACGACCGTCATTTCGGCGTGTGTTTCGGGCACCTTGATCTCGCGCCGCAGCGGCACGAAATCCGCCGCCACCGTTTCTACCTCGTGGCTGCGCACGTAAGCGTAGCTCTTCGCCGAGCCTTCGTGATCGTTGAACGACACGCAGGGGGAGATCACGTCGATCAGGGCGAAGCCGCGATGCATCAACCCCGCCTTCAGGATGGGGACGAGCTGGGCCTTGTCGCCGCTGAACGAGCGCGCCACGAACGTCGCGCCAAGCGTGAGCGCGAGCAGGACCGGATCGATGGGTGTCTGCTCGTTCACCTCGCCCTTCCGCGACTTGCTGCCGACGTCGGCCGCCGCTGAGAACTGTCCCTTGGTGAGGCCGTAGACGCCGTTGTTCTCGATCACGTACAGCATGTTGACGTTGCGGCGAATGGCGTGCGCGAGCTGGCCGAAGCCGATGTTGAGCGAGTCGCCATCGCCGGAAATGCCGATGTACGAGAGCTCGCGGTTGGCGGCGTTCGCCCCCGTGGTCACCGAAGGCATGCGGCCGTGCACGGAGTTGAACCCGTGCGACTGCTTCATGAAGTACGCGGTGGTCTTGGACGAGCAGCCGATGCCGCTCATCTTCGCCGCCCGGTGCGGCGGCAGGTCGAGCTCCCAGAAGGCCTGCACGAGCGCGGCGGTGACCGAATCGTGCCCGCAGCCGGCGCAGAGCGTGGACATCGCGCCCTCGTAGTCGGCCCGGCTGAGGCCGAGGTGATTCTTGCGCGCGCTCGGGTGGCGGACCGACGGCTTGGTAATGGAGCTCATGCGGACCTCCCGGCGAGCTGGGCGGTGATGGCGGCGACAACGGTGCCAGCAGTGACCGGCTGGCCGGCATAGTCGAGCACGGGAGTCATCCGGTCACGCGGGACCCCGGTCTCGATGGTCAGCAGCGCGCGCAGTTGCGCATCGCGGTTCTGCTCGACGACGAAGACGGTTTCGTAGCGGCCAAGGAACTCGGTGACCTCGGGCGCAAACGGGAACGCGCGAATGCGCATGACGTCGGCGATGATCCCCTGCTCGCGCAGGCGGTCCACGGCCTCGCGGACGGGGGCATCGGGGCTGCCCACGCACACGATGCCGACGTCGGCGCCGTCCTGTCGCTGGATGATCGGTGCGGGAAGCGCGCGCGCCGCCGTCTCAAACTTCCGCGCGATGCGGTCGACCACTTCCCGGTACGCCGTGGAATCCTCGGTGTAGGCGCCGAACTTGTCGTGGCCGGAGCCGCGCACGAAGTAGGCGCCCTTGCCGTTCACCCCGGGCAGCGAACGCGCGGCGACGCCGTCGCCGTCGGCATCCACGTATCGGAAGAACTTTGGCATCTGCTCGAGCGCTACGGCGTCGAGCACCTTGCCGCGGTCGGGGCGGTAGCCGTCGTCCCAGGTGAGGCGCGGGATCATCCAGTCGTTCATTCCGATGTCGAGGTCAATCGCCACGAAGACCGGCGTCTGGAACCGCTCGCTGGAATCGAACGCCGCCACGGTGAGCGCGAAGCTCTCGGCGGGATTGGCGGGAAACAGGATGATGTGCTTGGTGTCGCCGTGCGACGCGAACGCCATCGAGAGGAGATCCCCTTGCTGCGTGCGCGTCGGCATCCCGGTCGCGGGACCGGTGCGCTGCACATTGATGAACACGCCGGGGATCTCGGCGTAGTACGCGAGGCCTAGAAACTCCTGCATCAGCGAAACACCAGGCCCGGAGGTGCAGGTGAATGAGCGGGCCCCCATCCAGCCGGCGCCGATGACCATTCCGGCCGCGGACAGCTCATCCTCGGCTTGGATGATGCAATACCGGTTGAGGCCGGTTTCCGGATCGACGCGGAATTCCTGGCAGAACTCCTTGAAGGCGTCCATCAGCGAAGTGCTGGGCGTGATGGGATACCACGCCCCGACCGTGGCGCCGGCATAGACCGCGCCAAGCGCGCAGGCGGTGTTGCCGTCCATCAGGATCGAGTCGCCGGTGGCATCCATCGGCGCGCAGTGGAAGGGCAGCGGGCAGGAAAAGTGCTTGCGCGCGTAGTCATACCCGAGGTGCACCGCACGATGATTCGCGTCGAGCAGCGCCTTCTTGCGCCCGAACTTCTCGGCGATGATCCCCTCGATGACCGCGATGTCGATCTGCAGCAGCGCGGCGAGCGCGCCGGCGTAGGCGATGTTGCGAAGCAACGTGCGATCGCGGTCCCGCGTGAAGGCTTCGCGGCACATCGCGCCCAGTGGCACGTCGAGCAGAGTCACGTCGGGACGCGTGAGCTTCGCGTCGAGCGGCCACGACGAGTCGTACAGCACGTAGCCGCCGGGGCGAACCGTCGCGATGTCCTGCTTGAGGGTGGACGGATTGAGCGCGACGATGAGGTCGATGAGCGGCGGCCGGCCGGTGTAGCCGTCGCGGCTCACGCGAATCTCATACCACGTTGGCAGGCCCTGGATGTTCGACGGAAAGATGTTCTTCCCGGTGACCGGGATGCCCATCCGGAAGATCGCCTGCATCAGCAGGGCGTTGGCGCTCGCCGAGCCGGTGCCGTTGACCGTGCCGATCTTGAAGGCGAAGTCGTTGACCCCGCTCATCGTCCCTCCTGGCCGGCGTACACCAGCTTCAGGTCGAACCGCTGCATGTCCCACGCCGCCGTAGGGCAGCGGTCGGCGCACAGCCCGCAGTGCAGGCAGACGTCCTCGTCCTTGACCATCAGGCGCTTGGTCTGCGGCAGCGGGCCTGAGACGAAGAGCGCCTGATCCAGATTGACGGCGGGGGCGGAGAGCTGACGACGAAGCTGTGCCTCCTCTTCCGCAGGCGCAGTCATCGTGAGGCAGCTCGTGGGGCAGATGTCCACACAGGCGTCGCACTCGATGCACAGGGCGTCGGTGAACGCCGTCTGGATGTCGCAGTTGAGGCAGCGCTCCACTTCGCGCGCGGCCTGCTCAGGGGTGAATCCGAGCTCGACTTCGATGCTCACGTCGCTGAAGCGCTTCACGAGCTCTTCGTGCTGCATCTCGGCGCGCGGCGACGGGTTGTAGTCGTTGTTGTAGCTCCACGCCTGCATGCCGAGCTTGGCGCTGGCCAGCGTCATGCCCACCGGTGGCCGCTCAGTGAGCGGACGCCCGGTGCAGTGCAGGTCGATCGAGATGGCCGCCTGATGGCCGTGCTCGACTGCCCAGATGATGTTCAGCGGCCCCCAAGCGGCGTCGCCGCCGAAGAAGAGGCCCGGGCGCGTGCTCTGGTGCGTCACCTTGTCCACGACCGGCATGTGGCGTTCGGCGAACTCGATGCCCAAACCTTCCTCGATCCAAGGCAGCGCGTTGTCCTGGCCGATGGCGAGAATGACCGCGTCGCACGGAATCACCACCGTGCCGACCACCTTGCTCTTCTGGCGGCCGTTGGCGTCCTCGGTCCACTCAAGCTGGTCGAACTCCATCCCCGTGAGCACGCCGTCCTGCACGACGAAGCGCTTGGGGGCGTGGTTCTCGACCACGACGACGCCCTCGTGCTCGGCGTCCTCGAGTTCCCACGGCGAGGCCTTGAAGTGCTTGCGGCCGCGGCGGGCGATGACCTTCACGTCGGTGGCGCCCACGCGCTTCGCGGTGCGGCAGCAGTCCATGGCCGTGTTGCCCACACCGATCACGAGCACCCGCGGCTCGATCTGCTCGATGTGGCCGAAGTGCACACCGGCCAGCCAGTCGAGTCCGAGGTGGATGGTCGGCGCGTCGTGGCGGCCGGGGACGTCGAGGTCCTTGCCGTGCGGCGCGCCCGTGCCGACGAAGATCGCGTCGTATCCCTCGTCGAGGAGTGCGCGCATGCTCGAAATGGGCGTGTCGTACTTCATCTGCGCGCCCATCCCGATGATGTAGCCGCACTCCTCGTCGATCACCGACGCGGGCAGGCGGAAGGCCGGGATGCTGAAGCGCATCAGGCCGCCCGGCTTGCTGTACTTCTCGTAGATGGTGACGTCGTAGCCCAGCGGGAGCAGGTCGTTGGCGACGGTGAGCGACGATGGCCCCGCGCCAATGAGCGCCACGCGCTTGCCGTTCTTCTGCACGGGTGCCGTGGGGAGCCGGTCGGTGATATCGCCGCGCAGGTCGGCGGCGACGCGCTTCATCCGGCAGATGGCGACCGGCTTCTCGTCCACGCGCCCGCGGCGGCAGGCGGGCTCGCAAGGGCGGTCGCATGTGCGGCCGAGGATGCCCGGGAAGACGTTCGACTCGCGGTTGAGCAGGTACGAGTCGGCGTACCGCCCCTGGCCGATGAGGCGCAGGTACTGCGGCACGTTGGTGTGGGCGGGGCACGCCCACTGGCAGTCGACAACTTTATGGTAGTACTGCGGGTCCGAGACGTTCGTGGGGGGCATAGGGCTCGCGTGAAGACACTAGGAATTAGGCGGGGTGCGAGCGGGCGGGGCAAGGCAGGGCGCGGGGTATGCACAATCCGCCCATCCCATCAAGTTTGTTCGTCCCCTTTCCGGCGGTCCGATGCCTCTTGGCCCTTCCCCTGACACGCGACACCCCATTCCGGGCGCCGAGCGCGTCGCGTTCCTCAAGAACTTCATCACGCGCCCGACCATCGAGATCGGCGATTACACGTATTACGACGACCCGGACGGCGCCGAGCGGTTCGAGCAGAACGTGCTCTACCACTTCGATTTCATCGGCGACCGGCTGATCATCGGGAGGTTCTGCTCCATCGCTGCCGGCGTGCGCTTCCTGATGAATGGCGGCAACCACCACGTCGCCACGATGTCGAGTTATCCGTTTTCGATCTTCGGGCAGGGATGGGAGGCGGCGGCGCCGGAATCATGGCCGCACAAGGGCGACACGCGCGTGGGCAACGATGTGTGGATCGGCTATGGGGCGACGATCCTGCCCGGCGTGACGATCGGCGACGGCGCGGTAATCGGCAGCCTGAGTGTGGTCACCGGCGACGTACCGCCGTACGCCATTGTCGGCGGCAATCCCGCGAAGGTGATTCGCTATCGCTTCGATGAAGCCACTATTGCGCGCCTGCTCGCCCTGCGCTGGTGGGACTGGGATGTCGAACGGATCACGCGCAACGTGGCGGCGATCGCGGGGGCGGACGTATCCGTGCTGGAGCGGGGGTAACGGCCACGGCAACTGCAACTGCTTCACCACGGAGACACGGAGGGCACGGAGAACGGCAACTACCACTGCTTGGGGGAACTACGCTCGCCAGACAGATGCGAGCGTGACACGGTGTAGTTACCCCCAGTTTTGTAGTTGCAGTTCTCCGTGCCCTCCGTGTCTCCGTGGTGAAGCCGTTAGAAAGACCAGCGCGCCACGCAAACCAAAGCGTGGCGCGCTTCTGCTGTCTCTCTGCCGTTACGGAACCGGCTTGTCTGAAACCGTCGGGTACGTAATCCCCAGTTGCTCCAGGTAGTTTTTGTACTTCTTGGGATCGTAGTAGTACTTCCGCATCTGCTCGCGGTACTTCAGCAGGATGTCCTGGTTCAGCCAGATGGGCGGCTGATCCGTGGGGCCGATGAGCGGATAGTACTTGGTCGTCTTGGTCTGCTCGTTCGTGAAGTAGTCCCACGCGTCGGTCACGAGCTGCGGCGTGGAAACCAGGTCGAGCACCGTCATCGCCTGCACCTTCGCGCCCGCAACCACACCCTTGTGGGCGATCGGCGTGGCCATCGCGATCGCGCTCGACCAGTTGTGGCCAGGCAATCCGGGCACGTTCGAGGGGTAGCGCAAGGTGATCGTGGGCACGTTCCAGCTCACGTCGCCGATGTCATCCGACCCGCCGCCCATGCGCAGCGCTTCCGGCTGCGGGCCGCTGAGGTTGCCGCTCCCCGTGCTGAGTCCGCGCTCTGGCTGGCCGAGCGTGCGCTGCACGCCCTTGGCCATGATCTGGTCCTTCTCGTCCCACGATGGCATCCCGACTTTCTTGATGTTCTGGTACATCGCTTCGGCGACCGGGCGCGAGAAATGCGCGCTCCACCCTGAGCCGATGATCATCACCGTGTCGAGCTGCGTGTCGGTCATCATCGCCGCGCCCTGCGCGATCTTCTTGCCGATCTCGAAGTTCGCCTTCACGCGGTCGGAGTCGCGCTCACGGAAGTAGAACCAGATGGTCGCCAGGCTGGGGACGACGTTCGGCTGATCGCCGCCATCCGAGATCACGTAGTGCGAACGCTGCGGCAGCTCGAGATGCTCGCGCCGCATGTCCCACCCCATTCCCATCAGCATCGCGGCGTCAAGCGCGCTGCGTCCGCGCCACGGCGCGCCGGCCGAGTGCGCGCTCTGCCCTTTGAACCGGAACTGCGCCGAGATGAGCGCCGTGCTGCTGCTCTGCCCCCACGACACGCCGAGATCGCTGCTGACGTGCGTGAAGAGCGTCACGTCCACGTCCTTGAAGACACCCGCCCGCACGAGGAACGCCTTGCCGGCCATCTGCTCCTCAGCGACGCCCGGCCAGAGCACCAGGGTGCCGGGCATCTTCTTCTCGGCCATGATCTCCTTCACCGCGAGCGCCGCGGCGATGTTCAGCGGCACGCCCGAGTTGTGGCCTTCGCCGTGGCTCGGGGCGCCCTGCAGGTACTCGTCACGGTAGCCGACGCCTGGCTTGGTGTTCGTCTTCGGGATGCCGTCAATGTCGCTGCCCAGCGAGATCACCGGCTTGCCGTTGCCCCAGCGCGCCACCCAGGCCGTGGGCATTCCGCCCACGCCGCGCTCGACCTTGAAGCCGTTCTGCTCGAGGATTCCGGTGAGGTACTTCGACGTCTCGAACTCCTGCATGCCGAGCTCGCCGAAGGAGTAGACCATGTCCACCATCTCCTGCACCAACTTGGACTTGGCCTCGACCCGCTTGGCGACATCGGCCTTCAGCGCCTCAAGGTCCGGCGAGGACGGATAGGTGTACTTGATCGAGTCGGCGGCTCCGGTCCCTCCGCGCTGCGCGGCGAGCGACAGGGGCAGGATGAGCGCCAGGCTGGCCACGGCCAGCAGTCGGACGGCAAGACGCATAGTGAGTCCTCCGGTGGGGTCGGCATCTGGGAGAGGTACGCACCAACCCCGCGGTGGGTTGGAAGGCGACAGGGGGCGCTCCTCTCGGCGATATTATGAAGCCAACCCCTGCCGGGCGTAATGTCCGCGGCGGAGGCGGAGGCCACATGGCACGATTGCTGGGGACGTTGGGGATGCTGATCGGGAGCTGGGCGGGATGGTACCTTGGCGCGCCCGGCGGCTTCTTCGCATCGTTTCTCGTGAGCGGCGTCGGCGCCGGCGTCGGGTTCTACTATGGCCGGAAGCTGGCCGGACGATTCGAATGACCCAGATCGAAGTCACCATCACCTATCTCGAGATGGAGCACCCCGCGATGCTGCGCGCCAAGCGCAGCGCCCGCGCCGGGCTGTCGCTCGAGCGCGTGGACCCGCCGTCGGCGGAGCTTGCCGCCAACTTCTACTGCAACATCGGCAACGAGTACTTCTGGATGGATCGCGCCGAATGGTCGGAGGAGCAGTGGGAGGAGGCGTTGGCGCGTCCCGGGACCGAGCTGTGGGTGCTGAAGGTGGAGGGCGATGATGCCGGGTTCTTCCTGCTCACGCAGCCCGCGCCGCGCACCCGCGAGATCGAGTACTTCGGCCTGTACTCTTGGTATGCGGGGCAGGGGCTGGGAGCGCATCTGCTCACCTGCGCCATCGAGCGGGCTTGGGAGGCTGGCGCCGATCGCGTTCTGGTGAACACCTGCACGCTCGACCACCCGCAGGCGCTCCCGAACTACCAGGCCCGCGGCTTCGAGATCGTCCGCAAGCGCACCGAGTGGCGCATGCTCCCGGAGTGATGGGATGTCACGCGCCTTCACCAAGGAAGACTCAGGCAACTGGGGAGATCCCGGGAAGCGCTTCGCGCTTCCTCCGCGCGACGACCCAGGCTTTGACGAAGCGGCGGCGGAGGCCCTGCTTGAGGCCGCGCGCACCGGCGATACCGGAAGCGCGGAGATGGCCACCGGCTACTACTGGGGCGAACAGACGCTCCGGCCTTACGTGGAGCGCATCCTGGAGCGCGCGCGCCGCGAGGGCGATGACCGGCTGGAGCAGCTCGCGGAGCGGTTCCTGCGTTGAGGCGGTGTGCTAGGTTTGAAAGATGAACCCGGCGCCCATCGCGACTGCTGTGCACGCTATTCAGTCGTTGGTGGCGCCGGTCTGATCTTCTGCAAGCGCGAGATCTCTCTCGCGACGTCGTGCCTGCGCATCGGGACGCACTGCGCGTCACCAACGCCGGCCCTCCAACCCAACTGCTCGTGGCTTTTGCCTCATTGAAGTTGCATGCCTCCCTCCAGCGGGGGCTCAAGGAACTGGGCTTCACCCGCCCAACGCCCATCCAGATGGACGCCATCCCGCCCGCGCTCGAGGGGCGCGACCTTCTCGCGTGCGCACAGACGGGGAGCGGCAAGACGCTGGCCTTCCTGCTTCCGATCCTCAACCACCTGATGGACAAGAAGCGCGGCGTCACGCGGGCGCTGGTCATCACCCCCACGCGCGAGCTTGCCGCGCAGATCGTCGAGGACATGAACGAGGTGGCGGTGCACACACCGCTCACGTCGGCCGCGGTGTACGGCGGGGTGGGGATGGGGCCGCAGGAGCACGCATTTCGTTCGGGGGTGGATGTGATGGTGGCCTGCCCGGGCCGACTCCTCGATCACTTCCGTCACCCATACGCGAAGCTCGAACACCTGGAGTACCTGATCCTCGACGAAGCGGACCGGATGCTCGACATGGGCTTCCTCCCCGACATCAAGCGCGTGCTCAAGCACCTGCCACCGCGCAAGCAGACGCTCTTCTTCAGTGCCACGATGCCGGCGCCGATCGCGGCGCTGGCGCATGAACTGCTGAAGCACCCCGCGACCATCAATCTCGAGCGCAAGGCCGCGCCGGCGACCGGCATTACGCAGGCGGTCTATCCGGTGCCGCAGGAGTTGAAGGGCGAACTGCTCGTCGCGCTGCTCACCGGCGGCGCAATGAAAGAAGCGCTGGTCTTCACGCGCACCAAGCACCGCGCCAATCGCCTGGCCGAGTTTCTGGCGAAGCGGGGCATCAGTACGGAGCGCATTCACGGCAACCGCTCGCAGACGCAGCGCACGAAGGCGCTCGAAGGGTTCAAGGACGGGACGTACCGCGTGCTCGTCGCTACCGACATCGCCGCGCGCGGCATCGACGTGGAGGCGCTGGGGCACGTGGTGAACTTCGACGTCCCCAACGTGCCTGAGGACTACATCCATCGCGTGGGGCGCACGGCGCGCGCCGAACTCACCGGCGAAGCGTACACCTTCGTGGCGTCGGATGAAGAAGAGGAGTTGCGCGCGATCGAAAGGGCGATCAACCGCCGCCTCCCGCGCGTGACGGTGCCGGATTTCGACTACAAGGCGAAGCCCGCGGCCAAGCTTGAGGTCCCGCTGGCCGAGCGCATCGCGGCGATTCGCGCCAAGAAGGCGGAAGATCGCGCGCGCGCGGCGGCCAAGCTGGCCCGGCAGCAGGGCGGCCCGGTGAATCCAGCGACGCGCAGCGACGCCCGCCGCGATCCGCGCCAGGAAGCGCGTCCCGCGGCGCCGCGGCGCGACGACTCGCCGTATGCGACTTCCTCGTCATCAGATCAGCGGTCGGGAGGTGGCGGACGGCGACGGAAGCCGTTCCGCGGCGGGCGTGGACGCGGCGGGCCATCGCGTGGGCCGCGTTCTTGATCCGTTGAACCTCACGCCGGGATGGCGGACGCGTTTCGCGCCCGCGCCGACAGGCCTTCTGCACCTCGGCCACGTCGTCAACGCCATCTACGTGTGGGGGATGGCGCGCGCGCACGACGGGCGCGTGGTGCTGCGCATCGAGGACCACGACCGTTCACGCTGTCGCGCCGAGTACGAACAGGCGCTGCTGGACGACCTCGACTGGCTGGGCTTTGTCCCCGATGAAGGAAAGACGAATGAGTTTCGCACCGGAGCGTCGCCGCGACGGCAGAGTGACAACGATTGGCGCTACGCGGCAGCGATTACGGCGCTCGAGCTTCGCGGACTCGTCTACACGTGCCAATGCTCCCGTGGCGACATCGCCCGGTTGGTGGACGACGTCCCCAACGAGGAAATGTGCTATCCCGGAACGTGCCGTGACGCGCAGTTGCCTCCCGATGCGTCGCCGCAGCGCCGAGTGCGCCTAGGGCCCGAACGTGAGCGGTTCTTCGACCTGCTGCGCGGGCCACAGGCACAGGTGCCCGCCGCGCAGTGCGGCGACCTGCTCGTGCGCGACCGCTTGGGGCAGTGGACGTACCAGTTCGCGGTCACCGTGGATGACTTGGAGCAGCAGATCGACGTGGTCATCCGCGGCGAGGATCTGCTCGAGTCCACCGGCCGTCAGCGGGCGCTGGCCCGGCTGCTCGGACGGCGGCGTCCGCTGCAGTTCCTGCATCATCCGCTGATCCGTCATCCCGACGGGACCAAGCTGAGCAAGTCGGCCGGCGATACCGGCGTGCGGGAGCTGCGCGCGGCCGGTCTCAGCGCCGCGGAGGTGATCGGACGCGCCGCGCATTTGGCAGGACTCCAACCGTCGGACGCCCCCTGCGCGGCGACGGACGTTCAGCGGTTTTTCCAGTAGGTTAGAGCGGAACCCCCGAGCCCGAACCCCCGTAAGATGGGCATGCGCATCGCTCACGTGACTCTCCGGGCCGCTCTTGCCGTCGGAGCCCTGCTGTTCGCCGTTCCCTTGGGCGCGCAGGGGACGGATCCGGCGCCACTGCAGGCAACACGCCTCGCACCGGGCGTTCGCGCCCCGTCACTCGATGGGCGACTGAACGACGCGGCGTGGCAATCCGCGCGAGCGATCGACGACCTGCGCCAACGGGAGCCGCAGGAGGGAACCGCCGCCACCGAGCGCACCGAAGTGCGCATCGTCTACGACGAGCACACGCTCTACATCGCCGTGCACGCGTTCGATCGTGAACCCGCTGGCATCGTTGCCCGAATCCTCGAACGCGACCGGGTGATGGAGACGAACTTCGACGGGTCGCCGCAGTTCGGCGGCGACGACGCCGTCGCCATTCTCATTGACGGTTTCCACGACCACCGCAACGCGGTTGTGCTTGCGACGAACCCCAACGGTGCCGAGTTCGACGCGATGCTCACGGACGAGGGGCGCGAGTTCAACATCGACTGGCGTGGGATCTGGAGTGTCGCCGCGGCGCGGACCGCGGATGGCTGGGTCGCCGAGTTTGCCGTGCCGTTTCGTTCGCTGCGCTACCGTCCGACGGGCGACGAATGGGGGCTGAACGTCTATCGCATGATCCGGCGCAAGAACGAGGAGGTCCTCTGGCGCGGCTGGACGCGCAGCGGCGGCGGGTTCAGCCGCGTGAGCCTCGCCGGACACCTGCGAGGCCTCGAGGGGCTTCCCGCGCCGAGGCGGAGCATCGAGGTCCGTCCGTATGTGCTCGCCGGCGCCGACCGCGAACGCGACGAAGACACGGATCGCTTCACCAAGACGCCGCGCGACGGACTCGGTGGCGAACTGAAGGCGCAGCTCACACCCGGTTTGGTGCTCGATGCGACGGTCAACACCGACTTCGCGCAGGTGGAGGCTGACAACCAGCAGGTCAACTTAACGCGTTTCAGCCTGTTCTTTCCGGAGAAGCGAGAGTTCTTCCTGGAGAACGCGGGGATCTTCGAATTCGGCGCGCGCGAGCTCTTTGGTCCACCGCCATTTCTCCTCTTCTTCTCGCGACAGATTGGCATCTCAGAGGACGGGCCCGTCCCCGTGCTCGGCGGCGCGCGCATCACCGGTCGCGCCGGACGCCAGACCGTCGGCCTGCTCTCGATGGCCGCTGACACCGCCTTCGACCAGCCGAAGTCGGCGTTCAATGTGCTTCGCCTCAAGCGGGACATCGGCGGCAATGCGTACCTCGGCGCGATGGTCACCGACCGGCGAAGCGCCGACGCGTTCAACACGGCGGGGGGCGTGGACTTCAGCGCCTGGCCCACGCAGACGCTCAACGTCCAGGGGTTCGCCGCGCGCACCACCACCAAGGGACCCGGCGGCGATGGCGGTGCCGCACGGTTGGCGGTGAACGTCCAGACGGGGCGGTACGGCATCAACGCGGCCCACCTGCGCATCGGCGAGGAGGCTGATGCGCAGCTGGGGTTCATCACACGCACCGACATCCAGCAGAGCTCGGCGATGAGCCGTTGGACGTTCCGGCCGACGGTTCTGGGGTTGCGCACGATCAACCTGCTGAACTTCAGCGACTACATCGCGCGTCTCGACGGCGGGTTGCAGGATTGGCGAGTGGCCAATGCGTTTGACGTGAACTTCAACTCCGGCGCGAGCGTCACCGTGTTCCAGCGCATCGGAGAGACTCGGCTGGACGAGTCGTTCGACTTGGCTGACTCAGTGTACGTGCCCGTGGGGGCATATGACGGGGGCGTCACCGGCTTCTTCGCCTCCACAAACCCGGCGCGCCCGCTCACGCTGCGGGCGAACGGCGAATCGGAGTCGACCTTCGGCGGCCGGATGGGACGGATGACCCTGACCGTGGCCGGACGTGCTGGAAAGCACCTTGGCGTCAGCGTGGACGCTGGGCGCAACTGGGTGCGCCTGCCAAACGGGTCGTTCACCGCCGACCTGATTGCGACACGCGTCGGCGCCGCGTTCACCACCCGGCTGTTTCTGAATGCCCTGGTCCAGTACAACTCGCTCGACCGGCGCGTCGCCAGCAACATCCGCTTCCAGTACATCTTCCGGCCCGGCAGCGATCTGTACCTCGTGTACAACGAGGAGCGCGGCTCGCTGGCCTCGATGTCCACGCTGCAGTCCCGCGGCACGCGTCTGAAGATCGCCTACCTGCGTCGGATCTAGTCGCCGCGAACGAAAGGCGCGTAAGTTCGGGAGACTCCTCCTGCGGGGTTTCTGATGCGCCGCCTCGTTCCGTTTGCTCTCCTTGCCGCTGTCGCGGCCTGCTCGCCCTCATCGCCCACCCCCGGCGCCACACCGGCACCGGTGGCCCGCGTCTACCCCGGCGCAGACTGGGAGCGC
>VHBQ01000005.1 GCA_016871855.1 Gemmatimonadota bacterium
GCCGACTACGACGCCGCCGCGAACGGACTCCACGGGAAGATCGTGGACGATTCCAAGAAGGAGTTCGACGCCTTTGCCAAGATCGGCTTCGGCCTGGGCATGACGGACGACGAACGGAGCACCGAGTTCGCCGCCGTGCGCGGCAGCGCCGACGCCAACGCCGTCGTGCAGAAGCTCGTGAAGGAGCAGGCGGCCATGGCGGAGCGCTCGCAGCGGCTCAAGGCGTTGTTGGCCACGTTCTAGTCCGCGCGGTCGCGCGCTGCCAGCGGCTCAACGGCTTGCCGCAGATTGCGCGGATCAACGCGTGGGGACACGGATCGTTCGTGGAGGTCTCCCCCAAAGAATGATCCGCGTTCATCCGCGTCCATCTGCGCCATCTGCGTCAAGGCAGTTGGCAGTTGGTGCCCAAGGCACCTGCCAGCAACCCACTCGATGCCGGCGCGACTACCGAATCGGCTCCGGCTCGCGTTCCGTCGGGCTCGGCGGGAGGATTCCGAGGTCCACGCAAATCCCCTCCATCACATCGGGGATAAGGGCCGGAAAGAGCAGGAAGCCCTGCAGCAGGATGAGCGGCCGTTCCTTTCGCCCGGTCCCCGCATAGCGCCGACGCGCCCACAACTCATAGAGGAAGACCACCACGCCGCAGGCGGCGGCGATCACCCCCCAGGTGCCGAGCGCCACCTTCCACGGCAGGGCGATCGCCATCCACAGCCCGATGCCGTATGACGTGACCACGCCCATGATCCGCATCCCGGACATCGCCCGATTCGCGGCGATGAAGCACCCAAGGAAGAACGTGGTGCCGAACAGCATCATCGCCCACATGATGTCAACGTACCAGATGGTCACGGGCGCTCCGGATCGGGTGGGGCTAGGGGGACAGCGCGCCAACAAGATGGAGCCGCCACCCCCGCGCGCGCCAGAGCCAGGGGCTGTCCGCCCGAAGGCGGCGCTGAGATATTCCGCCCCCATGGCACGTCGCCCGACCCCGGACCTGCAATGACCCCCACCGCCATCGCGCTGGTCATTTTCCTCGCGCTGCAGCTCGGCATCGGCGTCTGGGTCACCCGCTACATCACCAACGAATCCGACTATCTCGTCGGTGGCAAGCGGCTGGGCTATGTCCTCGTCACATTCTCGCTCTTCGCCACGTGGTTCGGCGCCGAGACGGTCATCGGCTCGTCGGGCGAGATCTACGGCGGCGGCATTACGCTCGCCTCGGCCGAACCCTTCGGCTACGGCCTTTGCCTCATTCTTGCCGGCGCCTTGCTGGCGAAGCCACTGCACGACCGCGGCCTCACCACCCTCGCCGACCTCTATCGCCAGCGCTTCGGGGTCGGCGTCGAGCGCCTCGCCGCCATCCTGATGATTCCCAGCTCGGTCCTCTGGGCAGCCGCACAGGTGCGCGCCTTCGGCCACGTCATCGCAACGGTCAGCACGCTCGATGTTTCGATGGCCATCGCCGTCGCTGCCGCCTTCACGATCGCTTACACGGCCTTCGGCGGTCTGCTTGCCGACGCGGTGACGGACGTCCTGCAAGGCGTCATCCTCAGCGTCGGTCTTGTCGTGATGCTGGTGGCGGTCGTGATGCGCGTCGGCGGCCCAGGTGAAGCGCTCGCCCTGCTGGCCGCCACCGACAAGGTCAATCTCGCGCCGACGGCGGCGGGCCCGTGGATAGAGACCGTGGAGGCCTGGGCCATCCCCGTGCTCGGTTCACTCGCTGCCACGGAAATCGTGGGCCGGATCATCGCCGCACGCACACGGACCGTGGCACAGCGGGCATCACTCGCCGCCGGTGGGTTGTACATCACCATCGGCTCCATCCCGGTGGTCATCGCGCTGCTCGGCACGCACCTCGTGGGCGGAATCGCCGATCCCGAGCAGCTGCTGCCGACCATCGCGCAGGACATACTCCCTCCGGTGCTGTTCGCCGTCTTCGCTGGCGGGCTGGTCTCGGCCATCCTCAGCACGGTCGACTCCACCCTCCTCGTCGCGTCCGGCCTGCTGTCGCACAACCTCATTATTCCGATGGCCGGCATCAGCGACGAGCGCACCAAGGTGCGGCTAGCCCGCGGCGGCGTCCTGGCGTTTGGCGCGCTGGCCTACACGCTCGCCGTGAACGCCGAGGGGGTGTTCGCGTTGGTCGAGCAGGCTTCGGCGTTCGGGAGCGCAGGACTGTTGGTGACCGTGCTCTTTGCGCTGTTCACCCCGTGGGGATCCGCGCGAACGGCCGCGATCACTCTGCTCGGAGGAATTACGGTGTTCGCGGTGGCGAGCGCCCAAGGGTTAGCCACGCCGTATCTCGCCTCGCTCGCCGCCTCGCTGCTCTGCTGGGGCGCGGGATGCGTGTTCGATGCGCTCGTGGCGCGGCGTCCCGGCGCGCCGGCCGTGACCTAGGCGCCCGACGGCTGCAACCGGTCCGGATACAGCGCGGCGACCGCATCGCGCGCCGCGTCTACGGCGCTAAAGCGGGGGGCAAACCCCAGCACGCGGCGGATCTTCTCGATGCTTGCGCACGGTGAATGGCGCACGTGGTCCCATGTGAGCGCCGCGTCTCGCTCGCTTACCGTCACGCGCCACTGCGTCCACGGCAGGTAGGCCAGACGTGCCTCGCGCCCAAACCACTGCGCGGCTGCCTCGGCGTACGCGCGCAACGTCACCGGTTCGGCGGCCGCGACGTGGAAGGCCTCGCCGATCGCCGCTGCCGGATTTCGCACGGCGCATTCGAAGGCCTGCGCCACGTCATCCGCGTGCACATGTTGGAGCGTCGCGGCTCCGTCGTCGGGAAGCGTGAGCAGCTCGCCCGCGGCGAGCGTGTCAAACACGCGTGTGTCGAGATGCCCGGCCGGGTTGATCGGCGCCCAACCCGGCCCCGAGATGTGCCCGGGATGCAGCACCGTGGCCGGGAATCCGCCGCGCGCTTCATCCATTAGGTATCGCTCCACCGCCGCCTTGCGAACCCCGTAGTCCCCGAACGGCTCGCGGGCCGCCGTCTCGTCGTAGGGACGCACGTCAGGCACGCCGTGCACCCACAAGGTCCCGCAGTGCACGAAGTGTCGCACCCGGCCGCGCAGCGCGTCCACGAGGTGCGACGCCGACTCCAGCGTGAAGCAGATCAGGTCAATGATCGCCTCACCGCGCAGGGCGGCGATGCGACGGCCGAAGGTGCCGGCGCTTTCTTCCGCGGCACGATCCAGCGTCACGCGCTCCACCTGCTGCCACTCGGGCGCGGCATGATATGGGCGCCGCGCGCCCCTCGTCACAGCCACCACCTCATGTCCGGCACGCACGAGCCGCGGCACGAGCCACGTGCCGATATGTCCGGTAGCGCCGATGATGACGACCCGCATCGAGAAAACACTCCGGTTCGGGACGCCTAATTGTACGGAACCCCCCGGGCGTTGCCACCCGGGGGGTCCTCGTCCTTACCTTCTCCGTCGCTGAACCAGCCGTCAGGAGCACCTGGCTCCGCGACGGTCCAGCGATGCCTCTAGAACTTGAACGTCAGGCGCGCGTACACGAGGTTCGCGTCGTAGGCGCCGAACAGCGGCTTCGTGAAGATGTTCACCGCCGACGGGAGCAGCTTGTTCGTGGCGTTGAACGCGTCCTTGAAGTCGTACTTCTCGAACATGTACCCCGTCGCAAACGACCACGCCTTGTTCAGCGTCCAGTCGAGCTGCGCCGACAGCGTCGTGAGGTTGCTGTCGTCCCAGTCGATGATGTCGGCCGCACCGCCCTGTCCCGCCGGGATCAGGCCCGCGCGTCCGGGCGTGTAGAACGAGCCGGCCTCGCGCGCCGTCACGTCCATCAGGCCGTCCATCTCGTGGTTCATCGCGCTGAGCGTCAACGTCCCCTTGTCGGGCACGACCTGGAACACGGCGTTGACCCCGTACGTGCTCAGTTCGTCGGTCTGCGCGTACCGAAGCGAGTTGTTCAGCGTCGCGGCGGTGCCGCTGCCGCTGGTGGTGTGCCACTGGTTCGCCTGCACGTCCTTCTCGTACGTGTAATACGCGCTCAACTCAAGCCGCGTAGTGGGCGTGTAGCTGACCTCGCCCGTGTACGTGTCATAGTCGTTGAACAGCAGGCCGCTGGGCGTGTTCGGGAACGGCACGAAGCCGGGGACGGGCACGCCGCTGGCCACGGCCACGCGGTTCGGGCGCTCCACGAAATCCACTTCCTTGCGGAAGTAGCCGAACGTCATTTCCAGGCCGGGCGCCGGGGAGAGATCGACATGCACGCCCGTCTTGGTCGCCTCGAAGGCTGCCTCATCTGCCTGGAACCCGTAGATGGTGTGGCCATCGGCGGTGCGCTTGCTCACATCATACGTGCCGCGCAGTCCCAGCCAGTCGTTGAAGTGGTAGACGGCGGTGAGCACGTAGGCGCTCTCGGTTCCCTTCTCCGCCTCGCGGCTGGTCCGCTCCAGCTGGCCACCGCGTACCTGCCCTTCGATGGTGAACGCCTTGTAGTCGTACGCCGCCGACGCCGAGTAGCGCGAGCTCTTGGTGTCATAGCGGTTCGCCGTCAGGTGCCCATAGGGGGCGTCCGCCGAGGCCGTCACCGCGCCCCACACCGAGTTGCTTCCCGACACGTCGCCGGTGATCACGTACTTGTCCGACTTGTCCTGCAGGTCGTACATGCGGTACTGCGCCCGCAGCGTCAGCCCTTCCATGGGCCGCGAGGCGAACGACAGGTTGTACATCATCGTGTTGATCTTGCCGCCGTACGACTTGCGCTGCAGCGCCGCGTAGCTCGCCGCGTTCTGCCCCGCCGCCGTGTTGAGCGCGGTGTTGGCGGTGTACGGATAGAACGGCGCGTCCTGCGTCAGCGTGGCCATGGACAGGCTGCCGTTGATCCGCGTCTGCTTCGCCAGCTTGAGCAGGAACCCCGCCTTGGCCGTGCTGGCCTCGTTGTCCGGCGCCATCACGAACCGCTCGCGCGAGAGCCCGCCGATCGCCACGGGCGACGCGATGTACGTCTGGTCCGCCGCCTGGAACGGGAAGTCCATCATCAGCGTCTCGGCCTGGTTGTCGAACAGGTTGCGGTTGAACGACGCCCAGACATTGCCCTTCGCGAAATTCTTCGCCGCGCGGATGCCGATGTCATGCGTGATCTCGTCGAGCGGATTCAGCGCCTCGACCGACATGTTCACGCGCTCGCGGAAGTTCACCGCGGCCAGCCCGCGATAGCCTTCCTTCATCTCATTGCGGTACGACAGCTTCACATCAAGCGGCAGGTGGTCGCCAAGATCCAGTTCCACCGACCCCGTCTTGCGCACGCCGGTGATGTCCACGCGATTCGCCGAGTTGAACACCGGGGCCAGCAGCGCGTCGTAGAAGTTGTAGTTCCGCGCCGACGTCGGCAGCGTCGCATCGACGGTCGTCTGCAGGACGCGCTGCGTGTAGTCCGACATCTGCCACACGCCCGGCGCCGTCTCGTTGTAGATGAGCCGGGCATCGTTCCCCATGTTGTGGGGAGTCTGGTTGTAGTCGAACTTCACCCCGAAGCCCATCGCCTTCGCCCAGCCGAAGTAGCGCTGGTTGGTCTGCTGCACGTTCTGGCCGGTCAGGTTGAAGTCAATCTTCCCGCCCGACGACCAGAGGTTCACCTGCGGCAGGGACACGCCGTTCGGGAGCTCGCGGTATTCCGTGAACTTGCCCGATTCGACGTCTTCCACGCCCATGGTGCGGAGCGTGATGGAGCCACCGCTGGTGACCGTCGGCGCCTTCTGCGCCGTCACCGTGCTCGCCGCCAGGAGGAGCCCCATGGCGACGAACGCTGAAATCTTCATTGCGCGTGTCATGGGTGATTACCTCGTGAAGTAGGCGCCCGAGGGCGAGTTGGAGCCGTGGATGTTGATGTGGCAGTTCATGCACGAGCGCCCGACGAACCGCGAGTTCACCGTCGGATAGCCGGACGGGGAACCCGTCGGCGCGATCGGTACACCCTTCTCGGTCGAGTAGTTGTCGCCCGACCCGAAATGCCCGGAGCCCGTGAGGTGGCAGTTCCAGCACAGCGTCGGCGCCTTCTGCGTCAGCATGCGGTTGTGATTGGAACCGTGCGCATCGTGGCACGCAATGCAATCTTCGCGGACCGGCGCATGCTCAAAGAGGAACGGTCCGCGCTTCTCGGTGTGGCAGGAGTAGCACAGTTCCGTCACCGACTCGCCCTTGATCATCTTGGGCGTGGTGCCTTCATGCGCGTTGTGGCAGCTCGAGCAGCTCATCTTCCCCTCGCGCACGGGATGCCGCGACGGGCGGAGCGACTTGGCGCGCTCGGTCTTGTGGCATGAGAAGCAGAGGTCGGTCTCACGCTTGGTCTTGAGCGAGCCCGCCATCGACTTCGGCGCATGCACGCTGTGGCAGCTCGCGCAGGACACGTTGCGCCGCGCGTGCGTCCCGCTCATGTAGCTCGCCTGGTTCTCCGTCTCGTGGCAGGACAGGCAGGCGGCGTTCAGGTCTGCCGCCTTCACCTTGTTCACTGAAGGCACCGGCCCGTCCTTGCCCTCCGACTGCGCCTTGAGGTGCTCCGCCACGTTGTTGTGGCAACTCGCGCACGACTGACTGATCTTGGCGTGCGCGGACTTGTTGAACGCCGGGGAGAGCGCCTTGTCGTGGCAGCTCTCGCAATCCGACGCCGTCCACGATGCCTGGGCGTTCGCTGACGCGATCGCGCCCGATCCCGCAAGCAAGGCGATGAACCCTGCCAGCATCGTGGCCAACCTGAGGTGACGCATAGTGGATCCTCCACCGCTCGGTCTCCGGGACCATCCCGGAGAAAACCATCAAGAAGAAACCCCCAACTTGGAGCGTCTCACCTGCTGCGATTTCGCGACGAAGTGGACGATCGCATTGGGGGGCGGTGGGTTCGGGCCGCTCAGTCGAGTCGGCACCCGAACACCATGACAGTGATTGTGCCGTCAGTCACATACGGAAACAACCAGATAGTTGGGAGTCCTACGTAATGGTTTCGCCTACACGCCCGCCCGTGTTTTCTAAGTGCAATTCAACACGGGAGTTATCGCCGATTCTCGCCGTCGCATCGTGCCTTCTCTGCGGCGATGAGAACGGCTGCAAGTTGCCAGGGGGACTTACCGCGCGATTGTGCGGACCGCAATAGACCAGTTCTCCTGCAGGGCATGTTGTGTAACTATATAATTGACAATAAGTTAGATCGAGATTCTGTCTTGGTGGCGGCCAATGTGTTTCACTTGCCGCATATTTTGCAGAAGTTGTATCGCAATTAGCGACCGTGCTGGCTTGGATTCTCTCTATTGAGTCGCTATTCTTGCATATTCTGCAATTTTCGCGGAACACCACGCCACTCCTTCGCCCGGAATAGCCCAGAATGAACGCTCGCGCCGCTGCACTCCGCGCCATCGCTTCGCGCGTGGCCTCCGCCCCAGACATTCCGTCCACCAAGGAAGGCGGGGAGCCGATTTCCCACTACTTCGGCTCGCTCACCTTCGGCGCGCGCCAGATGCGCGACAAGCTGCCGAAGGAAGTCTTCGCCAAGCTTCACTCGGCGATTCGCCACGGGAAGAAACTCGACTCTGAGATCGCGCCAACTGTGGCGCAGGTCATCAAGGAGTGGGCGCTTTCGCACGGCGTCACGCACTTCTGCCACTGGTTCCAGCCGCAGACGGGACTGACCGCCGAGAAGCACGACGCGTTCTTCACGTTCGACGAAAACAAGCTCCCGATGGAGTCATTCACGGGCGAGCAGCTCATCCAGAGCGAGCCCGATGCCTCGTCGTTCCCCTCCGGCGGCCTGCGCGCCACGTGGGAAGCGCGCGGCTACACCGCGTGGAACCCGGCCTCGCCCGTCTTCATCATGGAGAGCGCCGGCACGCGCACGCTCTGCATTCCGTCGGTCTTCATCGGCTACAACGGCGAGGCGCTCGACGAGGTCACGCCGCTCCTCCGCTCCTCCGACGTGCTCTCCGACAAGGCGATGGAGCTGCTCGAACTTCTCGGTGACCGGGGAGCGATGCGCGTCTACACCACGATGGGCGCCGAGCAGGAGTACTTCCTCATTGACCGCGGCCACTTCGCCATGCGCCCCGACCTGGTGATGGGCGGGCGCACGCTCATCGGCGCGCCGCCGCCGCGCGGCCAGCAACTCGAGGATCACTACTTCGGCGGTATTCCCGAGCGTGTGCAGGCCTGCATCGCCGAGGTGGAGTACGAGCTCTACCGGCTTGGCGTGCCGATCGTCACGCGCCACAATGAGGTGGCGCCCTGCCAGTTCGAGATGGCCCCGGTCTTCGAGGAGACCGACATCGCCACCGACCACAACCAGTTGGTGATGGCCGTCCTGCGCAAGGTCGCCCTGCGGCACGGCCTCGTCGCGCTGCTGCACGAGAAGCCGTTCGCCGGCATCAATGGCTCGGGCAAGCACTGCAACTGGTCCATGTCCATCGCCTCGGACAATGAACTCGACGGCGTGAACCTGCTCAAGCCGGGCAAGACGCCGCACCAGAACCTGCGCTTCCTGCTCTTCCTCGCCGCCGTGCTGAAGGGCGTCTACAAGCACCAGGGGCTGCTGCGTGCGGGCATCGCCACGTCGGGGAACGAGCACCGCCTCGGCGCCAACGAGGCGCCGCCGGCGATCATCTCGGTCTTCCTCGGCGCGATGCTGACCAACATGATCGACGACATCATCGCCGGCCGCACGGGCGCTGGCGGTGACGCCGCCATGATCAAGCTCGGCGTCGCCAAGCTCCCCGAGATCGCGCAGGACAACACCGATCGCAACCGTACGTCGCCGTTCGCGTTCACCGGCGCCAAGTTCGAATTCCGCGCCGTCGGCTCGTCGCAGTCCATCGCCTTCCCGGTGATGCTGCTCAATGCCGTGGTCGCCGAGGCAATTGCCGAGTTGATCGAGGAGCTGAAGGACGAGCTCAAGAAGACCAAGACGATCGATGACGCCGTGTTCAAGGTGGTGCGCATCGCCTTCAAGGCGACCACGGCCATCCGTTTCGAGGGGAACGGGTATAGCGCGGAGTGGGTGAAGGAGGCCAAGAAGCGCGGCCTGCTCAACCTGCGCCGTAGTCCCGAGGCGCTCGAGCAGCTGAATGCGCCGGCCTCCAAGAAGCTCTTCGCGGCGCTCGGCATCCTGTCACCGGTGGAACTCGAGAGCCGCTATCACGTGCGCATCGAGCGCTATCTCAAGGACATGCTGATCGAGATGCACACGATGCGCGAGATGGTCGACACCATGGTGCTGCCGGCCGCGCTCACCTATCTCGGTGTCGTCGCCGACGCGGCGCAGAAGTCCAAGGCCGCCGGTCTCAAGGCCAATCCGGCCGCCGCCGCCGCGGCCGCGCTCGCCAAGTTGGTGACCGACCTGCAGAAGCGCACGGCGGCACTGCATGCCGCGATCGAGAAGGCGGAGGCCCTGCACGACGCCCCGGCGAAATGCGCGCAGCTCCTGACTAGCACCGGTGCCGATGCGATGGCGGCGGTACGCGAGGTCTCCGACGCGATCGAGTTGACTATCGGTAACGAGTACTGGCCCCTGCCGCGCTATCGGGAGATGGTGTTTCCGGTGTGAGTGAGAAAGGCACGGAATAACACGGAGTGACACGGACAACGACCATCCGTGCCTCTCCGTGCCTCTCCGTGCCTCTCCGTGCTTCTCCGTGCCTATCTTGAGAACACCGCCACCCCGTCCGGCCCATCGCCCACCGCGATGGTGCGCGTCAGGCGCCGGGTGGCGATGTCGAACTCCGCGATGGCATTGATGCCCTGGCACGCCACGTAGAGTCGCTTTCCATCGGCCGACCAGGTCATCCCCACGGGCTGGGCGTTGGCGGGCGCTTCCATCAGCGCCAGCTCGCGTCGCGTCGCAACGTCTATCAGCCGAATGCGTGAACGGATGGTGAGCGCGGCGGCGGCCAACTTGCCGTCGGGGCTGATGGTCACGCGGTACGGGCGCTCACCCTGATCGAGCGTCGCGGTGACCTTCCATGACCGCACATCCACGATGGAGATCGTCCCGGCCGTGTTGCTCCCAACCCAGACTTCACGCCCGTCGGGCGTCACGCCGATGCCTTCCACTTCCGGCGCCACCGCGAGTGAGCGCGCCGCGCCCGTGGAGAAGTTCACTTCCGTGATGGTCCCGCTGCGGATGTTGGCCGTGTAGCCGAGGACGCCGTCGGGATGAACCGCCATCTGGTGCGTCGTCTGCTCGCCCGTGCGGATGGCGCGCACGTCACCGCGCTCGCGATGCACCACGAGCACCGCCTGATTGGCCTCGACCGTCACGGCGATCAGCGAATCGCCGGGCAGGAACGCGATGCCATGCGGTCGGCGATACTCGCCAAGGTCGAGCGTGCGCGCGACGGCGTGCGATGTCAGATCGAGAATGACCAGTGTGTTGCCGGGCTGCTGGGCGCCGTATCCCGTGATGACGCCCCAGCGACCGTCGCTGGAGATTGCGCTCTCGTGCGGGCCCGGTGGCATGGGCAGTTCCTTCAGCGTGCGGCCGGTCGCCAGATCCACGATCGACGCCGTGTGCGCGCGCTTGTTGCCGGCGATCAGGACGCCGTTCGGCGACTGTGCCGCTACCGTTGCGTTCGCGCAGAGGAACACGGCCACCAGGCCAATGCGTCGCCGCATGTGTCGTCTCTGAGTGGAAGGTTAGCCCTTCACCGCCACGACGGAGAGGTATTCGTTCACGAGGCCTTTGGTGAGCGTCAGCATCACGCGCTGCGCGAGCACGCGCGGATGCTTCGCATACCACCGCAGCAGTCCGCGGCGGTGGTTGCGGCGGCTCGCGGCGCGTGAATGGCCAAAGACCTGGCCCAACGTGAAGCGGTGCGACTGCTCGAGCGACCGTTCTTCGCGGAACCCGTGCGCGCGCAGCAGCGCGCGGAAGGACTCGCGGGTGAAGTCGTGCAAGTGATGCGGGTTGCCGTCCGTGCTGACGGTCACCGGCACCGACGCGATGAACCGCCCGCCGCGTGGAAGCAGCTGCGCCACCCGCGCCACGTAGCCGGTGGGGTTCGGCAGGTGTTCCACCGTTTCCAGGCTCACCCACACGCTCGGCATCGGGTTCGGCGCGAACCGCAGGGCGTCCGCCTCGTAGTAGATGATCCCTTCGTGCGCGTGGCGCAGGCGCGCGAACTCCAGCGCGCCGCGGTCGAGATCCACCGCTTGCACCGACCGCGCTCCCGCCTGTCGTAGCAGTTCGCTGCCATACCCCGTGCCGCAGGCGCAATCCACCACATCCGCGTCGCGCACGAACTCCGCCGCCAGTCGGTAGCGCTCCAGGTGCAACTCGAGCGTCGCCTGATCAAAGGTCGCGTCGGACGGAACGAGGAGCGGATCGAGCCGCTCGGTGGCATAAGGAAGAATGATCTGATTCCCCGTCGTGTACTGTTGTTTCTCTGTTGTCTCTCTGTTGTCTCTCTGTTGTTTCTCAGTATTTGGCCAAGTACTGCGCCAACTCCCACTCGCTAACCTGCGTCACGTATTCCCGCCACTCTTGGCGCTTCGCGTCAAGGAAATGCCGCGTGACGTGCTCGCCCAGCGCTGTGCAGACGACCTTGTCCTTCTCAAGTTCGTCGCACGCCTCGTTGAGGTCGTGCGGCAGGTCGTCGATGCGAAGCCGCCGCTTCTCGCGGAAGCTCATCTCCCAGATGTTCTCATCTACCGGTTCGCGACTCGAGGCCTGCGTCTCGATGCCGTCGAGACCGGCGGCCAGCATGACGGCGAGGGCGAGGTACGGGTTCGCGCTCGGATCGGGCGACCGCAGCTCCACCCGGGTGCCCGTGCCACGCCGTGCGGGAATGCGGATGAGCGGTGAGCGGTTGCGCATGGACCACGCCACGTTCACCGGCGCCTCGAACCCGGGCACGAGCCGCTTGTATGAGTTCACCAGCGGATTCGTGATCGCACTCATGCCCCGTGCGTGCTGCAGCAGGCCGCCGATGTAGTGGTGCGCCACGGCGGACAGCTCAAACGCCCCCTTGGGATCGAAGAAGGCGTTCTGTCCGCCCTTGAACAGCGACTGGTGCGTGTGCATGCCGCTGCCGTTCTGCCCGTAGATCGGCTTGGGCATGAAGGACGCGTGCATGCCGAACTGCGCGGCGACATTGCGCACGACAAACCGAAACGTCGCCAGGGCGTCGGCGGTGGTGAGCGCGTCGGCATAGCGGAAGTCGATCTCGTGCTGGCCGTGCGCCACTTCGTGATGGGCGGCCTCGATCTCGAAGCCCATCTGCTCCAGCGCATCCACGATGGCGCGTCGCGCATCCTCGCCGAGATCCACCGGTCCAAGGTCGAAATACGATCCGGTGTCGTGCGTCGTGGTGGTGGGCGCGCCATCGGGACCCAAGCGAAACAGGAAGAACTCCGCTTCCATCCCGGCGAACATCGTGTAGCCCAGCGCCGCGGCACGCGCCACCTGCCCCTTGAGCACTCCGCGCGGATCGCCGGCGAAGGGATCGCCGTCGGGCGACGTGATGTCGCAGATCAGCCGTGCTACCCGGGCGCCCGTATCGCTCCACGGGAAGATGCGGAAGGTCTCAAGATCCGGGCGCAGCAGCATGTCGCTCTCTTCCACCCGCACGAATCCTTCAATCGACGAGCCGTCGAAGAGGATGTCGCCATCGAGGGCCTTGCGCAGCTGCGAGGTGGGAATCTCGACGTTCTTGTTGACGCCCAGAATGTCGGTGAACTGCAGGCGAACGAAGCGCACGTGGTGCCGCTCGACGATCTCAATGAGATCCTTGGCGGTCACACCTCGCAGGTCGCTCAGCAGGGCGCGGGAGGAAGCGGTCACGGCACGTCCGGCAGGGGGTTCTTCCGGGGCGGGACGATCGAAAACCCCGGGGGTGTGGAGTCTGTGCTCCGACGGGCGCATTGGCAATGCGTCACGCGTCCAATTTAGCGGCCTCCACGCTAGCTTTCCGTGTGAACGTCGTCAGCGGATGAGACAGGGGACCTGTCCACCGTCCACCGTCCACTGTCCGCCCCTATGTCCTGCCCTCGCTGCAACGAACCCGCCACCGGTCAGTTCTGCGCCAGCTGCGGCGCCGCCCTCAAGGGCGCGAAGTGCCCCGACTGCGGCGGCGCGCTCACGCCAGGCGCCCATTTCTGCCACCACTGCGGCAACGCCCTGAAGGGAGCCGCTCGGCCGGTGTCGAGCCGGGTGCCTTGGATCGTCACTGGGGTCGCCTTGGTGGCGGTGATCGCGCTCGTGCTGGTTCAGGCCTCGCGATCCGCGGTGGACGGTGGCCCGGCCGAAGGGAGCGCCGGTGCCGCTGGGGCGCCGCTCGGCGGTGGCCCGGTCGATATCGGCTCGATGTCGCCGCAGGAGCAGGCCGATCGCCTGTTCAACCGGGTGATGTCCTACGCGTCGGAAGGCAAGAGCGACAGCGCGGCCATTTTCGCCCCCATGGCGTTGCAAGCCTTCGATATGATCGCCCCACTCAACGTGCATGGGCGGTACGACGTGGGACTCGTGGCGCTCGTCGCCGGACAGACCGGGCGGGCAAAGGCGCAGGCCGATTCAATTCTCCGCTTGAACAAGAACGATCTACTTGGCCTCACCCTCGCCCTGCGAGCGGCCGAAGCGACCAACAACGCAACCGCGGCAAACGACTACGCCAAGCGGTTGATCGCCGCAGAGCCATCGGAACGAAAGACCGCGCGGGAAGAGTACGGGTTCCACGGTAGCGACATTGATGCAGCCCTCAAGGACGCCAAGGCAAGGAAGCCGTAGTAGCTGGCCACATAGGTGACGGTCTTTTTAGATACACAATACAGTCACTATAAAGACATAAGCGCGCCATATTGAGCCGAACTGTCAATTGCCGTGGAGAGCTTCTCGCCACACTGCGACCCGGTCTTGTCTCAGTTGCTGGAGCACACGACTGCAGTTCGACAGGGCACCCGACGTCGATGCCTTGGCATGAGGCGGCTCCGCGTTGCCAACGGCGGAGCGGCATCCAGGGCATGATCGGCGACCGTCAACGACCGTCAAACAACGCAAGTCGCTGACCTTCCAGAACCTAGACCTGGCGAACCGCCGACCTGCAGCAACTCGGCTTCCGATGCGCCGCGCCCAACGCGCGCCCTGCTCGGCGCGTTTTGTCATTTACAGATGCGAACGCACACTCTATTCCTTGCCGTCGTGATGGCTGCGGCGTGCCCCGCCGTGGCGATGAGTCAGCGCGCCGACACCCTGCGTCTCTCAGTTGAGGACGCCGTGACGCGCATGTTGCGCTCCTCCGATGAAGCGCGCGCCGCCTGGCAACTTGTCGAGGCGGCGGATGCGCAGGTCATGTCGGCGCGCGCCTCCGGACTGCCGCAACTTCGCCTGACCAGCAGCTACCAGCAGGTGCTCAAGAACGCACGCGCCGAGATGGTCAGCCAGATCTTCGGCCAGAAGTTCACCTACAACACCACGCTCAATACGCAGCAGGCCCTCTTCCAGGGTGGCCGCATCCTCTCGGCCGCCCAGGCCGCGAGCAGCGTGCGCGGCGCCGCCCGGATGGATCTCGCCGAAACGCGGGCTCGTCTCGCCGTGGATGTCCAGCGTGCGTACTTGAACGCCTCCTACCTGGCGAAGATCGCCGAGCTGCAGGCGCAGAACCTCGGCCTCGCCACGAATCGCGTGGCACAGGCCGAGCAGCTCTTCGCCGCCGGTCGCGCGGCACGATTCGACGTCCTGCGGGCTCGCGTCGAACGGGCCAATCTCGAACCGCTGGCCCTGCAGGCCGCCTCGGATCGCGATGTCGCCTTGCTCGAAGTCAGGCGCCTGCTCGACCTTCCGGTCGACCAGCCGGTGCTGCTCACCACCGTGCTTGAGCCACAGGCGGTCCGCACGCTTGCCGAGCGTGCGGCGACCGATGCCGCCCCGGATGCGCCACGCGCCTCGGTGCGATCAGCCGAGTTCACGGCGCGCGCGCGGCGCGCGGGCATTCGCGTCGCCCGCGCCGACCTGCTGCCGGCGCTCAACTTCTCGTTCAACCTGGGCTATCTCGCCCTTCCGACGGTGAACGGGTTCCCGACGCGGATGGGTCGGGTGAGCGCTGACGCCTGTCCGCCAGGGTCCGTCGCCGGGCGCACGTGCCAGAACAACGGCTGGTTTCCCGACCGGAATTTCAGTTTCGTGTTTTCCTGGAACGTCTTCGACGGACTGCGCGCGAAGGGAAGCCTGGATCTCGCCCAGGCCCAGGCGAAGATCGCCGAGATCGCCTTGGCGCAGGCACGGGAGAACGCCTCCCTCGAGGTGTCCCGCGCGCGCAATGAACTGACGAGAGCCGTTGCCGCGTTTGGTGCCCGGCAGGAGAACTCGGCGCAGGCCGCCGAGGCATTCCAGTTGGCCGAGATGCGCTATCAGCGCGGGTTGAGCACGCAGTTGGAAGTCTCCGACGCGCAGTATCAGCTGCTCACCGCGCGCTCCACCGAGGCCAAGGCGACGTTCGACCTCTACCTCGCGGTCGCGGACCTGGCTCGTGTCCGCGGTCGCGACATTCCGCTTCCGAACGGGAACGCCGTTCCCGTGCGCACCGATTCCCGCAATGCACTCACTGGTCCACTTCCGACTCGCTAGCGCCGCCGTCGTCGCCGCGCTGTTCTCCTCCGCCTGCGGCGGCGAGCCCAAGAACGCCGCCGCCGGGCCGCCGACTGGCGGCGCGTCGGGCGGTACCGCGGGCGCCGCGACCACGCCCGTGGCGGGCACGCCCGTGCCGGGCGGGCCTGGCGGGGCGCCTGCTGGCGGGGCGCGCCGTACCGCCTCGGTTGTCCTTGGCGCCGCCGACGTGGCCAAGGTCGCACGCGGTAGCATCGAGGCCGGTATCCCGGTGGCCGGCGATCTGCGGCCGATCGAGACGTTGAGCCTCAAGGCGCGCCTCGAGGGCAACGTCGAGCAGGTGTACGTGCGCGAGGGCGACCGGGTGCGCACCGGCATGACCCTGGCTCGCCTCGAGGCCGTCGATTTCGAGAGCGCCCTCCGCTCCGCGGAGGCGGATGTGGTGTCCGCGCGCACCGCATCCAGCACGGCGCAGTGGAACTTCGACCAGTCCAGGGACCTGTTCCAGGCGGGAGCTATCGCTGAACGCGATCTGCGGGCCACCGAACAGGCGGCCGTGGCCGCCAAGGCGCAACTGGCTGCTGCCGAGGCGCGCCTGCGTGCGGCGCAGTCCCAGGTGCGCGACACGCGCGTCACCGCGCCGGTCAACGGCACCATCCAGTTCCGTCGAGTGCAGGGCGGCGAGCGCATTCTTCGCGGGGCCGAGCTCTTCACGCTCGTGCGCAGCGAGGTCCTTGAGCTCGCGGCAGCGCTGCCGGCGCGGCGCGCCAGCGAGGTCAAGCCTGGCCAGGCGGTGCGCTTCCTTGCCGATGGCCGGACCTTCAGCGGTCGGGTGGCGCGGGTGAGTCCCACCATCGACCCGGCCTCGCGATCGGTGACCGCCTACGTGCAGATCCCCAACCCCAATGGCGAGCTCAAGGGGAACACCTTCTCCAGCGGCCAGATCATCGCGCAGGTGCTGCAGAATGTGATGGTCATCCCGCAGCCCGCGGTGCGCACGGGACAGGAGGGCCGGCCGTTCGTGTACCGCATCACGGCGGGCGAACTGGAGCAGGTGCCGGTGACCGTCGGTGTCATCGACGAGGCCCGCGGGTTGGTCGAGGTCAAGGAAGGCCTGCAGCTCGGCGACCAGGTGGTCGTCGGCAATGTCGGCACGCTCGGCCGCGGCATGAAGGCGCAGATTATCGGCACTGAGCGGGGCCCCGGCGCGGAACGCGCCCGTGGCGGCGAAACCCGCGAGAGCGGGCCGGGGGGCGCGGGGCGCGGTGGGCAGCGCCGCGACAGTACCGCGGCACGCAAGGCCGCGCCGGACAGCGCCGCCAGAGCGAAAGCACCGCGCAAGCCAACGGGATGAGTCGCCGGGGCACGGGGCGTATCCCCGTGTCCGGTCCCGCCCTCCGCTCCACCGCCCCTTCCTCTTCTCCGTTTCCCCGCGATGTTCCTCTCCGACGTCTCCATCAAGCGCCCGGTCTTCGCCACGATGATGATGGTGGCGCTCGTTACCCTCGGCGTCGTGTCCTACAAGCGGCTCGCCGTGGACGAGTATCCGGATGTGACGTATCCGGTCATCAGCGTCCAGGTCTCGTATCCAGGCGCGTCCCCGGAAGTCGTCGAGCGTGACGTCATCCGCCCCATCGAAACCGCGCTCAACACGGTGGAAGGCTTGTACGAGTTGACGTCCACCGCCTCGGAAGGCGGCGGCAATGTTCGGCTGCAGTTCAAGCTCGGCGTCGACCCGACCCGGATGCAACCGGAAGTCTCGGCCAAGGTGAGCCGCATCCGTCGGCAGCTCCCGCGCGACATTCTCGAGCCCGTGGTGCAACGGTTCGACCCCAACGACCAGCCGATTCTCGCCGTCGCGGTATCCAGCAAGGAGCGCTCACTGCGCGAACTGACCGACCTCGGCGACCAGGTCATTCGTCCGCGCTTCGAGGCGGTCGAAGGCGTCGGCGGCGTGCAGTTGCAGGGCGCGGCCAGCCGCGAGATTCACGTCGAGATCGACCCCGTCGCCTTGCGCAGCGTCGGCCTGTCTCCGGACGCGGTCTCCGCCGCGCTGGCCCGGGAGAACCAGGAGGTGCCCGCCGGTCGCATTCGCAAGGGCGACACCGAACGCAGCGTGCGCGTCACCGGCCGCATCTCCGACCCGCGCGCCTTTTCCGACGTCGTGATCGGCGTGCGCAACGGCGCACCCATCCGGATTCGCGACATCGGTCGCGTGATCGACACCATCGCCGAACGCCGCTCCGCCTCGCTGCTGGGCGAGGTGCCGACGCTGACCATCGAGGTGCTCAAGATCTCGGGCGCCAATACCGTCGCTGTGTCGGATGGCGTAAAGGCCATCATCGCGGATGTCGAGCGTACATTGCCCGAAGACGTGTCGCTGCGCCTGACGCGCGACGACTCGCGGCGCATCCGCGAGGCGCTCTTTGACGTACAGCTGACCATCGTCCTGGGGGCCATCCTCACGGTGATGATCATCTACCTGTTCCTGAACTCGTGGCGCTCCACGGTCATCACCGGCTTGACGCTCCCGGTGTCGATCATCTCGGCGTTCTTCGCGATGTGGGCGCTGGATTTCACGCTGAACACGATGACGCTGCTCGCGCTCTCACTGGCCATCGGCTTGCTGATCGATGACGCCATCGTGGTGCGCGAGAACATCATCCGCCACGTCGGACTCGGGAAGGATCACCACCGCGCCGCCAAGGACGGCACCGACGAGATTGGGCTCGCCGTGTTTGCCACGTCGCTCGCGGTGGTGGCGGTGTTCATTCCCGTCGCGTTTATGGGCGGGATGATCGGTAAGATCTTCTATCAGTTCGGCATGACCGTGGCCTTCGCGGTCAGCGTCTCGTTGTTCGTGTCGTTCACGCTCGACCCGATGCTCTCGAGCGTCTGGCGCGACCCGGACGCCGAGGAGCACGGACCCGAGGCGTGGAAACACGCCGGGCCGATTCGGCGCATCGCCCTGCGATTTGACGCCTGGTTTGAGAGCATCGCCGACCGGTATCCGGGGTGGCTGCGCGTCGCCCTGGAGCATCGCTGGAAGGTGCTGGGCGGCGCCGTCGGCTCCGTGGTGATGGCACTGGCCATCATTCCGATGTTGGGCTTCACGTGGATGCCGGACGCGGACACAGGGGAGTTCAACATCAACTACCGGGTTCCGCCGGGCTCGAGCCTCGCCTACACAATGAGCCGCGCGCAGCCCATCGATCGCTACGTGCGGTCGCTGCCCGAGGTGGACTTCACCACGTTCTCCGTTGGCGGCCGCGGCGGGTCGACGGGCGGCAACATCAACGTGCGTCTGGTGCCCAAGCATGACCGCACGCGCAGCCAGTTCGAGATTCAGGAGGCGATCCGCAAAGAGCTGCCGCGCTTCCCGGGGCTCTCGGCCAATGTCGGCGGATCGTTCTCGATCTTTGGCGGCCGCGGATCCCCCGTCTCCATCAACGTGCAGGGTCCGGAGATTACACGCCTCAAGCTGATCGCGGCGCAGGTGAATGAGGTGGTGAGGCAGATTCCCGGCGTGGCCAGCACGCGCAATAGCGACGAAGGCAACGTGCCGCAGCTGGACGTGCGCGTCGACCGCCAACAGGCCTGGGCCGCGGGGCTGGGCATCAGCAACATTGCGCAAACCCTGCAGCCACTCTTCACCGGCCAGCGGGCCACGACCTGGCAGGATGCCCAGGGCTATTCCCATGACGTGGTGGTCATCTACCCCGACTCGTTGCGTGCTACTGCCTCGAACGTCGCCGACATTGCCGTGAACAGCAGTGGCATGGACAGTCGCACCGGCCTGCCGGCGGCCGTGCCGCTCTCGCAGGTCGCCGAGGTTCGCCCAGGCGTCGGACCGCAACAGATTGAGCGCCGCGCCCTGGAGCGGCAGATCAAGATCGACGTGCAGGTCGTGCCGGGCACGCCGCTCGGCAAGGTGGCCGACGCCGCGCGCGCTGCGCTGGATTCCATCGTCCTGCCGCCGGGCTACCGCACGGTGTTCACTGGCGACGTGCAGAACATGCAGGAAACCAAGGGATACGTCGCCGAGGCGCTGATTCTCGCTGTCATCTTCATCTACATCATTCTCGCCTCGCTCTTCGGTTCGTTCATCCAGCCGTTGGCGATCATGCTCGCCCTCCCGCTCAGCTTCCTCGGGGTCGCGATCGCCCTGCTGGTGACGCGGGGGACGCTCAACGTGATGTCGATGATCGGTATCATCATGCTGATGGGGCTCGTGACGAAGAACGGGATTCTGCTCATCGACTTCGTGAACCAGCGCCGCGAGGCGGGCGAGCCGCGGCTCGACGCCATCCTCGAGTCGGGACGCATCCGGCTCCGCCCGATCATCATGACAACCGTCGCGATGATCTTTGGCATGTTGCCGCTCGCCTTCGCCCTGGGTGAGGGCGCCGAACAGCGCGCCCCGATGGCCCGCGCCGTCATCGGCGGGCTCATCACGTCCACTCTGCTGACCCTCTTCGTCGTCCCGGCCATGTACACCGTGCTCGACGACGCCGTCGAACGGCTGCGCGCGCGCAGCCGGGCGCGGGTGGCGCGTCGGTCCGTGCCGGCCGAGGCGGACAGCGGCACCCCCGCTTGACGAGGATGCGCGAGGAGTGTATTCAGCGGTTGAGCAACGGACGCGTTTTCTTTGACTGACTGTGGATAATGGAGGCAAGAATGCTGAGCGGCGATCTCAACGACATGCGCATGGCGGACCGGGAGGAAGATCCGGAAGACGGCGGATTCGGTGGCGGCATGAGCTATGACGACGAGGACGACGAGGATGGCGGCTGGGCGATCAACAAGGACCACTCCGACTCGCTGTGGGACAGCGCGGAGGATTCGGAGGAGGAAGACGAGGAAGAGCCGGGAGCCCTGATGGACGCCGGTGAGGAGGAGGACGATGCCGATCTGTTCGGCGCCGGGCTCTCCGAACCCCGCCGTGCATCGAAGGCGAAGGCGGCTCCCGCCGCTCCAGCGCCCGCCCCCGCAGCCGCTCCCAAGCCTGCAGCCGCCAAGCCCGCAGCTGCTAAGCCGGCCGCTAAGCCGGCCGCTAAGCCGGCCGCTAAGCCGGCCGCTAAGCCGGCCGCTAAGCCGGCCGCTAAGCCGGCCGCTAAGCCGGCCGCCAAGCCGACTCCTAAGAAGGCGGTGAAGAAGGCCGCGCCTAAGAAGGCCGCCAAGAAGCCGGCGAAGAAGGCGGCATCGAAGAAGGTGGCGAAGAAGCCGGCCAAGAAGGCTGCCCCGAAGAAGGCAGCCAAGAAGCCAGCGAAGAAGGCCGCCCCCAAGAAGGCCGCCAAGAAGCCGGCGAAGAAGGCCGCCCCCAAGAAGGCCGCCAAGAAGCCGGCGCCGAAGAAGGTCGCCAAGAAGGCGAAGAACAAGAAGTAAGCCTCGCTTCCGACCGTCGCTCTCGGCGGGCGGTGGGGATTGCACCTCGGTGCGCCCCGCCGCCCGCTGTTCGTCGTTGGCGCGTTGGTGGCGCGTCACTGGCTCGCCGTAGAGCCAGCGGTGAGTTATTCTCTTTCCACAATGGCTGATCAGACTGTCGCGTTGTTGCGCGCCCACTCCAAGCACGCCCCGTGGAACGCTCGCGGACTGGCCGCGCATGCCACGGCGCTGGTGGACGCGGCCGGGATGCGCCCAACGAATGCGTCAGCGCGGGCGACGCCTAGCGCGCGTGCCGTGCGCTTCTATGTCGCGCACGGACTGCTCGACCATCCGATGGGACGTGGCACGGCAGCCACCTATCACTACCGGCACCTGCTGCAGTTGCTCGCCATCAAGATCCGTCAGCGTGAGGGACAGACGCTGGACGCCATCAAGGCCGAGCTTTCGGGCGCGACCGGCGATGCACTCGAACGGCGCGTCGCGCAATCGCTGGCGCCCGCGCTAACCGCCGGCGCCGATCAGGTGGTGCAACATGACGACGATGCCGCCATGTCTTGGCGGCGCGTTTCCGTCGCCGAAGGCATCGAATTGCACGTGCGTGACGACAGCCCGGCGGGACGCGGCGATGTGATCGCCGCGATGCGCGAGGCCGTGCGTGCCGCACTGGGCCGTGAAGACGTCCGCTGATGCCGCGCCACGCCGCGAATCACCCGCCAGCCGCATGAGCCAGTCACCGCGCCGACGCACGCTCGCCCGGTCGGTTGTGCTGGATCGGGCACTGGAGGCGCTCCCGCTCTTTCGGCTGAGCGACTCGGGGGAGGAGGTTTCGATCTCGTTCGCCCTAGAGAGTGGCGGTCGCTGGCGTGTGCTTCCCGCGCCGGGAGAACGGCTGCCTGGCACGTTCGATCAGGACGTCTACGTGGAACTGCTCCGGCGCTACCACGAGGCCGAAGCGCCCGCCGATGGCACGCTCTCCTTCACGCTGCACGACTTCCTGCGCACGATGGGCCGTCGCGTGGATGGCCGTACGTACGAACAGCTCCGCAGTGCGCTCAATCGCTTGCAACGCACGGCGCTCGAGTCCACCGACGCGTGGTTTGACGCCTCTACGGGAACGCGATGGACTGGCCAGTTCACGATCCTGAACAGCGTGTCCATCGATCGACGGCGACTGTCGGATCGCGACCAGCTCGGGCTGTTTCATTCGCTCACGAACAACGAGCCGGGCGACGCGCACGTGACCATTGCCTCTCCGGTCCGGGCGAACATCGCCGCCGGGCATACCATCACCTTGTCTGCGGCACGGTACAGCCAGTTGTCTTCGCCCGTCGCTCGTCGTTTGTATCGGGTCCTGCAGGTCGTCCGTGGCGAGGCGGGCAAGGCCTGGGAGGTGCCGCTCGAGCGCCTGGCCGAACAGCTCCCCCTGACCCAGCGCTACCCGTCACACCTCCAGCGGGTGCTGCAACCGGCGCATGAGATGCTGCTGGCCGCCGGTGTTCTCCGGGGAGCGGTCATCGCCCAGCACGACAAGACCTGGACGGTCAGTTACCAGCTCGCTGACTGAGGGGAACCCTTTGCCGTTCAACGGGTTCTGACAGACGGGGCATGCCGTCCCGTGCCCGTTCCCGTGCACCCGAATGCGGGTCGTGGCTAATTCCCCAACCCTCGGGGCACCATTACCTTGCAATTCCCCATTGAAAGGCTCGTATGAATCGTCCACGCAAGCTCCTTCTCGTCCTGACGCTCCTCGCGACCCCGCTGGTTGCCGGTGGCTTCGTCATTCAGGAGCGGGCAACTCGCGATGGCGTGCGTCTGTTCGAGCAGGTGATGTCGGTCGTCAGCGATCGCTTCGTGGACTCCGTCAGTGCTGGCGTGCTCTACGAGAAGGCCGCGCGCGGACTGCTGCGCGAGCTCAAGGATCCGTACACGGAACTCTACACGCCCAAGCAGCTTGAGGCGTTCAACACGACGACCGGCGGGTTCTACGGCGGTGTCGGGATGCTCATCGAGGAGCAGGAAGGGAGCATCCTCATCTCCAAGGTCTATCCGCACACGCCGGCCGAGGAAGCGGGGATCCTCGCGGGCGACCGCATCATACAGGTGGACACGAGCAGCACCAGCGGGTGGAAGATCGACCAGGTGTCGTCGCGCCTGAAGGGCGAACCGGGCACCAAGGTGACGGCGAAGTTCGCCCGTCCGGGGTGGACCGAACCGATCACGGCGACGTTCACCCGGCGAGTCATCCGCATTCCCGCCGTGCCGTTCACGCTGATGCTCGACGGCAAGATCGGCTACGTGCCGATCAACAACTTCAACGAAACCGTTTCGTCTGAACTGGCCCAGCAACTCATTCGCCTGCAGAACGAGGGGGCGAAGGGGCTCGTGCTTGACCTGCGCGGCAATCCCGGCGGATTCCTGGACCAGGCCCTCGAAATGTCGAACCTGTTCCTCGAGCGCGGCCGGGAGATCCTGAGCGTCCGCGACCGGCAGGGCGTCTCCGAACTGCACAAGGCGGAGCGCGACCCGATCGCGCCCAAGATCCCGATGGTCATCCTGACCGACAACTTCACCGCCTCCGCCTCGGAAATCGTCGCCGGCGCGCTGCAGGACCACGACCGGGCGCTCATTGTCGGGACGACGTCGTTCGGCAAGGGACTGGTGCAGTCGGTCTATCGGCTCGATGGCGGCTATGCCATCAAGCTGACCACCGGCAAGTGGTACACGCCGAGTGGTCGCTCGATCCAGCGCGAGCGCAAGCTGGCCGATGACGGACAGTTCGTCGAGGTGCGTCCCGACAGCCTGGAGAGCGACTCGGCGCGCCGGGCGCGGCCGCAGTACAAGTCCGACGGTGGTCGCGTCATCTTCGGCGGCGGCGCGATCACGCCAGACCTCATCGTGCGCCCCGATACCCTGACCGCCGCCGAGCAGAAACTCGCGCGCACCCTGGGTGCCAAGGGTCAAGTCGTGTACCTCACGCTCTACGACTACGCGGCCAGCCTGAAGGGCAAGGTGGCGCCCGACTTTGCCGTCACCAAGGCGATGACCGACGATGTCTATGATCGCCTGCAGAAGAAGGGCGTGACCGTGGACCGCGCGGACTGGGATGCCGCGCCGGACTACATAAAGCGCCTCGTGGACGTCCGCATCTCGCTCCAGGCGTTCGGCGACTCGACGGCTAAGCGCCGGGAGGCCCTGGAGGACAATCAGCTGCAGAAGGCGCTGGAGTTGCTCCGCAAGGGACAGACGCAGCGCGACCTGTTCACGCTCGCCTCCGCCAGCATCGCTCGCCCGGAAACCAAGCGCTAACCACACCATGAGAATGATTCGTCTTGCTCCCCTGGCCGCCGTGGCGTTCGCCGCGGCGGTTCCCGTCTCGGCCCAGGTCCAGGTCCATGCCCCCAATACCGGCGAGGCACGACTAGCCAACCTGCGCCAGCTCACCAACGGCGGCGAAAACGCCGAAGCGTACTGGAGCAAGGACGGCCGTTGGATCACCATGCAGTCCACTCGTGACGGCCGCACCTGTGACGAGCAGTTCGTCATGCGGGCGGACGGCACGGACCTGCGGCGCGTGAGCGACGGCCGCGGCAAGACCACGTGTGGCTGGTTCTTCCCCGACGGCCAGCGCCTGTTCTTCAGTTCGTCCACGGCGCATGATGCCGTCTGCCCGCCCCGGCCGGATCCGTCCAAGGGCTACGTCTGGCCGCTCGACAAGTACGACTTCTACACCGTCAACCGTGATGGATCGAACCTCACGCGGCTGACGAACTACGACGTGTACACGGCGGAGGGTATTCTCTCCCCCGACGGGAAGAAGATCGTCTTCACGTCACTCAAGGACGGCGACCTCGACATCTACACGATGAACGTGGATGGCACCGACGTGCGCCGCCTGACCTCCACGCCGGGGTATGACGGCGGTCCGTGGTGGTCCCCGGACGGCAAGAAGATCGTCTACCGCGCGCACCATCCGAAGGATTCCGTCGAATTGAAGCAGTACCAGGACCTGCTCGCGCAGGGTTTCATCCGGCCGTCGAAGGTGGAGTTGTACGTGATGAATGCCGACGGCAGCGACAACCGGCAGGTTACGGCACTCGGCGGGGCCAACTTCGGCCCGTCGTGGACTCCCGATGGCAAGCAGATCATCTTCGCGTCGAACTTCTTCGCGCCGCGTTCGGGGAACTTCGAGATTTTCCTTGTGAACGCCGACGCCACGATGGCTGGCAAGGACCAGCTCGAGCAGGTCACGTTCAACGAGTCGTTCGACGGCTTCCCGATGTTCTCTCCCGATGGCACGAAGCTGATCTTCGCCTCCAACCGGCACAACGCGAAGCCGAACGAGACCAACGTCTTCGTGGCCGACTGGTTGCCAAAGCCGCGCTAACCGCCACGCACGTCGCAGGACGCGGAGAGGGGCCGGCGCACGCGCGCTGGCCCCTTCGTGTTCATCCGTGTCATTCCGTGCCACCCTGTCGTACTCTTCCCGTCTTCGCTACTATCGCAGTGCCCCCCGGCACTCACCGTCTCTCCCGGATCGTCCGTATGGAATTCTTCCTTGGATTCGTCGCCCTCGTCGCACTGTTTCTCGGCACGAAGTCATTTAAGATCGTCGGCCAAGCCGAAGTGCTGATCATCGAGCGGCTGGGGCGGTTCAACCGCATCGCGCGCTCGGGCTTCAACATCCTCATCCCGTTCGTTGAAGCGCCGCGGCACATCGACGTCCGCTACTTCAGCAGTGATGTCACCGGTGCGCGTCGGGTGATCGCCAGCACCACCAGCCGCATCGACCTGCGCGAGCAAGTGCTCAACTTCCCGAGTCAGCCGGTCATCACCAAGGACAACGTCACCATCGACATCGACGCGGTGCTCTACTATCGCATCGCCGATCCCCAGAAGGCGACGTACTCGGTGCAGAACCTTCCCTACGCGCTCGAGACGCTCACTCGCACGACGCTGCGCAACATCGTCGGCGAGATGGAGCTCGACCAGACGCTCGCCAGCCGCGACCAGATCAACCGGCGGATGCGCGAGGTCATCGAGGAGGCGTCCCTGGGCTGGGGGGTGGACGTCACCCGCGTGGAACTGCAGGCCATCGAGCCGCCACGCGACATCCAGCAGTCGATGGAACTCCAGATGCGCGCCGAGCGCGAGCGGCGCGCCGCCGTGACGAACGCCGAGGCCAGCAAGCGCGCCGCCATTCTCGAGGCCGAAGGCCTGCGCGAGTCGCAGGTGCGCAAGGCGGAGGGTGAGAAGGAGGCCGCCATCCTGCGCGCGCAGGGCCTGGCCGAGGCGCGGATGGCGATGGCGGAAGCGGAAGCGCAGGCGATCGGCAAGATCGCGGCGTCGCTCCCGCCGGGAGAGGCTGCCACCTATTTGCTGGGCCTCAAGTACATGGAAGCGCTGCCGACGTTGACACAGGGCAAGGGAAGCACCGTGTTCCTGCCGACTGAGGCTGCCGGTGTGATGGGAGCCATCGCGGCCCTGCGCAAGGCGATGGACGCCGCTGGGCAATCCAACGCGCCGATGGACGCCAGCAGGGCCACCGGCGCTCTTGGGCTCCCTCCCGTCGGCGGATCGAAGGGCTAACTTCCGGCATGGCGAATTCGATATCCAAGGAGCGCGCGGAGAAGGTGGCCAAGGCGCACGCCTGTGAGCATTGCGGCGAGTACAGCTATAAGAAGCTCACCATCAAGCCGTCCACGGCGTCAAACCGAAAGGAGTTCGGCGAGGTCTGGCACTGCGTGAAGATCTGCGGCGTGTGTGGCATGGAGCAGGAAATGGGGATCGATGGCGAGGGAGAGATCGCCTACGTGAACTGAACGGCGTCGCAAGAAACGGAATTCCCGCCGCAAGATTCGGATTGGCGGCGATCGATGGAACAGCGAGACTAGGGCACCGGCGCACAGTGCGACCGGTGCCCTTTCTTTCTCCCGGAGTCGACCGTGCCCCCTTCAGCCACCCGTCGTGCGGTGCGCGGAACCACCTACCGTCCGTCGCGGGCAAACCCACGCGAAGCCGCCCCCCCTGGCGTCCAGTTCTCCATCTTCTCGTCGCCGTTGGGCGCTCTGCTCCTTGCCGCCTCGTCGCATGGCATCTGCTATGTCGCGCTCGGCCACGAACCTCGGGCACTCGAGCGCCAGTTGCGCGAGACATTCCCCGAGTCGGTTCCCACGGAGCCGCGCGCACCGCTGAGCCATTGGGCCGCCGAGATCCTCCGCCTACTCGCGGGAGCCGCGCCTACGATGAAACTCCCCCTCGATCCCCTCGGCACATCGTTCCAGCGCCTCGTGTGGGAGGAGCTGCGGCGCATTCCGCGCGGCGCCACACGGAGCTACCGCGAGATCGCCGAACGCATCGGCCGTCCCACCGCCGCGCGCGCCGTGGCGCAGGCCTGCGCGCGCAACCCCATCGCGGTCGTCGTGCCGTGCCATCGCGTCGTGCGCGACAGCGGCGAGCTGGGCGGCTACCGCTGGGGGGTGGAACGCAAGCAGGCCCTGCTCAACGCCGAGCGTGCCGCCGCTGAAACTTCCCGGCCACGGAATTCGTAGTAGTTCATCGAGGCGCATCTTTTCCCGCACCGCCTCCCGACGCCCGGCCCATTCAATGGGTCGGGCGTCGTTTTGGTAGGCTGGCACGATTTAGGTGCTACGACTGTCGGCGAGAGGAAGTAGTTTGTATCCACCGTCTACCGTCCACCGTCCATCGTCCGCCCGCCCGTGCTAGATCTTTCGAAGATTCACTCCGGCTCCCGCATCCAGCACGAGTTGCTGGTTCTCGACCGCGCCGACAAGGAAACCCGCGACGGCAAGCCGTTCGCCCGCCTGACCCTGGGTAACGCCACCGGACGCATCGAGACGGCGCCCATTTGGTCGGAGCAGCTGTCGTGGGTGGCTGGCGCCGAGCGCGGCAAGGTCGTGCAGGCGATTGGGACGGTCGGCGAGTACCAAGGCAAGCGCCAGCTCACGCTCTCCGCGCCACTGCGCGTCCTTCCGGCGTCGGCCGCCAGCGCTGAGCAGTTCCTCCCGCGCATCGCGCGCAAGACCGAGGAGCTCTGGGCGTGGATTGACCAGCAGCGCTCGGCGCTCGCGTCAAAGCAGCTTCGCCTCGCCCTCGACCTGTTCTTCGCCGACGACGTCTTCCGCCGAGAGTTCGAGCGCGCCCCCGGTTCAACTACCGGACACCATGCCCAGGTTGGCGGCCTGCTGCTGCACAGCGTCGAGGTGGCCACCATCGCGCAGGGGATCGCGCGTACCATGCGCGCGAACGTCGAACTCGTCACCGTCGCCGCCCTGCTCCACGACATCGGCAAGGTGGAGTCGTACAGCATCAGTGCCGCAGGATTCGGCCACACCACCGCCGGGCATCTGCTGGGACACATCGTGCTCGGCACGATGATGCTCGATCGCCGCCTGCGCACGCTTCCTGCTGGCACGTTGACCGCTGAACAGGAACTCGAACTGCAGCACTTCATCCAGTCGCATCACGGCTCGATCGAGTTCGGCGCGGCCGTGCCACCGATGACGCTCGAGGCGGAGATTCTCCACTGGGCCGATCAGGCCTCGGCCAAGGCCGCCGACGTCACCGATACACTCGCCAACGACGAGCACTTCGGCGACGACGCTTTCACGCTCAAGCGCCCATGGCCCGTGCAGAAGCGGCTGTGGCGCCGTCCGCACGGGTGGGAGTGAGCGGCCCAGCCGCTGCGGCTCCGGCATTGGGCGCGCCGGCCACCGTTGACCCTGACACGCATCCGGGGCGGTGGCGGGCGCTCGCGCTCGTGTCGGTCGCCGTGCTGCTTGGGATGTCGCTGTGGTTCGTCGGCAGCGCCGTTGCGCCGCAGCTGCAACAGCGATGGTCGCTTGATGGCGCCGGTGTGGCTTGGCTCACCATCGCCGTGCAACTCGGCTTCGTGGCCGGCACCGCGATTGCCGCCGTGCTGAACCTGGCCGACGTCATTCCGGCCCGCACGCTCTTCGCCGCCTCGGCGCTGTCTGGCGCCGTGGTCAACGGCGGACTGGTGTTCGCCGATTCACTGACACCGGCGCTCGTTTCACGTTTCCTCGCTGGCGCGTGCCTGGCGGGCGTCTATCCGCCGGCAATGAAGATGACGAGCACCTGGTTCCGTCAGCGGCGCGGACTTGCCGTGGGCACGGTCGTCGGCGCGTTGACCGTCGGCAAGGCGGGGCCATATCTCATCGGCGCGCTTCCGGCTGCGACGGTCACCGGACTTGTCGCGCTCAGCTCGCTCAGCGCTGTGGCGGCCGCCGGCCTCGTCTGGTTCTGGTACGCCGACGGTCCGTATGCCTTCCCTGCCCGCCCGTTCTCTTGGTCACTGGTGGCCAGCGTCGTGCGCGAACCGAGGTACCGCCAAGCGACGGGTGGGTATCTCGGGCACATGACCGAGCTCTATGCGTACTGGACCTGGATCCCCGCCTTCGTCGCCGCCAGCATCGCGGCGGACGCGCACGCGATTGCGCCGGCGCTGACGCGAACTTCCGCGATCATCGGGTTCGCCATCATCGCCGTGGGCGGCGCCGGATGCGTCTGGGGCGGCGCGGTCGCCGACCGCATCGGGCGGGCGCGGTTGGTGACCCTCGCGATGGCGGTGAGCGGCGCCTGCTGCGCCTTGATCGGCCTGCTCTTCGGCCACTCGCTCTGGCTGCTGACGCCCGTCGCTCTCGTCTGGGGCTTCTTCATCATCGCCGACAGCGCGCAGTTCAGCGTGCTCGTCACCGAGAGCGTCCCCCCGCACGCAGTGGGCACGGCGCTCACCCTGCAGGTGTCGCTCGGCTTCTTGCTCACCACGCTCACCATTCAGGTGGTGCCGTTGATCGTGCGCGCCGCAGGGTGGCCGTGGGCGTTCGCGTTCCTCGCGGTCGGGCCGATGCTGGGGATCTGGAGCATCCGGCGGTTGTCGCGCGTAGAACTTCTGTAGCCCGCGCACCGGAGCGGCCAGGGGCCGAGGCCGGGCCGAGGCTGAACGGCTAAATTGCGATAGCCCCCTCGGCGGGACTCTGACCAGAAGGGTATATGACCGTCATCAAACAGGACGACTTCATCCAGAGCATTCACGACGCTCTGCAGCACATCTCCTACTACCACCCGGTCGACTACATCAAGGCGCTTGGCGAGGCCTATCAGCTCGAGCAGGGACCGGCGGCGAAGGATGCCATCGCGCAAATCCTCACGAACTCGAAGATGTGCGCCGAGGGACATCGCCCTATCTGCCAGGATACCGGCATTGTGGTGGTGTACCTCAAGGTCGGCATGAACGTGCGCTGGGATGGCACGATGTCGGTCACTGATATGGTCAACGAGGGCGTGCGGCGCGCCTATCTGCAGCCCGACAACGTCCTGCGCGCCTCCATCGTCGCCGACCCGGCCTTCACACGGAAGAACACGCGCGACAACACGCCGGCCGTTGTGCACTACGAGATCGTCCCCGGCGACACCGTTGAAGTGAAGGTCGCCGCCAAGGGCGGCGGCTCCGAGAACAAGAGCAAGTTTGCCATGCTCAACCCCAGCGACTCCATCGTGGATTGGGTGATCAAGACCGTCCCGACGATGGGCGCCGGCTGGTGCCCGCCGGGAATCATTGGCATCGGCATCGGCGGCTCTGCCGAGAAGGCGATGCTGATGGCCAAGGAATCGCTGATGGACCACATCGACATGGTCCAGCTCAAGGCGCGCGGCCCCAAGACCAAGATCGAGGAGCTGCGCATCGAGCTCTTCGACAAGATCAACGCGCTGGGCATCGGCGCGCAGGGACTTGGCGGGCTGTCGACGGTGCTCGACGTGAAGATTTGCGACTACCCCACGCACGCGGCGTCGAAGCCCGTGGCGATGATTCCCAATTGCGCCGCCACGCGGCACGCGCACTTCACGCTCGATGGATCGGGCGTGGCGCAGCTGCCGATCCCCAAGCTCAGCGAGTGGCCGAACGTCACTTGGGCCCCCGACTCGAACGCCAAGTCGGTGAACCTCGACACGCTCACCCCCGCGGAGGTCCAGACATGGAAGGCGGGTGATCGCATTCTGCTCAACGGCAAGCTGCTGACGGGACGGGATGCCGCGCACAAGAAGATCGCCGACCTGTTCGCTGCGGGTGAACCGCTTCCCGAAGGCGTGGATTTCACGAATCGCGTCATCTACTACGTCGGGCCAGTGGATCCTGTGCGCGATGAGGTGGTCGGTCCGGCCGGCCCCACCACAGCCACGCGCATGGACAAGTTCACCGAGATGATGCTCGCGAAGACCGGGCTGATAGGGATGATCGGCAAGTCGGAGCGCGGTCCGGTGGGCCTCGAGGCCATCCGGAAGCACAAGGCCGTCTACCTGATGGCCGTCGGCGGCGCGGCGTACCTCGTGTCGAAGGCGATCCGCAAGTCGCGTGTGGTGGCCTTCAAGGAACTCGGAATGGAGGCCATCTACGAGTTCGAGGTCCAAGACATGCCGGTGACGGTGGCCGTGGACAGCACGGGCGACAACGTGCATGAGACGGGCCCCAAGGAGTGGCAGGAGAAGATCCGGAGGCTCCCGGTTCTCGCCTGAGCCTGGGCTGGCAGTCCTTGCACATCGGCGGCGCCGGCCTTTAGGCCGGCGCCGCTTTAAGTCTCTATCCTACAACGAGTTGCGAAGCTCTGTGCTGTCCAGTTTGGGAACGGCAAGGGGGGCTTCCATTGGTGATTACATTTCTCGGAAAGCTGGTGAAGACCCCCCGCGCAGGCTGGCATTCCCGATTGTCCCTCGGAGTTGTAATGCGTAAGCCCCGTCCGAACTCGTTCAACCCGGCGCAGGCGCTCAACCTGATCGCCAACGACCGCAACGGCCACCCACTCAGCTGCCCGTCCTGCTCAGGCGACATCGAGCGCGATCCGGCCCAGATTCCTCCGCCGCCGCGCTGCCACGTTACCCTGAAGTGCACCAACTGCGGGCGCTTCGCCCGGTACATCGCCGGCGCGGCCTAATCCCCGGCACGGACCGCCGGAAGGCCCAGTTCCATCCGGCGCGTCCGCCCATTACCAATACGCGGTCACAATGACGATCCCGCCGGCATGTGCCGCGCGGGAGCCGCGATTCATCGTTTGCCCCCTGGGGGGAGAGGTCAGTTTCATGGCACGCATCACGGGCACCGTGAAGTGGTTCAACGACGCGAAGGGCTTCGGCTTCATCTCGCGTGAAGGTGGTCCGGACGTCTTCGTCCATTACAGCGCCATCAGCGCAGGCGGCTTCAAGTCGCTTGCCGAAGGGGACCAGGTGGAGTTTGAGATCGTGCAGGGCCAGAAGGGCCCGCAGGCGAACGAAGTCATCAAGCTCTAACAACCATCCGGTCGTTCACAGAAGGCCCCGGCCCAATCGGCCGGGGCCTTTCGTTTGGTTGTTCGCTTTCGGGACTGAACAACATCCACCACAAAGTCACGAAGGGCACGAAGGTCCACGAAGAACCTCTGGGGTTAACGACGGTGCGCCACGCAGGATCTTGCGTGGCGCACCGTTTTCATTCCAAGCCCTTCTTTGTGCAACTTCGTGCCCTTCGTGACTTTGTGGTGGAAGTTACCGACCAGTACTCACGCCGAAAGCGGCAGCTCCGTTTGCTGCGTCGACCGCTGGGAACGCCGCCGGGGCGCGGCCACGCGCGGAACGACGGATGCATCGGCCGCGGCACCGCCCAGCGGCGCCTCGTTCAGCAGTCGCGCCGTCTGGTCCCGGAACCGGAGGGTGGCGAATGGCACCGCGTGCCGACCCGTCTTCTGCGCGAGGAACCGCCGCGCCTCGCCGAGTACGTCGGCCGGGAGGAGCCGGGCGAGCGGGTGCCCGTCAATGAGATGGCCCAGTCGTGGCAGGTCCCGCGCGGTCATCGCGTCACACAAGGAGTCCAGGTACGTCAGCATCGCTGCCTCCGTTTTGATCCTTAGACACACTCTGCAACTAATACGTTTACCCGCGATCCACCGTTTGGTGTCACCGTGGTGTTGCGGTTGGGTACCGAATGCCGCGCCGGCGTCCGACGCGCCTTACCGCCCCAGCAGGTCGAACCGCACGCTCCGGTGCCCGGCGTGTCGCCGCCGCGGCGCGTACCGGAACAACTGCGCCGGCCGCCCGCGCCCCTCCGACCGCCAGTCGTCCGTAGGCGCCACCAGATAGGCCGCCTGCAACGCCCGACGGAAGCTGGCTTTGTGCAGCCGGCGCCCCAGCAGGAGTTCATACACCTGCTGCAACTCGCTCAGCGTGAACACCGACGGCAGGAGCCGGAACGCCACCGGCGCGGCGTCCATGTGCAGTCGCAGGGTGGTCAGCGCCGACTCGGCCATCGCCTTCTGCCGCGGCGCCAATGACGGAAGCGCTTGGACCGGGTGCCACGCCATGCCCCGCGGGGCCTCGACAGCGGGACCCACCACGCCGACGAATGGCACGGACAGCGGCGCATCGCCGGGATGCCGCTTTGCAGCCATCACCGTTCCCTGTGCCATCCAAGCCGCTGGCTGACCGGACGCGTGGCGCGCGAGCTCGCGCGCCACCGCCTCGGGATCATCCTCCGCCCCGCACCTTGCAAAGGGCAGCGCCTGCGCCGAGGTGGTTGTCACCAGGACATGCAGTCGGCCGCCGCGTACGGCGCACAGCACGAGATCGATGGATGCAGCGCCCGAACGGCGCGATTTGGCGGCACTCATGACGCGGGCCAATAAGTAACATCACGCAACTAATGTCAACAGGTGCCACGATGGCGGGCGGTCCTGCCGCCCCGCACGTCACGCTCAGTACGTGATCTGCCCCTGCTTCGTCGTGTCCACGTCGTCCTGACGGCCGGCCTTGAACAGGAAAGCTTCCATGTTGCGCGTCAGGAATTGCCGGGCCTGCGGATCCATCACATCGAGCCCGTAGTGGTTGATCAGCATCGTCTGCTGCTTCTTCCACAGCTCCCAGCAGTCAGGGCACGTCCCCTCGAGAATGCGCGCGCCCATGGCGCCGGGAAACGGCGGCCGCTCGAAGCCGTCCTTTTGCTGGCCGCACCGTGCACAGGTGATTGTGGGCATCGTGGTCTCCGTCGCGGATTCGGACCCGCCCAGCGACAAGTCGCCGCTGGCGCAGATGTCCGTAATTTACTGGCGCGTGCCGTGCTGTGGTATCCGCGGGCACCGAGATCTCACCCGACGCCCTGTCCGTTGCTTCCCCACAGCGAGAGCACGTGACCACGCGCCGACGACTCGCCTCTCGCCTGTAGACCGAGGGCTAACCGCCCGCCACAGCCGCCGGCACCCGATCCTCCAGCCACGCCACCGCGGCCGCCGCCAACTCCCGATGGCCGTAGTCCACGGTGATCACGTGCCCATTGCCGGTGGTCCACTGGATGCCCTTGTCGCGGGAGCCGAGCGTGTCGAAGGCATCCTGAGCCTCCTCGGGAGGAATGCGATAGTCATCGCCTGACTGCGCAATCCACACCGGCTGGTGCACGGCGGGCAGCGCGGCGAAGGCGCGCGTCGCGATGCGTTGCACCTCGCGAAGCAGCCGCGGCGTCGAGCAGCCATACGCGATGAAGGCCGCGCGCGCCCCCGGGTCACGGATGGAACGCGTGGTCGCGCCCCCGGTGAGGTACTTCGCCCCCACGGTGAGCAACGGCCAGGCCGTCGCCATCAGCGTCAGCCGCCAGTGCTGGACGAGGAAGGGAGAGAAGAGCACGGCCGCGCGCACGGTGCTTTGCTCGGCCGCGACGATCATCGCGAGCGCACCGCCGAGCGACAGACCACCCACGGCCACGCGCCGGTGCCGCGCGAGCGCCTCCCCAACGGCTTCGCGCGCGGCGGCAATCCAATCGTCGGCGCGTGCCGCGGCAAAGTCGGCCAGGGACCGCCCGTGTCCGGGAAGCAGTGGCACGTAGACCGTCCACCCCGCTTGCTGGAGCGCCGTCGCCACCGCGCGCATTGTATGCGGCGAGTCGTTGTATCCGTGAAACAGCACGACGGCGCGATCGCCGGTGCCCGGCAGCATGAACGCCTCGGCGCCAATGATAACGCCATCTGGGCCGCGTCGAGTCGAGTAGCGCGCCTCCAACTGGCGCTCAACCAGGCGCGCGCGCCACGACCGGTAGGCGGCGCCAACCGCCCCGAACACCAGGACAGCAAGGCCGGTCGCGACCGGCCACATCAGTACCGCGGCACCGACGGATCGATTTCGATGCTCCAGCGATCGATGCCGCCGCTCAGGTTGCGGACGCGGTCCCACCCCGCAAGACGCAGCATCGACACCGCCCGGGCGCTGCGCATTCCATGATGGCAGTACACCACCACATCCCTGTCACGCGGCACCTCGGCGGCGCGACCCGCAAGCTCGCCAAGCGGAATCAACGTGGCCCCGGGCAACTGCGCCGTGCCGTATTCCCACGGCTCGCGAACATCCAGCAGCCACGGCGTCCATCCCGACGCCATGCGGTCCTGCACTTCTCGCGGGGTCATTTCAATGTTGTTGTCCATCGCCGCATCCGCCGTTGGATCGTATCCACAGAAGGCGTCATAGTCGTCCAGCAACGTGCGCATGCTGCCGGTGCCGCACATCGCACACCCTGCATCGCGCGTGAATCCCACTTCGTGCGTGCGCATCGTTAGCGCGTCGAAATGCAGCAGCCGTCCGATCAACGGCTCGCCGATGCCGAGGAGCAGTTTGATCGCCTCGACCGCCTGCATGCTCCCGATAATCCCCGGGAGCACCCCCAGCACGCCCCCCTCGGCGCAGTTCGGCACCGAACCCGGTGCTGGTGGGTCCGGGAAGAGGCATCGGTAGCACGGACCGCGTGCTGCGTCGAAGACGGCAACCTGCCCTTCGAACCGATGCACACTCCCGTACACGTTGGGCCGCGCGGCAATCACACAGGCATCATTGACCAGATAGCGCACGGCAAACTGGTCCGTGCCATCGATGACCACGTCGTAGGCGCTGACCAGCGACACGGCATTGCGCGGCGTGAGTCGAACCGCATGCGCCTCCAGCACGACATGCGGGTTGAGATCGTGCAACCGCACGCGCGCCGATTCCGTCTTGGCCGTCCCGACGGACGCCGTGCCGTGCAGCACCTGACGCTGCAGGTTGCTCTCGTCCACGCGGTCGTCGTCCAGCAGGCCGAGACGACCTACGCCTGCCGCCGCCAGATAGAGTGCCGCGGGCGAGCCCAGCCCCCCTAACCCGATGATGAGCGCCGAGGCGGCCTTCAGCCGCTCCTGTCCGTCGTGCCCGACACGAGGCAACGCCAAGTGCCGGGCATAGCGGCGGAGTTCATCAGCACCGAGGGTCATGGCCTCAATCTACGGACTTCCACGCGCCGCGCCGGACGCAGGGTTACGCCTTCTTCTTTGGCGCGGCGACAAACCCGTGGGCAATCTGGCCGCCCATCAGGTCCTGCTCCTGCGTGGTCTTGTACCGCTCGGCGCGGCCATCGCCAGCCACACTGCGCCCCTTCTGACGCAACGCGTCCATTTCACCAGGATGGAAGGCCTCGAATCCGGCGACGACCTTGAGGTTCTTGCGCAGCACGCCGGTCGAGTCCATTCCACAGATGACCGAACTGACTGGCAGGGACAGGCTGTAGCGCAGCGCCTCTTCGGGCTTGATCCCTTTCACCGCCTGCAGCGCGCCCCCCGCGATGGGCTTTGTTCCGATGACCGCCGCGCCCCGGCGGATGGTCTCCGGCAGCACCTGCTTTTCGAACGAACGGTACGAGGCATCGAGCGGGTTCAGCGGCATCATCACCGCATCCCAGGCGAACCCGCGCTGCAGGAGCCTGAGGTGAATGTGCGGTGACTTGTGCCCGCCAAAGCCGATGAACCGCACCTTGCCCTGCTCACGCGCCTCCTGCATCGCGTCGAGGCCGCCATGATCGTAGATCCACTCCACGTCGTTGTCGTAGATGACCTCGTGGAAGGACCACAGCTCGATCCGATCCGTCTTGAGGCGCCCCAGCGTCTCATCGAGCTGATGCATCGCCGTCTTGTAGTCGCGCAGGTACGCACAGCACTGCACCACGAGCGTGACCCGCTCGCGATACCCGTCGCTTAGGGCGAGGCCGAGCCAACGCTCTGTCCGTCCCTCCCCGTATTCGTGCGCGGTCTCGATCACGGTCACGCCTTTGTCGATGGCCTCGCGCACGACGCGGACGAACTCCTTCTGGCTCCCCTCGCCCAGGCGATGCGTGCCGAGACCGAGGATCGAGGTGGGATGGCCGCTGCGTCCGAGCGGCCGCTGTTCGAGGAAGGCGGGCGTCTTCGTCATGCGTTCCGGAGAGTGGGGGTGGGGTCCGTCATTCCATACCATCCAGTTCCCGCAGGGCTCGCTCGGCGGCTGCGCGCAGGCGAGCGTCGCGATCGGCGCTGGGGGGCAATGCGGCGCCGAGCACCGAGAACTGCCGCAGCATTTCATCCTGCACGAACGAATCGGCCGTCGGCGCGCCGAGGACTTGCAGCGACCGTTCTGCCAACCGACGCAGGGCCGCTCGCGCTGACGCATCGAGCGCCGCCAGCATCTCGGGATCCGCGGCGGTCGGCGCCGCATGATCGCCATGCCGTCTCGGCGCGGCGAGCAGCGTGCGAACCGAGGCCGGCGTCACCGCGAACGAGCCCGGCGTATGCTCACTCCACCGCGCAACGACGCCACGGCGCCGCAGTTTGGCGAGCAGCGCCGCCACCGCCGGACGTACCACGGCGACGCCGTCGACGCTCTGGTTGCCGCGCCCGGTGATGACCAGCACCTCCGCCGCGCCGCTTACTTGGCGTTCCCGCAGGAACCCCTCCGCGCGACGCGTCGCCTCCGCTGCCGTCGGCAGGCTGGCACGAAGATCGAGGGTGTTCGCGTGACCAAATCGCAATGCGTCGAAGGCGGCGGCCACGGCCGGTGTCCCCGGCCGCCGCTTGCGCGGACCGGATCTACCGGCCGGCACGCACCGCCTTGGTGAGCACAACGCCATCCAGCTTTTCGGTTGGCCGCACGCCAAGTATGACCGCGAGCGTCGGCGCGATGTCCACCGTGCGCACGGTGTCGGCGTGCACTCCCGCGCGCACCCCGGCCCCCCAGAAGATGACGGGTACCTGGGCGTCGCTGTCGTGCGGCATCCCGTGCGTCGCGTAGGTCGTCGCTTCCCAGTAGCTGTATGGCGTGAGCGTGATGGCCAGCCGCGCGGTGCTGCCCGCGGCAAAGAGATTGAGCCAGCGGCGCGCAATCTTGTCCTTGGCCAGATTGGCTTTCGCCAGATCCGCGAACCGGTCGGCCCGCCAGACGCCGGGGATCTTGAGCGCGGCGGCGGCCAGCGCCTTGGTCACCGAGTCGGCACTCACCTTGGCACTGTCGAACGCCGCCTCTTTGAACACAGAGAAGACACCATCGTCGAAGAGCCACGCGCTTCGGTCGACACCCGCCGCGGTCAGCGATGACTGCAGGTGCTTGACCAGCGGATCGAGGTTCACGCGCTTGGCATTCTTGTTCGGATACCGCCCGGTGTGAATCTCCGGCAACGGCGTGACCCCATGGTCGCCCGTCAGGGCAATCAGGATGCGCCGCTGGTCACGCAGCTTGAACAGCGAGTCGAGGAACGCGCCCAGATACCGGTCCAGCCGGAGAATCTGGTCATGCAGTTCCCGCGAATCGGGCCCGTACTTGTGCCCCACCGCGTCCGTGGTCGAGAGCGACACCGCCAGCAGGTCCGTGCGCGCGCCATCCGCGCCAAGCCCCTTCTCCTGCACCCCGCGCAGCGCGAAGGCCAGCGTCAGCGAGTCCATCACCGGGTAGTTCGCGAACCCTTTCGCCACGGCGGCGGTATCCGTGGGGAACTGGTGAGGGAAGAGGAAGTCCTGACCATCGGACTCCTCCCACACGGTGTCCTCCTCCACGTAACGATTGGCGGGAAGCAGCAGATTCCACGCCTTGCCGGCATAGGCGGCGTAGCCGCGCTCCGCGTTGAACCGCTGCACCCACGCGGGAAGCGTGTCGGCGTAGTAGCGGCTCGTCGTGAAGATCCCGGCGCTGCCGCTCCACCAGTACACGTCGCCGCGACTGTGGCCGATCGGCAGGATGGCGCCGCGATCCTTGCGCGACACCGACAGGTAACGGGTCGAGGAATCCGCCGCGCGCATCCAGTCGATCAGGTTCGTGCCGCGGAACCGAAATGGCGATGCGCCCGTCTCCGTCGCTCCGCCGAGCAACGGCGCGGCCGATGTGTTGACGCCCTGCGAGTTGGCTGAAATGCCGGTGTGCACCGGATGCCGCCCGGACATCACCGTTGAGTGCCCCGGCGCTGTTTCGGTGATCGCGTGGTCCTGAAACCCGTTCGCCCAGACCGCTCCGCCGGAGGCGAGCCGCTTGAGACCGCTCGTCAGTTGGGAGCGGAACCGGGCGAGGTAGTCGCCCCGCATTTGGTCCACAGTGATGAAGACGACCAGAGTTGGCTTGGCGCCTGTGGCGGGGCGCTGCGCGGGCGCGCCGGTCGGGGCCAGCGCCAGCACGCCGGCGAGCCCAAGGGCGGAGAGGACGGAACGGGTCACGGACGGTCGTTTCAAATGGGTCAAATCACGGGTGGCGTAGGATGGGCCGGAGAACACCTCCCCGCCAGAGGGAGAAAGCTAACAGGCCCTCCTAGTTGCTACCCCACGCCTCCCACCACAAGTTCACCTCGATCACCGCCGGACCGCCCGCTTCTTCCAGACGTCCCGTGAACAGCCCCAGAAAGCCCATCCCCGTGTGGGACAACATCGTGCTCCGCACGACGCTCTACTATCTCGTGCTGGCCATTGTCGCGTTCTGGTTGGAAGATCTCGAGGTGGGAGGGATCGGGTCAGACGTCGGCGTGGACACCCTGCTTGGCGGATTCTCCAAGGGAGACTTGGCGTCGTCGCCGGGGTCGCCCGCCGCAGCCGGCCCGGTTGCGGCCCATGGGATCGTCGCGATGGCGAGTGCGCTCGCCTTCGCGCTCCCGGTGGCGTGGATCTATATCCTCACCCGCCAGAAGAAGGGCTACTCGCAGTCGGTAGTGCAGGCTCTCGTGGTGCTCCCGTTGGTCATCGCGGGCATCGTGGTGCTGGTCAAGCACTCCCTCATCCTCGCCTTCGCGCTCGGCGGCATCGTCGCCGCCGTGCGTTTTCGCACGAACCTCGAGGACACCAAGGACGCGGCGGCGATCTTCTGCGTCACCGGGATTGGGTTGGCCTCCGCCGTCGCACCAGGCATTGCGGCGGTGCTGTCCATTGGCTTCAACCTGCTGATGGTTGGACTCTGGCTCACGGAGTTCGGCCGATCCCCTGCCTCGCTCGAGGGCAAGCGCGCCCAACGGCAGCTCGATCGCGCGCTTCAGGTGGCCAGCCGCACCGGGACGTTCGTGGCCAAGATCGACGACGAAATCCTCAAGTCCTTGGCGCCGGAGCAGCTGGAGGCGCTCGCCGATCGCGCCTGGAAGCGCAAGAAGAAGATGGACACGGAACTGTCCGACGCGCCGCAGTACGTGCACGAGTTCCTGTTGCGTGTTCACTGTGAGAACCTCGACGTCGCACGCCCGCTCATCGAGCCGGAGTTCGACGGTCTGTTCCGGACGTGGAAGTTCATGGGCGCGGAGCGAACGGAGGACGGGAGCCGCATCGCCGAGTACGGCGTGGATCTTGGCGAGACGGTCACGAAAGGGGTGGTCGGCGACGTCCTTCGCGCCGTCCCCGGTGCCGGCATTTCCCGCGTGGAGGTGCGGTGAGGGGGGGCGGGCGCTGTGCCGCCGTCTGCGCGACGCTCCTGCTGACGCTCGCGTCCGCTGCGGAGGCGCAACGCCTCTTCCGACGGTCGGAGCCGCTGGAGATCACGATTCGCACCCGCCTGCATGTGCTCATCAACGACCGCGACTCCACCGACCGGGAGCTGCATCCCGGGGAACTGGAGTATCGCGACACCACCGGCGCGGTCGTCAAGGTTCCCGTGACCCTGCGCACGCGCGGGCATTTTCGTCGGCAGTTCAGGAACTGCAGCTTCCCGCCGCTGCGCGTGGAACTGACGAAGGAAGCGGCGAACAACACCATCTTTGATGGCAACCGCAAGCTCAAACTTGCCTCGAGTTGCCGTCCGTCCAACCCGGAGTACGAGCAGTACATCCTGGCCGAGGCCGCGGTCTACCGGATGTACGCCGCGCTCACCCCGTGGAGCTACCGCGTCCGGCTCGCGCGGGTCGCATATCAGGACACCGAGGGCCGGGCCAAGCCGGTGACGAGCTGGGCCTTCTTCGTCGAGGACGACGGCGACCTCGCCCAGCGGCGCGACGTCAGGAAGCTTGAGACCAAGGGCGCGCTGTTCGAGGACGTCGAGCCGGAGAAATGGGGTCTCACGCAGCTTTTTGAGTATATGGCCGGCAATACCGACTGGTCCGTATCCGGCCTGCACAACATCACGCTCCTGCGGGACACCACCGGGATGGTGCACGCCGTGCCGTACGATTTCGATTGGTCGGGCGCGGTGAATGCCCGGTATGCCTTCCCAGACCGGACGCTTCCCATCCGCACCGTGGTCCAGCGTCTCTGGCGTGGCGATTGCCGCACGGCAGACCAGCTTGCACCGAGCATCGACCACTTCAAGGCGCGGCGCGCAGCCCTGGATTCGGCGTACCTCACCATCGAGGGAATGACCCCGAGGGTTCAGGAGCGCATGCGGCGCTACTTTGCGGAATTCTGGTCGCTCATTGAGGACCCGCGGAGCGCGGCCATCGAGTTCAAGCGGAACTGCGCCGCCGGCAACTGATCAGCCGATCGCCTGCTCCAGCAGTCGCACGCCACGCTCCAGGTCGGCACGTGACATGACGAGCGGGGGCAGCAGTCGGATCGTGTGCTCGCCCGCTGAGCAGAGCAGCAACCCGAGATCGAGCGCCCGCGCGATCACGTCCTTGGCGGCGTCGGTCACGTCGATTCCCCACATGTAGCCGACGCCACGCACGGCACGGACCTTAGGCAATCGCTCGGCGAGCCCACGCAGCGCGGTGCCAAGCCATACACCGTTGTCAGTCACGTGCTGCAACAGGGCCGGATCGTGGAGGCGGTCAAAGACGTGGAGAGCCGCGCTGGCGACCAAGGGGCCGCCGCCGAAGGTGGTGCCGTGATCGCCCGGCTGCATCGCGCTGGCCACGTCCTCGGTCATCAGGATCGCGCCCATCGGGAGTCCGCCAGCCATCGGCTTGGCTGTCGTCAGGACGTCGGGCGTGATGCCAGCCTGTTCGTACGCCCAGAATGTCCCCGTGCGGCCGTAACCGCACTGGATCTCGTCCAGAATCAGGAGAACGTTGCGCTCCTTGGTCAGCGCGCGCAGGCCGCGAAGGAACTCGTGGTCGAGCACGCGCACGCCCCCCTCGCCCTGCACCGGCTCGACGATGACCGCCGCCACCGTTTCCGGATTCAGCAGCCCCTCGAGTTCGCCAAGATCGCGCTCCGCAATCGACACGCCGCCAGCCAGTGGACGGAATGGCATGCGATACTGCGGACGATCAGTGGCGGCCAGCGTGCCAAACAACCGGCCGTGGAAGGCGCCGCGCAGGGCCACGATCTCGTGCTTTGACGGCGCCTGCCCGCGCGCCCAGCGGCGGGCGACCTTGAACGCCCCTTCGTTGGCCTCCGCCCCGGAGTTGCAGAAGAAGACGCGATCGGCGAACGACGAGGCGACAAGTTTCTCGGCGAGCTGTTCGCCCGGCGACGTGCGATAGAGATTCGACACGTGCACGAGGCCGCTGGCGAGCGCGCCGTGCATGGCATCGGCCAGGCCGGGATCGCCATAGCCGAGGGCGTTGACCGCAATGCCGGCGACGAAATCGAGATACGCCTTCCCGTCGGTGTCGAAGAGCTCGACGCCGGCGCCGCGCACCAGCTCCATCGGCGCGCGGCGGTAGGTGCCGAGAATGGCGTCAGCGGCGGCAACAGTGGACATCAGGGGGCCTCAGGCGGCAGGAACCGGAGACGGGGAAAGACGCGTGCCAGCGGACGCGTCGGTGATGGCGGTCAGGTCGCCGATGCGCACGCGACGCACGCCACCGCGCAGCGCGAGAGCGCCGGCTTCGAGCTTGGCGGCCATGCCGCCCTTCGCCACGCCCGACGCCACCAGCGCCTGCGCTGCGACGCTGTCGAGCGTGGCAATGATCTCACCAGCGTCGGTGAGCACACCAGGGACATCGGCCACGAGGAGCAGTTCATCGGCGCCAATGGCCGCCGCGATCGCCGCCGCGGCATCGTCGCCATTGACGTTGAGGCCGCCGCCCTGCGGGTCATCGGCGTCGCGTCCGAGCGGCGAAACGACGGGAATGAATCCGCCGCTCCACAGGTGCGCGAGCAGCGCCGGCTGCGCCGTCATCGCGCCGCCTACGCGCCCGAAATCAGGATCCGTCACGTGGGCGAGCAGCAGGCCGGCGTCTTCGCCGGAGATGCCCACCGCGCGCACGTTGGCACTGAGCAGTTGCGCCACCAGACGCTTGTTCGTGGCGCCCGAGAGCACCATGCGCACGAGTTCCAGATCCTCGGCGCTGGTCACGCGCCGGCCGCCGCGAAACTGCGGCTCAATCCCGAGCCGTCGCTGCAACGCGGACACTTCGTCGCCGCCGCCGTGCACCACCACCAACGATTCGCCGCGGCCGACGGCCGCGGCGAGCTGCGCGATCAGGCGCGGATCGCCCTGCGCCCGGCCGCCGATCTTCACGACGCGCCTCACGCCGGCAGCCCCATGGCCTCATCGAGACCCAGCATCAGGTTCGCGTTCTGCAGCGCCTGACCCGCCGCGCCTTTCATCAGGTTGTCGATGGCCGACACCACCAGGAGCGTGGGCTGCCGCAGGTGCGCGAGGGTGTGCGCGGTGATGCGCACGACGTTGCGGTGCGCCACGTGCCGCGTTTCCGGCGGCGTGTTCACGATTTCGATGAACCGCTCGTTGTGGAATCGGCGCTGCCAGAGCGCCAGCGGATCCACGAGGGGCGCCGTGAGCGGCACGGTCATCGTGGCGAGGATGCCTCGCGCCATCGGCAGCAGGTGCGGCGTGAAGATGAGGTCGGCATCGACGCCTTCTTCGGCGACGAACGCCCGCATCTCGTTCAGGTGGCGATGCGTGTTGCCGATGCCGTACGCGCGGAAGTTCTCGGTCACTTCACCGAAGAGCAGGTCGGCGCGCGGGGTCAGCCCCGCTCCGGTCACGCCGCTCGCCGCGCTCACGCTGATCGTGGCGCCCGACGCGACATGGCCATCCTCCAGCAGCGGAAGCAGCCCGATGAGGATGCTCGTCGGATAACATCCCGGATTCGCGACAAGCTCGGCCCCCTTCACCTCATCGCGCCGCGCTTCGGTGAGGCCATAGATGACGTCGGCGTCGGTATTGCCGATCCGCATGTCTGCCGAGAGATCCACGGCGCGCACCCCGGCATCGCGGGACCGCCGCACCCACTCCGCGCTCGTGCCGTGCGGCAGTGCGCTGAAGACCAGTGCCGCGCTCGAGAGGGGCACGTCGTCCGGGGCAACGAACGTGACCTGGCCGCCGCCCGGCAATTCGGCCGTTTCGCCGCGCCGTCCGTTGGCGGAGGCAAAGACGAGTTCAAGGCGCGGGTGCCGTTGCACCAACGCGCAGAGGTCGCGCCCAGCGTAGCCGCTGGCGCCAAGAACACCCACTGGAATCTTATGCACTGTTTATGCATAATATTGCGATGCGCAGTTGTCAATGCGCCTTACGGACTGCGCGGGACGATGCTAAGCTCCCGCATCACACCGAGGTTTCGAGTGACCGCTGCCAAACGCGAACGCCAAGACGCCATTCTCGAGCTCGTCTCCACGCGCGCCATCGGCAGCCAGGAGGAACTCCGTCAGTTGCTGGTCGCGCGCGGATGGGACGTGACGCAGTCGACGCTGTCGCGCGACATGCGTGACCTGCGCATCGCGCGGGTGCCGACGCCGACGGGGGTGCGCTACACGGCCGGCGAACGTTCGCTCGGTGAGGAAGGGCGTGCCACGCTGGCCGGCCTGCTGCCGCAGCTCTTCCAAAACCTGGAGTACACGCGCGAGTTGATCGTTGTGCGGACGCACACGGCGGGGGCCCAACCCATCGCCGAGGCGATCGACGCGGAAGGCAATCCGGACATTCTTGGCACGATCGCCGGCGAGAATACGGTGCTGCTCATCTGCCGCACCGACGCCGCGCGCGAGCGCGTGGTCAAGCGCCTGCTGGCGTTGGCTGCCCGATAGTCCGGGCACTGGAGTCCCTTCCGTGACACCTTGACGGAAGTCGCATAAATATGTCGTTTCTTCTTCCCCGCCCTGCCCTTTTCCCTCTTCGTTGACGTGCGGTAATGGCCGATTCCAATAGTGGTGGCACGCAGTCGCACAAACTCTGGGGTGGTCGTTTCGCTGGCGGCCCGGCTCCCGAGCTCGAAGCCGTCAATCGATCGATCGACGTCGATTTTCGGCTGTGGCCTTTCGATCTCCAGCTGTCCAAGGCCTGGGCCGCCACGCTGGCGCAGGCGGGAGTGCTGACCGCGGAGGAGGGAGCGGAGATTCAGCGCGGGCTCGATGTCGTAGCACGGCAGATTGCTGACGGCGCTCGACCGACGGCGGCAGATGAAGACGTGCACACCTTGATTGACCGGCTGTTGCACGAAGCGATTGGCGCGCCAGCTTCCCGCCTGCACACCGGGCGCTCACGCAACGACCAAGTGGCCACGGCCACGCGGCTGTGGACGCGCGACGCCTGCCGTCGACTCGACGGCCTGTTGCGCGACGTGCAACGTGCGATGGTCGAGCAGGCGGAGTCGCTGACCGACGACCTGATGCCCGCGTACACGCACCTTCAGCGCGCGCAGCCAGTCCTTGGCGCGCACTGGATGTTGTCGCACTTCTGGCCGTTGGCGCGCGATCGACGGCGCCTGACCGCGGCCAGCGCGGCGGCTGGCGTTCTTCCCTTGGGCTCCGGCGCGATTGCGGGATCGGCGTTTCCCATTGACCGCGAGATGCTGCGGGGGATGCTGGGATTCGAAGCCGTCTCTCCCAACAGCATTGACGCGGTGGGCGATCGCGATTTCATCGCCGAGGTGTTGTTCGCCCTGTCGCTGCTCGGCGCACACCTGTCGCGGCTGGGGGAGGATCTGATTCTCTTCGGATCGAGCGAGTTCGGATTCGTCCGATTCGGCGATGCGTTCAGCACCGGCTCGTCCATGATGCCGCAGAAGCGCAATCCGGATGCGCTGGAACTGGCGCGCGGCTCCGGATCGCGCATGCTGGGTGATCTCGTGGCCCTTTTGGGCACACTCAAGGGCCTTCCCAGCGGCTACAACAAGGACCTGCAGGAGGACAAGCGCTCGCTCTTCGACGCGGTGGATGGCATGTCGCTGCTGCTGCCGGCGGTGGCTGGCTCACTGGCCTCGCTCACATTCGATCGGAAGCGCATGCGAGCCGCCGTGACGAGCTCGATGATGGCAACCGACCTGGCGGACTATCTGGTGCGCAAGCGCGTGACGTTCAGGGAGGCCCACGGGGCGGTTGGCCGACTGGTTCGGGAGGCCGAGGAGCGGGGCGTCGAGATGACGGACCTGCCGTTCGCCTCGTTCCAGGTGGCGTCCTCGGCCTTCGGCGAGGATGTGATGGCGGAACTTCGTGCGGAAACATCTGTTCGCCATAGAGAGGTCGCCGGCGGGACCGGCCCGGCGGCCGTGCGGCAGCAGCTCGAGGCAGCGCGGGGAGAGCTGGGGGCGGCCTAAACTGTGGGGGCGAAAGACTGCAACGGCCTTACAGGAGATCACGGAGGGCACGGAGAACTGCAACGGCAACTTCTTGGGGGAACTACGAGCGCCACGCAGAGGTCTGCGTGGCGCGCTGTCGTTACCCCAAGGTCTTGCAGTTGCCCCTCTCCGTGTCCTCCGTGATCTCCTGTCGAGAAGTCGCCATTCCTCCTCCTCCTCGAACCTCCCTCTACCAAGCCGTACTATCCATTTGTTTGCTCAACTCCGATTATGCATTTATTGACAATGCTTTAGGTTGAGCCTATAATTACACTCTAACAAGAGTTTTCTTAATTCGCTTTGTTGAGGATATTTTGTGAGAGCGGTGACATCTGGCACGGCGGCTTTCGCCCTCGGAATTCCGCGCAAGGACCTCGACAACATCCTCTCTCGTTACGCCGTTCGGGGAATCGAGCGAAAGCAACAGGGGTTGGCTCGCCGCATCTCGCTGGCAAGCATCGAGCAGGTGGCGGTTGCGATTGATCTCGCCAGGGATTTCTCGATCCCCATGCCCACGGCCCTGTTGCTGGCGGAGGAGGCGCTCGCCTCAAGGGAGGGGATCATCCAGTCTCCCGGCGGCCACCTCGCACTCCATATCGACCTGGAGCGCATTCGGCGCTCGTTGCAGGCCAAACTGACCGAGGCCATCGAATACGTCATCCCGCCCCGCCGCGGCCGCCCCCCGCTGCGCGAACGGATGGGGGACGAGTAGACGAAAGGGGTCCCGGTTACCCGGGACCCCTTTGTGTGGTACAACCAGCTCAGCGAAGCTTAGCCGCCCACCTTCGTCACGTTCTCAGCAGCCGGGCCCTTCGCACCCTGGACGATTTCGAACTCCACCGCGTCGCCTTCGGCGAGCGACTTGAAGCCCGAGCCCTGGATGGCGCTGTAATGCACGAAGCAGTCCTTGGTTCCATTGTCAGGCGTGATGAAACCGAACCCCTTCGCATCGTTGAACCACTTCACCTTGCCGGTCGTACGCATTCCCTACTCCTGGTTTCTTGATCGCTAGCCCGGGCCTATCCCGAGTCGAAGCGGATCGTAACTATCACGGGTCCACTGGAGCCCCCCGCGCTGGGCTGGCACGAAAAAGAGACCCGGACGAACCAGGTCTCTGAATCGCATCCTCTTGAACGTATGAATTCCTGGAAAATTAGCAAGGGCAACTCGTCCCCCTTCCAGTAGCCCCCCGGATAGCCCCGGAAAACCGCTCTCCCCCTCCCTCCCCCTCGCCCCGTGCTCTTCGCCCTGGCTGCTCTCCTTGCCGCTATTGTCCCCCCCGCTCTCCCCGATTCATTGAACGGCCCAGGGGTCTCCCGCGAGCTTGCGGCCTCGCGCGCGAAGAGCCTTACGGATGTGCGGTACGCCCTGAGCCTGGATATCACCGCGCGAGACACGGTGCCTGGACAGGTGGTGGTGTCTTTCCGTCGCACCGGGACGGCGGATGTCGTGCTCGATTTCCGTGGTAGGAGCCTCGGGACCGTCGTGGTCAACGGCACCCGCGTGCCGAAGGTCGCCTATAACGGCGCCCACCTCACCCTTCCGGCCGCCTTGCTCCGGAACGGCGCCAATCAGGTGCAGATCTCCTTCGTGGCGACCAGCGCCCCAACTGGCGCCTCCATCATTCGATCCACCGATCGGAGCGACGGCAGCGACTATCTCTATACGTTGCTGGTGCCGGCGGATGCCAATCAGCTCTTTCCGTCGTTTGACCAACCGGATCTCAAGGCCCGCGTCACGCTGACCCTACGGACGCCAGGCGCCTGGACGGCCATCGCCAACGGCCGCCTCACGCGGAGCGACACCGCGGGCGCGGTCGTGACCCATCAGTACGCCGAGACCGCGCCGATCAGCACGTACCTCATCGCGTTCGCGGCGGGGCCGTGGCACCACGCCTCGTCCACAGTGCGTGGCCGGACGATCAATGCGTACGTGCGCGCGTCGCGCGCTCGCGAAGCCGACCTCGACACGCTGCTCGCGCTCAACCATCGCGCGCTCGAGTGGATGGAACGCTATTTCGACCGCCCCTATCCGTTCGACAAGTATGACTTCGTGCTCGCGCCCGCGTTTCCCTTTGGCGGCATGGAGCACCCGGGCGCGGTCTTCTACAACGAAGATCGGTTCATCTTCCGCGAACGCCCCACGCTGCCGCGTGTCCTCGGCCGCTACAACACCATCCTGCACGAAGTCGCGCATCAGTGGTTTGGCGACTTGGTGACGATGAAGTGGTTCGACGACCTGTGGCTCAAGGAGGGCTTCGCGACGTACATCGCGGCCAAGGCGCTGAGCGATCTCGAGCCGACGAGCGAGGCGTGGAAGACGTTCTATCTGGGCAACAAACCGGCCGCGTATGGCGTGGACCAGACGCTCGGCACGACGCCGCTCTGGCAGCAGCTGGGCAATCTCGACCAGGCGAAGAGCAATTACGGCGCCATCGTCTACAACAAGGCGCCATCGGTCCTCAAGCAACTCAACTTCCTCGTCGGCGATGCGGCGTTCCAGCGCGGCGTGCGGCAGTTCCTCGCGACACATGCCTTCGCCAACGCCACCTGGCAGGATCTGCTCGCCGCCATCGGCGGGGCAGCGGGGCGTGACCTGACCGCGTGGGGTCGACAGTGGATGCTGCGCCCGGGCATGCCGGACGTGGAAACGAGGCTCACGCTGAAGGACGGGCGCATCGCGTCGCTTCAATTGCGACAGCGGCCGGTGCAGCCGACGGTCTCGGGGCAGGGAAGTTGGCCGCTCAAGGTGCGCGTGGCCGTGGTGCAATGCGACAGCGCGTGTCGCGTGCGGCCGGAGCAAGAGCTTTTCGCCGCGGGCCAGATACGGACCGTCGATGTCGAACTGCGCGGGCGCGAAACGGACGTGCCGCTGGTGCGCGGTCTCCGTGACGTGCGCTTCATCTATTCCAATGCGGGCGACTACGGGTACCAGCGTGTCGCGCTCGATTCGGCGAGCCGGCGCGTCCTGCTCGCTGGCGCGCTGCCCTCAGCCCAGGACCCATTGCTCCGCGCCATGTTTTGGGGCACGCTGTGGGATGACGTGCGCGCCGCGCGGCTTCACCCCGCGCGCTTTGTCGCGCTGGTTGTCCGTGACCTTCCGCAGGAAGGCGATGAACAGATCGTGCCGAGTCAACTCGGCCGGCTCAGCCGCGCCATGAACGCCTATCTCGTGGATATGGCGCGCGACTCCCTGCAACTTCCCGTCGAGCGCTTCCTGTGGAGCGGAGCAGGGAACTCGGCGCTCCCTTACGGCATCCGCCGCGCCTATCTCGATGCGTTCATCGGCATGGCGAGGTCTCCGTCGGCGCTGGCCCGCCTACGCGACGTGCTCGCTGCCGATTCCGCCGCCGGCGACGTGGTGCGCGATCCCCTGCGGTGGGAAATCGTCAATCGACTCATCGTCATCGGCGCCGACGACGCCGACGCGCGCCTCACCGCGCAGGCCGTGCGCGACAGCACGCCCGACGGTCGGCGGCGCGTCTTCATCGCGGGGGGCGCGCGCGGCAACGCCGTGGTGAAGACGGAGTACTTCCGTCGCTACTTCGCCGACGCAACGCTGAACGAGGACTGGGCGAGCGCGTCGCTCGGGACGTTCAATGCGCTCGAACATCAGGCGATCACGCGCGGCTTCCTGCGCCCCGCCCTGGACTCGCTGCCGTACATCCAGGCCAACCGTCGCATCTTCTTCCTTGGTGCGTGGCTCGGCGCGTTCCTCGGCGGTCAGACCGATGCGTCTGCGCTGGACATGGTGCAGGCGTTCCTGCGTGAACACCCGCGCCTGCCGCGCGACCTGCGAGAGAAGGTGCTCCAGAGCGCCGATGAACTCGCGCGTACCGTGCGCATTCGCGCGGAGTTCGGCCGCACGTTTGAGCAGTGACCGGGACCGATCCGTCAGGGCCGCGGCGCGGGGGCGGGAATGACCAGGAAGAGGCGCGGATCCACCCATCCGCGGTCCACGCCTACGCGGATGGGACGCCAGCCGTTCTGCGGCGGCCCAAGGCGCACGCGTTGCGCGGAATCCACTATGCGGAGGATTTCGCTCTCTCGATTCGGCGCGCTGCGCACGCGAACCCAGGTGGTGGCAATGGCGAATTCCCACCGTCCCGTATCTGACACGGCAACGCTGGGCGGCGGCGCGGGCTGGCGTGCCGATGGCACAGCGGCCGTGGCCTCGGAACGGGTGGGCGCTGCCGGCTCGAGGCGCGTTGGGGCAGCGGCTGGCGGTGCCGCGCTTACTGTCGGCGCAGGCGCTGACACCGTGTCGGGCGACGCAACCACCGGCGGTGTCGTCGTGTCCATCGCGACCACGGCCGGTTGCGAATCCGCAACTGCCGCAGCGGGAGGTTGCTGCAGTTCGGTGCGCCGGGAAATCAGGTAGCCGAGCGCCATCAGGACGACCACCGTCACGCCAGCGAGCACGAGCCCACGGGTAAGCCGCTGTCCCGATGGGGCGGTCGACATCAGGCAGTTTGGACAGACGCCGATGGCCACCGGCCGCTGCACGCCGCAGTTGGGGCAGTTGACCGTGGCGACCCGCTCGCCACCAACGTCGTAGGACACAAAGGGAGCCTGACACCTGGGACACCGAGTGGCTCCCACCAGCGCTTTGGCGCCGCAGGCGCTGCAATGCGTGTACGGCATCGCGCCTACTTCGTCCCTCGAACGCCGTCGACGAAGTACGACGTCTCGCCAAAGCAGCTCGTCGGCACGCCGCGGTGCTCCTTGTAGTAGATCGTCACCTGACTGCCCGATGTCCGTTCAATCTCCGCCGCAACGGAATCGCCGCGCACGGAGAAGCTGAAGATCTGCGGGGCCGTGCCGGGGACCGTCGTCATGGCGAGTTCCCCTTCCCATGTCTTGCACAGCCATCCCTTGCGGGAAAGCTTCTGCACGTATCCCGTGCGCGTTCCCTCCGAGTACGTATAGGCCATCGTCACGGCGACCCAGAGCGACATGCCGACGACTGGCACCAGCACGATGGTCAGCAGCGTCAGCTTGCCCCAATGCCGCCGCAGCAGGCTGGGACGGGGCGGGGAAGGGGCCGGCGGTTCGGACGCCGGTGGCGGCGTGGCTTCGTCTGCGATCATGCGTGGGTCCTCGAGATGGCGCGCAGGTGGATTATCGCGCCGAGGGCCGCCCGTGTCCACCGCAGGTTAGCTTTCCGGAGACCCCAGCCCCATCTCCCGTGGTCTTCACTCCACGTCGCCAGACCGTCACTGCGTACGTTGGCCGGGTTGCCGTCGGTTCGGCGCACCCGGTGGTCGTGCAGTCGATGACGAACACCGACACGGCGGATGCCGTGTCCACGGCCGATCAGGTGATCGCCCTTGCCCGCGCGGGTTCGCAGCTCGTGCGCGTCACCGTGAACAACGATCAGGCCGCCGCCGCCGTGCCGGAGATGATGCGTCGCGTCGCGGGAGCCGGCGTGGATGTCCCTGTCATCGGCGACTTCCACTACAACGGACACCTTCTGCTGGCCAAGTACCCCGAGACGGCGCGGGCGCTGGCGAAGTACCGCATCAACCCCGGCAATGTTGGCGGCAAGCGTCGTGACGAGAATTTCCGCACGATCGTGCAGATCGCGGTGGACAACGACCGCCCGGTGCGTGTGGGCGTGAACTGGGGCTCGCTCGACCAGGACCTGCTGACCGAGATGATGGACGCCAACGCGCGTCGCCCCGACCCCGCGGATGCGAAGGACGTCTACATCGAGGCGATGCTGGAGAGCGCGCTACGCAGCGCTGCGCTCGCTGAAGAGGTCGGGCTGCGACACGACCAGATCCTGATTTCGTGCAAGATCTCGCAAGTGCAGGATCTGGTGGACGCGTACCGTCGACTCGCCGCACGCTGCGACTACCCGCTGCACCTCGGCCTCACCGAGGCGGGACTCGGCATGAAGGGGATGGTCGCGTCGTCCGCGGCGCTCTCGATCCTGCTGAGCGAAGGAATTGGCGACACCATCCGCGTCTCGCTGACGCCGCGTCCCGGCGGCGATCGCACCGAGGAAGTGCTTGTCGCCCAGCAGATCCTGCAGTCGCTGGGACTGCGCTCGTTCACGCCGCAGGTGACCGCGTGCCCAGGCTGCGGACGCACCACGAGCACGTACTTTCAGAAACTCGCCGAGGATATCCAGACGTACCTGCGTGAACAGATGCCCGTCTGGCGCGAGACGCACCCTGGCGTCGAGGAGATGAAGGTCGCCGTGATGGGCTGTGTCGTGAACGGCCCCGGGGAGAGCAAGCACGCCAACATCGGCATCTCCCTGCCGGGGACGTTCGAGGAACCGAAAGCGCCGGTGTATGTGGATGGGGCGCTGCTGCGCACGCTCAAGGGCGACCGGATCGTCGAAGAGTTTCTCGTCATCCTCAACGACTACGTGCAGCGGACCTACCCGGCGCGCTAGCCGCCCGTCTGGCTGGCCCCGATATCTGAGTACTGCTCGAGCGCCTCGGCGACCGCGCGCAGTTCGTCGAGAATCGCGCCCTGAAACGCGAGTTGGCGCAGCCGGTCGTGCACCGCGCGATACCAGCGGATGGTGCCTTCCTTCCCGGCGCTGAACCGCCCCCAGACCGATTCCGGGTCGATGGTCCGGCGGAGGTCGGCGAGAATGGCGCTCGCATTGTGGATCTTGTCTGCCGCGCAGACCCACTTCGCGGCGTCGTTCGCTTGTGACAGGCGCGCCAGGTAGTCGGCGTTCCGCTCTTCCTTGTCCATCTCGTTGCCGTCGTCATCCACCTCGCGATGCGTGACCATCAGCACGGTCGCCAGCACATCGGCCCCAAACTTTTCGCCGATGCGTTCCTCGAGCATGTCGCGGGACCAGTGTTCGCTGACGCAGTCCTCGACCACATCGTGCAGGATGCCGGCGACCACCGTGTCGTCATCCCGTCCATAGCGCACAAGAATGATCGCGACGTTCGCCGGGTGCGTGATGTACGGCAGGCGCGTCCCCTTGCGGACTTGCCGGTCGTGGTGCTTCGCGGCGAACGCGAGCGCGTGGTTGATGCGGTCGGAGTATCCGGTCATTGCGAAGAGAGGGCGAGCGCGGACAACGGGAGGAGAAAGTTACTGGTTTGCGCCCGACCCTGCATTTCGGCGCGTGCGTCGCAGTACGTCGCGTCAGCGCCGCATTCCGCCGCCTGAGCGTCGCGTTCAGGGATCATTCAGCAAGCTGGCGCGGGCGCGCGTGACGACCCGCGGGGTCGGAAAGAGGGTTTGCCGCTCGCGAGTCCGGCCACAGACGGTCGATGATCTTGAACTCCATCGAGCTGCAGACGAGCTGATGGTAGATGTCTATCTGAGTGTTTTTCACGCCATTATAAAGACATATAACGTTCACTATCGCGACATTACTGCCGAAATACGAGCAATCCCGCGAGATTCACGTTTGCCGTCGAATGATCAATAGAGCGCGCTTGGAGCCGGTCGATGCGCGTTCTGGCGGCTTCGATGACCAGCACCGTGTGTGGCGCACCAGCGAGTTGTGAGGCGAGTTGCGCGGCTGCGGACGTCGCGGCAACCAACACGGTGAAATCGTGTTCGCCGAGGAAGTTGAGGAACTCCCGGCGGTTGGTCTCGACGGCGATTGCTTCCGCCGTGTCGGTGCGGGAAGCTCCCGCGGCGACCAGATCGATGTCCCGCCCTTCGCTGGCACCGATTGGTGTTGCGACTTCGCGCCAGAGACGCACGCCGGCGATCGCCTCCGAAAAACCCGGTTCGTCCTTCCAACCGAAGTGCTGCGCCGCCGTGAACCCTCCCGAGGTGATATCCACGACGAGGGTCGAGCGTTCGTCGGCAGCCGCGCTGGCGGCAAGCTGTCCAGCGGTCGCGGCCACCAGCTGTGGGTTTTCTCCCGTCACACAGACAGTTCGAACCCGGGGCTCTCCGACCGTGAGCGACAGGTAGACCATTCGGAACGGATCCGTGCCGCCGGCCGACTGCAGGCGCGCCCGTCCCTCGCGGGGAATCTGCGTCGTGCGAATCGTCGCCAGCACGGGAAGGCCCGTGACGCGTTCCGCTTCTCGAGCGTGGGCGATGGTGGGGCGGTGCGCTTCTAGGGCGAGGGTGAATGTGTACACCAGCGCACCCGCCAGGAGCAGCGCTCCGAGCACTGGAATCAGGGCGACCACCGACGGTCCCCGACGATCCGACGCGGCTGACGCTGCCGCAGTCTGGTCGAGATGCCATTGTCTGGCGGCGAGCAGCAGCGAGTCCACCTGCGCTGCCGCCGCGCGCACACTGTCACGCTCTGTCCGTCGGCGCGCCGAATCCGCGTCAGCGGGCGTGCCCGCAGCCTGCCCGAGACCTGTAAGTCGCCGCGTCAACGCGGCGCGCCTCGCCTGCCCGATCGCCTGCAGGGAGGCGCCAATTGCCGTGGTTCGTTCGCTCAGTTGCGCGAACTCCCGTTGCGGCGCCGCCACGGGATCGAGGGTGCGTCGCACCTCGTCCAACAGATTGAGGGTATCGACCAGCACGGAGACGGCGCCGAGCGACCTTAGTGCGGCGGTCTTGGCCAGTGCGCGATACGAGGCGTCCAGAGGCGACTTGGCTGCGCGATCCAGGGCCGCATCAAGCGCCTTGAGGTCCGTCAGCAGCGAATCGCGTTCCTGTCGGTCCGCCGCCGAGAGCTGCCTATCCTCGGATGGTGTGCCGCCAGAGTTGACGGCGCGCGCGAGAGAATCAAGGCGGAGCAGGGCGGCCTGCGTGGCAGCCTGTGCCTGAAGCAAGGAGACGGTGTCAGACGCCTCGGCGATCGCTCCTGGTACAGCGGGCGGTGCAAGTTCTGCCGGTGCCGCACGCCGCCACCAACTCGCGGCGAACAGCACCGCCACGGCGATCCCCATCGCAAGGGGAAGAAACGGTTGCAGTCGCCGGCGCGCGAGCAGCGCGCGCGCCGCCAGCCATTCGGCGCGGCCGACGGAGGGAGTGGCCAGGCGGGACATTCACCGCAAGATACGCGACGACGGGCGGGCCCGGAGTCCGGACCCGCCCGTCGTGTACGCAGGCGGCGCGATGCCGCCGACCGTTACTGGACCGTGATGACTCCCTTCATGTTCATCGCCAGGTGCGGCGTGCAGTGATACGGATACGCGCCGGCCTTGATGTTGGCGAAGGAGATCGTGATGCTCTCGCCAGGGTTCATCGTCATCTTCGACGAGAGCTCCGCCATGTTCTCGGGGCCCATGTTGGCGTTGAGCTGGTCCTTCACGTCCGCCGGGATGTCGGCGACGTTGAACGCCACGTTGTGCGGGCCGCCCGACACGAAGACGAACTTGATGCCGTCGCCGGCCTTGACCGTGATGTTCGCGGGCTCGTAGCGATAGCCCTTCTCGTCACCGAGCATCTTCACTTCGTGCGTGGTGCCCGTGATCGCGGCGGCCGCGCTGGCCGCTGCGGGAGCCGGGGCCGCCGCGGGGGTGGCTGCATCCGTCGCCGGGGCCTTCTCACCGCCGCCGCACGCACCGAGAACGATGGCGCTCGCCACGAGCACCGAACCGAGGAAACGCATTGTCGTGCCTCCGAAAAACTACGTGATGTTTGGGGTTGAAAGGGGGCTTCCCCTAGCCTGTGAAATCTACGCCCTCTTCGATTTGAATTGATTGAAGGGAGCTTCTACGGTCTGCTGGCTAACTCCGCATACCCCTGCGCGGTTCCCGGCGCGGGTGCATGTTCATCCACCGCCGCGGCGCCAACGCCGTGGCCCGCTCGCTCCGGAGACCGCCTCCGTACCCCGACCATCTCGTTGTCCGCATGCTCGCCATCCCCGCCATTGATCTTCGTGAAGGCCACGTCGTGCAGCTCGCGGGCGCGTCGTTTGAGGACGAGGTCGTCCGGTTGGACGATCCCCTGCGAATCGCGCACCAATGGGCGTTGGCCGGATTCACGCGGCTTCACGTTGTGGACCTGGACGCCGCCTCAGAACGCGGATCCAACCGCGACGTGATCGTCCGACTCCTGCATGCGGGCGCCGCCCCCTGCCAGGTTGGCGGCGGCGTCCGATCGGAGCGCCAAGTCCACGATCTGCTCGAAGCCGGAGCGGCTGGTGTCATGCTTGGCACCCGGGCGCTTGAGGACCCTGATTGGCTGGCGCGCGTGGCATTTGCGCATCCCGGCCGGTGCCTCCTCGCCGCCGATGTGCGAGAGCGGCGCCTGGTCACCCGGGGATGGACCCAGACCTTGCCGCGCGAGGTGCTCTCCGCAGTGGATGACGTCGCTGCCCTGCCGCTGGCCGGCCTGTTGGTCACCGCGGTGCATCGCGAGGGACGCATGGAAGGGACGGACCTGCGGTTGATGGAGGAAGTCGCCGAGGCCTCGCCATTTCCCGTGTTCGCCGCCGGCGGCATCGGAACCATGGCGGACCTGTGGGCGCTGGAAGAGCGCGGCGTTGCCGCCGCCGTGATCGGCATGGCCCTGTATGCGGGGGTGCTCGATCCGCGCCGTGTCGCCGAGGAGTTTGCGCTCTGATGCCGGTCGAGCGGAGCCGCGTATGACCGCGTCGCCACGCGAGCTGATGGAAGCGGCGCTGGAGGTGGCCCGCCTCGCTTCATTGGTAGCACTCCGCTACTACCGAGATGGCGTGGCCATTGAAACCAAGGCAGATGGGTCGCCCGTGACGCTCGCTGACCGCGCGGCGGAGCAGGTGGCGCGCGAGTGGATCCATGCGCGCTTTCCCGCGGACGGCATTCTCGGCGAAGAGTTTGGCGAAACGCCTGGTGCGAGCGGACGGCGCTGGGTGCTCGACCCGGTGGACGGCACCAAGAGCTTCGTGCGCGGCGTGCCGCTTTGGGGCACCTGCGTCGCCGTGTGCGAGGGTGATACGGTGCTCGCCGGCGCGGCGGCCTATCCCGCCGTCGAGGAGCACGTCGCGGCGGCGCCTGGGGAGGGATGCTGGCACAACGGCGCGCGCTGCACGGTGAGTGCCATCGGTATCCTCGAGGCAGCCACGGTGCTTATCACGGACACGCGCAAGCTGACGCCGGCAGCCCGCGCCGGTTGGGAGCAGTTGTCGGCACAGGCCGCGGTGAGCCGCGGATGGGGTGACTGCTATGGATACCTGCTCGTGGCCACGGGGCGGGCAGAAGTGATGGCGGATCCCGTGCTCAGTGCCTGGGACGCGGCGCCGTTCCTGCCCATCATCGAGGAGGCCGGGGGAGTCTTCACGGGCTGGAATGGCCGCCGGGACCCGTTCGCGGGCGACGCCGTCGCCACCAACGGCGCGCTGGCCCGGCAGACCCGCACCATACTCGGGTGCGGCACGCCCAGCCACTAACCGAGGTGCCCGGGGTGTCCGCTAGAACGACTCGGCGAGCCGGCGCGTGATCCGCGTCGGGTCGCCGACGTAGACCCACTGGATGTTGCGCAGGTATCGGCGCGTCACGCGCCGGACATCCTCGCCGGTCACAGCGCGGAGTTCCGCCATGAACTGATTGGCCGCGCGCCAGTCCCCACGGTACAACTGCGCGCGCGCCAGGAAGTCGGCCTGCGCGGTGCTCGTCTCGTTGTCGAGGAAGTACTCGGTGAGGAACTGCTGGATCAGCGGCGCCAGCGCCGGCGTGGGGATGTTCACCTCCTGCAAGAGGCGAATCTGGTCCCGCATGATCTTGAGGGCGGAGTCGGGGAGCGTGGTGGTGACGAACAGTTTCCCCGATACGAGCCCTTCGTCCCGATAGTCGGCGGACGCAGAGTACGTCAGGTTGTTCTTCGAACGGATCTCGCTGAAGAGTTGGCCGGAGAGCACGGCGGAGGCCACGCGAAGCGCCGCGGCATCCCGCTCATTGGCGCGCGGCCCGCGGTACATGCCGGCCACGTAGTTCGTCGGCAGGGTGCGCGGCAGAACGGTCAGTGACGACGGACGCGCCGGCAGGGTGTCCGGCATCGTCCACTGGTAGTCGCCCGCCGGCAGCGTGCCCAGCGTGCCGTTGAGCATCCGCTCGAGCGTGCCCCGCGGCACATTCCCCACGACGACGAGCAGCATGCGCGACTTCACGAGCCACCGCGTACGCCACGCCTGCAGCGACTCACGCGTCAGCGCGCTCAGCGAGGCCTCGGTGCCCATCGGCGACAACGCATACGGGTGGTCCCGGAATGCGATGCTGTCGGCGGCCCGGGAAAGCAGGGCGTCAGGGCTTTCCTCGAGTTGGCGTATCGCGTTCAGCGCCTGATTGCGCACGAAATTGACTTCAGCTGGCTCCAGGCGCGGCCGCATCAGGCGGTCGGTGAAGATGTTCCAGACGGAATCGAGCACCTCGGTAGTCGCGCGAATCCCGAAGAGCGTCCAATCGTCGGTGGCGTCCAGCGCGATGGCACTGCCCGTGCGGGCCATGGCCCGGCGCAGCGACTCCTTGGGATACCGCTCGGTCCCCTGCTCGCTCACGGCGAGGTACATCGGCTCGAGCCCGGCCGTTTGCGGCGTCATCGTTCGAACGCCGCCGAGCAGATAGAGGTTCATCACGACGAGGTTGGCGGCGCCCGCGCGGTGAATCACCCGGATGCCGTTGATCTCGTAGCTCGTCGTCGAGGTGTCGGGATGCAGCGCGACGGCGACTGGGCGCGGTGCGGTCGGCAGGCTCGGATTGATGCGCTGGGCACTCACCGGCGCTGCCGCGGCAACGAGAACGAATAGGGTGGTTGCACGCATCAGCGGATCCCTCCGCGGACGGGCGGGCGTCGCGCCGGAGCGGGCGCCGGGCGTGCCGGCGCGGGGCGCGCCGCTGGGGCGCCCCAGCGGGCCAACTCGTCTTCCGTCAGTTTCAGCTGCGCGCGCGCCTGCGGTGCGAGCAGCACGCCGACCACGCGCGGGCGGTCGATGATGTACTTCCGCGCGTACTCCTGCAGCTGCGCTGGCTGCTGACGGGCCATTTCGTCCACGTACTTCAGGTAGTACTCCAACCCCGAGACGCTCCACCAAAACCCGATGGTGTGCGAGAATGCCGACGCTTTCTCCCGCTCAAATGCGCTGGAGACGGCGCGCTGCGCCTTCGCGGCGTTCATCTCCTCCACCCCGAAGTAGCCCGGCGTCAACACGGCGCGCAGTTCCACATCGAGCGCCTTGAGCGCCTCGCGCAGGCGGTCGGGACTCGTCTGCCCGCTGATCGTGATCGGGCCGACGTTGTTCAGCGTGTAGTAGTTGACGATCACTCCTTCCCAGAGCCCGCTGTCCACCAGCTTCTTCTGGAAGCGGGAGCCAGGAGCGTTGAGCAGGTCGCTGAAGACGTCGGCAACGAAGGTGGCTTGCTCGTCCTTTCGCACACTGGGCCCATGCCACTGGATCTGCACCGTCACGGCATTCACGACGGCTTCGTGGACATACCCGGTGTTGCCCGTCAACGGCGGGATGGGCGGAATGGGCGCAGCGACGAATGGGTCGGGACCGCGCTTCCATCCACCGAAGATGCGCGTCGCGAGGGCGAAGATCGCCGTGGGATCCACGTCGCCGGCGACGATGAGCAGCGCGTTGTTGGGCAGGTAGTACAGGTCCTTGATCGCGCGCATCTTCGCCGGCGTCGTCGTGCGGATCACCTCGCGGTCGCCGATGGTGTTCTTGCGGCTGAACTGCGTCGTCCACAGCCGCTTGCCCATTTCCTGATCGAACTGGAAGAAGGGCGTGGACTCCTGCTGGTCGTACTCGCCGAGCACCACTTCGCGCTCGCGCGCGAGTTCGTCGGAGAGGAACCTCGGCGTGATCGCGGCGGCCGCGAGAAACTCCATCCCCGCGGCCACCGAATCGGCGGAGACGGTGAGGTAGTAGTTCACCAGCTCCTCGCGCGTGGAGGCGTTGAACACCGCCCCCATCTGCGACGCACGGCTGATGGCCTCGTCGTGTTCGGGGTACCGGTCGTTCGCCTTGAAGAACATGTGCTCGTACAGGTGCGCGAGCCCGGCAAACTCCGGCGTCTGCGTGAACGCGCCGTTGCGGACCACGAGTTCAAGGGTCACCAGCGGGACGCCCTGATTCTCGACCGCCACCACCTCGAGGCCGTTGGGGAGGACGGTCCGGCGGATGACCTTCTCGAGTTCCGCGCGCTGGGCGGCCGCCGCTGCCGGCAACAGCGCCAGGGCCGTCACCAGCCGCAACGTCCTGCGCATCCCGCTGGCGGCATGTCGAAGCCGTCGTATCATTCGTGATCGCCTCATGATGCCCGAGAATTCCCTGCCGTCACCGGCCGAGCTGGCCGACCTGCTCGCTCCCGACCTCGGGCGCGAGGCGCTCCGTCTCTCCGTCCCGCTCGCCTCCTACACCTCGTTCCGCATCGGCGGTCCCGCGGACGTGCTGTACGATGCCACGTCCGCTGATGCGCTCGCTACTGCCGTCCTCGCCGCCCGCGCGCGTGCCATCCCGTACTTCGTCCTCGGTCTGGGCGCCAATATCCTCGTCGGCGACCGTGGCGTCCGTGGCCTCATCATTCGAAACGTTGCGAACCGCGTGGAGTTCCAGCTTGACGGCGTGGTGGCCGCCGAGTCTGGCGTGGTCGTTGCCGACCTCATCACGGCCTGCGTGGCGCACGGCCGGGCGGGTCTCGAGCACTTCGCCGGCATTCCCAGCACGGTCGGCGGAGCGGTCTGGCAGAACCTGCACTTCCTCTCGCCGGCTCCGGCTCGTGAGCGCACGATGTTCATTGCCGACGTCGTGCGTGATGTCGAGATCCTCGATCCCAGCGGGTCACGCCGGACCGTGGACCGCGACGGAATGCGTTTCGGCTACGACATCAGCCTGCTGCACGAGCCAGGGCATGTGGCGCTCGCCGTGAACTTCGTGCTTCCCGCGGGGGACGCGACGGCGATGCGCCGAGTCATCGAGGAGAACCTCGCGTGGCGCGGCGCGCGGCATCCACGGCTCGACCAGTTCCCGAGCGCGGGCAGCGTGTTCAAGAAGATCGAGGGTGTTGGCGCCGGCCGGTTGATTGACGAATGCGGCCTCAAGGGGTTCTCCATCGGCGGCGCGCAGATCTCGCCCGTCCACGCGAACTTCGTGGTGAATGCCGGAGGTGCCACGGCAGCCGATGTGCGCACTCTCATTGCGCATGCGCAGGAAACCGTGGCCGCGCGCTTGGGGCAGCGCCTCGAGACGGAGATTGGGTTCGTCGGCGAGTTCTAGGAAACTACGAGGCCGCGGAGAACGGCAACGACTTCACAGGAGAGCACGGAGAGCACGGAGAACGGCAACGACTTCACAGGAGAGCACGGAGAGCACGGAGAACGGCAACGACTTCACAGGAGAGCACGGAGGGCGCGGAGAACGGCAACTGCAGAAGCTTGGGGTAACGACAGTACGCCACGCAGACATCTGCGTGGCGCTCGCAGTTAGCCCAGGAAGTTGCAGTTCTCCGTGTTCTCCGTGATCTCCGTGGTGAAAGCAGTTGCACTTCTCCGCGGCCTCGTAGTCTCGGAGACGAAGACGCATCCGCCTCAGAGCTGCCGCCCGAGCGTGACGAGCAACCGCCACCCACTGGGATGATCGACGGGCCGGGCGAGCAGCACACCCACACCGCCGCCGAACAGGCGGACGCCGGCGGTTACCGTGGCGCGCACGCCGTCGCTGGCTCGCGAGATCGGTCGCCAGAGCGCGAACTGCGTGGAATCGACCAGCCCGAGGCGATTCACCGCGGTGCGCGCGGCCGCCGTTGAGATCTCCGTCCATCCGGCTTGTATGCCCGCGGAAAGCGCGGGTGAGGGGCTGGGGAGCCAGAGGCGCCGCGTCAACGGCAGCGGCACCTGCAGCACATTCAGGCGATACATCACCACGCCGCGAAAGAGCGCGGCACGGTCGCCGGCGAATTCCTTGAAGCCGTATCCCGGCAGCGCCTCAGAGCTGCCCAACTCGAACAGTTGCTGCGGAGGAATGACGGTGCCGGAGACTTGCCCGACATCGGCGCGCCCGGCCACCGTGGTGCGCCCGCGGTTCCAGCGGACGGCGCCGCGCAGTTCCACGCGCTGATACGCGAGGTCGCCGTCACCGCGCTCGTAGTACAAACGCCCGCCGTAGCCCACGCGCATCAACTCGGCGCTGACATCGGGACGCCAGTCCAGCGTGAGCGCGGATCGCACGTACCGCCCTTCCAGCACCTGTCGATTGTCGTGAAACCGATACCGACCAATGGGCGAACGCGCCAAGTGCACGCGCGCCTGGCGGTCCTCGACAATCCCGAGGTCCACGCGCACCGCGCTGCCCACCCGCGGTCGCACGATGCGCGCGGCGGACGCCATGAGATAACGACGGTCCACGTAGTCGTAGTCGTCGACCCCGAGAAAGGCATTCGTGGCATTGCCCGAGTCGAAGGCAACACGGAAATCGTTCGTAATGTCGAGGGAACGTCCCACCCGCGCGCCGTACCGCGCCTGGTGGCGCGTGTATTCGACGAGGGCGCGTCCGCGGACGGTCTTCTCGCTCCAGGCCCAGCCAGCAACGCCGCGTACGGTCAGTCCCGGCGCCTGTTCGCGAAACTGCCGAGTAACGCCGAGGCCGGTCCAGACACCTTCGATGCGGTTGATGTGCACGACATCGTCCACTCGCTCGGGGCGCACGCTGGTGCGCGGCGGCCCCGTGGCCCGCCAGGTAGGCGGCGCGACATCGTCGAAGTCCGTGGCGGTGACGGCGGAACTTGCTCGGCCGAGCTCTTCCCGCCACGCGGCGAAGGCGCGCATGGAATCAAGCGGCGAGAAGGTCAGCCGGTGCTCGCGGATATGGAGTGTGTCCGCCGGACCGTGGATGCGCTGCATGCTCGTGAATTCCGCGGACGGTGGGCGCACGGTGAAGTCGCGGAATCGGGAGACGATGCGGAAGACCGCCCGGGCATCACCGACGAAGGGCGCGGTGGCGTGCAATTCGAAGCGCTGGTACGACGGAAGCCAGTACATCTGGTCGATCTCGCTGTTCACGAGCTCGACAAAGGCGATGCCCTGCAGCCGCGCGGCGCGCAGCATTCCGGCGCGGGAGGCGCCCTCTTCCACGCGCGCAAAGGAGCCGCGCATACGCACGAGGTGCTTCCGCCCGGCGTCGAGGGCGAGTTCGCCGGTAAAGATCACCAAGTTCGGGGGGAGGTCTTCGCGCGGCTCGACCTGCACGCGAATGATGGGGATTTCCCGGTCGTTCATGCGCAGCACGACGACGGTATCCCCCCCGCGGAATCGGTAGACGCGCTCGCGGTCGTCGGCCAGCGGATGGACGGCATAGACTGTCCGCCGTGAGCCCCCGCCGCGACTCATTGGCGGCCGGCGCCCCGTGGAGTTGCCGCCGAAGAGCAGCGCCAGCCGGTTGCCGTAGAGCGAAGGCACCGCCCACGCGTTGCGCAGGAACCCAAGGGTCGCGAACTGCAACCCCACCGACTGCGATCGGTAGCCCGTCACGTGCTGCTCGAACGCGCCCATCCGGTTCCAGGCCAATGCGCTGGCCACCTGTTCCACCGAAAAGGAGAGCTCCCCCTTGCCTGGCCGCTGGCTTCCGATCGAGATCTCGCTCTCCAACCGGGCCGTGTAGGAGCCCAGCGCCGGCGGGACGCGTCCGTTGGCCCGCGATGCCTCGGCGACGACGCCGCGTAGCCGCTCGGAGTCGTAGGTGGCCGTGTCGCGCTGCCACGACAGCGAGGGCGATGGCGCCTGCAGGGCAAGTGCCGCGATTGCGGTCAGCGAGGAAATCACAGTCGGTGCGGGTGGCGTCTCGCGCGGTCAACGCGGCGGAGCATACCGGACTGATGCGGTCAGCTTGATGAGCTCGGGGGCACCACGCCCCTTGTAGATCGCCCCATCCAGCCACGCACGTTCCGCGTCCAGCGCGTCCTCTCCGATTTCCTTCTGCCAGGCCTTGCCGCGGTTGGTCGAACCGGGGTCCCATTGGTACCCGCGCGCCTTCAGCACATCCTTGCTGTCGAACGGCGACCCGACGGCGCGCACCAGCACGGTCTGCCGCTGGCTCGACTGCAGCAAGTGGCGCATGGGGAGTGATCCGTCGTCAGCGAATGGCGTCGCCAGCAGGTGGATGGCCGCAAGGCAGTCATCGCCGGCGCGATGGGCGCGGAAATAGTACCCCGCGTGCTCCATGAGAAGCCATCCGAGTTTCACCGAACCCAGCCCATGCGCCTCCCAGGGCACATCATTGATAGAGCAGGCCCAGGGTTTCTCGGCAAAGACCGGAAACCGCGCCTCGAGAAACGGACGGTCGAACTTGGCGTTGTGCGCAATGACCAGGTCTGCCTGACGGACCAGCGAGGCGACCGTGGAGTCCTCGATGCGGCGTCCGGCGACCATTTCATCCGTGATGTGTGTCAACCGGACGATGTCGGGCGGAATGGGACGCCCCGGATCCTCAAGGAGCGCAACGGGAGCGCTTACCTCAGTGATCTGGCCACTGCGCGCCCCATAGGCGAAGGGCACCCCAGCGAACTCGATGATCCGATCCGCCCCCCACTGCATCCCGGTCGTCTCGACGTCCACGAAGAGCCCTGTCCGCGCTTCATCGTCATCCGCAAGCCGCCCATAGGAGGACTGAGGCGTGAAGCGACGGAGCACCTTGAACTCCCCCGTTTCGTCGAGCTGGCGGGCGAGCGCCTCGTAGTCTGGACGAGTCATTTCGAAGGCACGGGAACGGGCACGGGGGGAATCTGGAGAATCTCTCTCCGGGGCGGGTGCGACGGAAGATGGTCAGCGACTGGCGTGCCGCGCCGAGATTCACGGGGCGCGCCGATGCCCGGCCGCTTCAGGGTTTCCTTTCACAGATTTCCCCACAGCGTGTAGGACGCCCGCCTATTTCCTTTTTCGGCGGCGTTTCCCATGGTGGTCTTGCGCCCACTACGGGGAGGTGGTTCCAATGCCGTCAGTGCGCAGGAGACCGGCCCGAGCCAAGCGGTCTTCTACGACATCCAAGCCCTCAACGCATCGTCACCCTGGTTCGGTTCGACAACGCCTCATCACGCGAGTCCTTGCTGGCCTCGCGCCCTATGTGCCGGAGGGCACACTCAAGGTCGACGAATCGGGCATGATCGTGGTCGGCGTGGACGACGTCCCCCTGGCAGTGCAGGTGGAGGAAGACCCGCCCGTCGTTAGGGTCCTTGGGACCGTGGTCTCTGACGTGCCGTTCAGCGAGGACCTCTGCGCGTGGCTCAACGAAGTCAACGCGAACCGTTTACGCATCGGTTATGCGTATTGGAGGGATAACGAGGTCCGGTACGCCATCGAGCAGATCGCTGCTCCGTTCCTGTTGGAGCACCTACTCGATGCCCTCGCGGCAGCGTCAGGCATGATCCCAGCCTTGGCCCGAGAAGCAACGCTCTGGTTTCCTGAGCCGGTTGTGGTTGCCTGAGACAACTGACGCACACGTAGTGAAGCGTACGGGGTGTCGGCCTGATCAACCGACACCCCGTTGGTTTTCCCGTGCCCGCGGTCAGCGCGCCGGGCGCCGCAGGGCGCGCGTGGAATCCAGGGAGCCGTCGTTGGGTGCCGGCGTGACGCCCATAACGTCGGCCAACAACGCGTAGACGTGAATATTCTGGAATGGCGGCACCACTGCCCCTTGCTGGAAATCGGGGCCCGCGGCCACGAAGAGCGCGCCCATCGACGGGAGTTGGTTGTCGAATCCGTGATTGCCACCCTTCGGCGGACCGACGCGCGTCGCCACCGCTCGGGTGGCGATGGTCCACCCTTCATCGGCGATCGCGACGAGTGGTGTGATGCGCGGGTGGGCATTGAAGTGCAGCCGCGCGGGCACCTCGCCCTTGCGATAGACCTGCAGCCGCGGGTGGGCGCCCTTCAGGCGCGCGAACGCCTCGGCGCTGTAGTCGGCGGCTGGCGTGATGGAGGTGGCTGGCGAGAGATCCACGATCGTCACGCGCGACAGGTCGAGGTAGTCGTCGAGGTAGATCACGCGATCGGGGGCGAGCGCGGCCATCCCGTGATCGGAGACCACCACTATGTTCACGCGATCCTGGAGGCCGCGCGCCGCAATTCCGTCCACGAGCAGGCCGATCATTGAGTCCACGCGGGCGATGGCGGCGTTCGTCTGCGCCCCATCCGGTCCGTGCGCGTGCCCGGCGTCATCCACATCGCTGAAGTACGTCGAGACGAAGTCCGGTCCCTGACCCATCGGCATCGACAGCCATCCAAGCACAGTGTCCACGCGCGTGCGGTTTGGGACGCGTCCGTCGTATGCCTTGGACCACGTCGGCCTCTGGCCATTGATGGCGATGTCCGAGCCGACCCAGAAGAACGACGCCGCCTTCTTCCCCTGCCGCTCCACCGTGTTCCAGAGCGGTTCGCCACCCCACCAGCGGGGGTCGTGCGTGACCGCGGTGTCGCTGATGGTGAAGCGACGGCCGATGACCGGATCGAACATGTTGTTCGCCACAATGCCGTGGCGCTCCGGGTGCAGCCCGGTCACGAGGGTGTAGTGGTTGGGGAATGTCTTTGTCGGAAACGCCGGGATCAGGCGCTCAGCGCGCACGCCGCGTTCGGCAAGTTCGCGCAACCGGCGGGCTTCCGGACGCATGATGAAGTCGGCCCGGAACCCATCCAGCGACACGAGGAGGACGCGGCGATCATCCGATGCCGGGGCCATCGTCCGGGAGGACGAGGCTCCGTGCGCCGGGAATGACGGCGCGGAACGGCACGCGGTGAGCGCAATAACGAGAGTGGCAAAGAGCAGCCGCATGGGAATCCTGGTGAAATCAGGGGTGGGACAGGCGGGCGCAGAAAGCTACCCGAGATGCGCGCGACGTGACACCATGGCGCGGCGTGCTACCTTCTGAGCATGCCATCACCACGCGGACACCTTGCCATGCCTGACGGGCTGACGCGCTGCTTCTGGTGCGCCGCCGACCCGATCTACGTCAGTTACCACGACACGGAGTGGGGCTTTCCGGTGCATGACGACCGCCGCCTCTTCGAGAAGCTCACCCTCAAGGGGTTTCAGGCGGGCCTGAGTTGGCTGACCATCCTGCGAAAGCGGGAGAACTTCCGCGCGGCGTTCGACCACTTCGACATCGAAAAGGTGTCGCGCTACACGGCCCGTCACGTCGCGCGCCTGCTGAAAGACGCCGGCATCGTGCGCCATCGCGGCAAGATCGAGAGCGCCATCAACAATGCCCGGCGCTGCGCCGACGTGATCGATACCGAAGGATCGTTCGCGAAGTTCGTGTGGCAGTTCGAGCCTGCCGCGGCAGCGCGCCCAAAGAAGCTGACCTGGGCCGCGTTGCTGGGCATGGCCACGACGCCGGAATCGCGCGCCTTGTCGAAGGCGCTCAAGCAGCGCGGCTTCACGTTCGTCGGTCCCACCACGAGCTACGCCTTCATGCAGGCGATGGGGCTGGTCAACGATCACTTGCACGGCTGCGACATTCGGGCGCGCGCGGACGCGGCGCGATAGTCCTTCGCCGACCACGGCCCCGCCGCGCGCACTGTACCCGCGCGCCTACGCCTGGTCTCGTCGCACCCGCACCTTCTTGCCCTTGATGGTGCTCGCCGACAGCCGGGCGATGATGAAGTTGGCCTTGTCCTCAGGGACCTCGACGATCGAGTGGCGGTCGCCGATCTGCACCGCGCCGATGTGCGAGATGGGGATGTTGGCCTCGCCAGCAATTGCGCCGACAATGTCGCCCGGACGGATCTTGAGCTTCCGGCCCGCACCGATGTACAGCTTCGCCACCGCGCCGCCGACCTTGCCGGCAAACTCCCGTCGTGCTTGTCGCGCCGGCCGTGGAGCGGCACCGCTGCGTTCTGTCGCGCGCGGCATGATGCTGGGGATGTCCTCGTGCTCGACATCGCCGTCCGCGCGGCGCGCAGCAAGCCGCAGGGCCGCCGCCGCGATGTCCATCACATCGTGCTCTTCGGCCAGCTGCTCGATGATCGCGTGGTACCGGTCCAGCTCGTTCTCAGCGAGCGTCTTCACCACCTGATCGCGCAGCTGCTCCATCTGCCGCGACCGGAGATCGGCGGCCGTGGGCACCGTGCCGATGTCGATCTTCTGCCGGGTCGCGGCCTCGATGTTGCGCAACAGGCGATGCTCACGCGGCTCGGCCAGCGTGATCGCCACGCCCTCGCGACCGGCCCGCCCCGTGCGGCCGATGCGATGCACGTAGCTCTCCGATTCCCACGGCACGTCAAAGTTCACCACGTGCGTGACGTGCTTGACGTCCAGTCCACGTGCGGCGACGTCGGTGGCGATGAGCAGGTCGCTTCCCTTGGCGCGGAAGCGCTTCATCACCCGGTCGCGCTGATCCTGGCTCAATCCGCCATGCAACGCCTCGGCGCGATAACCGCGCGCGGTGAGCGTCTCTGTGAGCTGGTCCACTTCCGTGCGCGTGCGGCAGAAGACGATGGCGCTCTCCGGCGCCTCGACATCGAGGATGCGCGCCAACGCCGCCATCTTGTGCGCTCGCGCCACGATGTACGCCACCTGCCGCACCTTTGCCGTTTCACCGGGCGCTACCGCCGGGCGTTCGATCTGCACCGCGACCGGATTGGTGAGGTGCGAGTTCGCGATCGCCGTAATCCGCGCCGGAAGCGTCGCGCTGAACAGCGCCGTCTGCCGCTCGGCGGGCAAGGCCGAGAGAATCGCCTCGAGGTCCTCGGAGAAGCCCATGTCGAGCATCTCGTCGGCCTCATCGAGCACGACCATCCGCACCCCGGTGAGCGCCAGGGTCTTGCGACGGATGTGGTCGAGCGCCCGTCCAGGCGTGGCCACGACGACGTCAACGCCGCGCTTCAAGCGGCTGATCTGTTGCTCCATCGAGGCGCCACCGTAGATGGGCAGTGCGCTCGCGCCGAGTGTCTTGCCGTAGCGATGGACAGCTTCGGCCACCTGCATCGCCAGTTCGCGCGTCGGGACGAGCACAAGCGCGCGAAGCCGCTGCTTGGGGGGCAACGCCGGGTCGATGAGATGCAAGAGCGGCAACGCGAAGGCCGCGGTCTTTCCAGTCCCCGTCGCCGCCATCGCCAGCACGTCACGTCCGTCACGCAGCGGCGGAATGGACGCCTGCTGGATGGGGGTCGGCTCCTCGTACCCCAGCGCGGTCAGCGCGTCGAGCAGCCGTGGATCAAGGCCCAGCGCGGCAAAGCCCGCTGCTGAGGTGGTGACGCTCGTGCGTTTGGTCATGGGTGAAGGTAGTCACGCCGGGGGCGGAGTCCTAGCTGAGACGGCGGACGGTGGACGGTCGACGGTGGACACCAACAGGCCGACGTGTCTCTCCACCGTCCACCGTCAACCGTCAACCGTCTATCTCCCCCCAAACAGATAGTAGGACGCACCCACAAACACCCTCGACCCCGTCGCCTCCACGCGCGAGAGGCTGTAACCCTGTGTGTCGTTGAAGCGCCCAAACGTCCACATCACACCGCCGTCTACGGCAAGCTTCGACGTCAGCATCACTTGGCCGGTGAGGCCCGCCGTCGGATTGACGCCACGGAAGTCGAAGTCGCCCGCGCTTCCATCGAAGAACCGCGCAATTGACGATCGCCCGGTGACGCCCGCCGTCAGATACGCTTGGACCGGCCCGACACCAACCATCTGCAGGCGACCGAGTAGGTCCCACTGCTCCAGTTCCGTGTCACCGCCCGACGAACCCAGCGTGATCTTATCGTAGTTCACCAGGACGCCCAGCGACTTGCTGAGTGCAAGGCCGGCGTGCACACCGATCCCGGATCCGGGATCGAGGTCATGTAAGGCGTCCTTGTACGTGAGTGAAGCGCCGGTGATGTGCGCGCCGACGAAGAGTCCGGTCTGCGCCTGTGCCGCTGGGACTGCCAACCCCACGAGCATCACTGCCACCAACAGGCTACGGGTCATACGTCCTCCGGTTCGCGTGGACGATTGTTCACGTCATCCCGCTGTACCCCTCAGGCTGTCAGGTCGATCCCGACCACCACCCAAGCATGCCCGCGAACGATGTACGGCGCCACACGGTCATCCGTCATTCCGAAGATCCCGACGGGAACCCCGGCGCGTGCGCAGGCACCCTCGATGGTTCGGACGGCCTCGTCAAACGCCGGCGCGTCAAACTGCTCGGGAATACCGAGGCTTCGCGTCAGGTCATAGGGTCCAACCAAGATCCACTCGATGCCCGGGACGGCGGCGATCGCTTCGATGTTCCCAACCGCTTCCGCGCTCTCCGCCTGCACCACGACACGCGCGCTCGGCCACGCGGACGTGCGGACGAGGCGGACGCTCTCCTCCGCCTGGTCTGCGGTGTCCACATTGGGGACGATGATGCCGTACGCACCGTGGGCCAGTGCATGTCGCACGTGCTCCGGGTCAAGTGAACGCACGCGCGCGTAGCAGGGAGCGCGTCCGCCAATTTCGCGGAGCATCGCCGCCATCTCGGTGAATCCGACGCTGGCGTGCTCTCCATCGAGCATTAGCCAGTCGTAGCCCGACGCGCAGATGGCGTCGAGGCGCGCGCGGTCGGTCGTACGAATCAGGGTACCGCGACGAACAGCCATGGAGTGGTCACCGGTGGAGACGGTCTCAAGTTGCGTCCTCGCGCGCATTGCCGACAGGCAACACGGGCTTGTGGGGGCGCAGCGTGCTTCGATTCACCGGGTAGGGATCGCAGAACTGCAACGGTGTTCACCACGGAGACGCGGAGGACGGCAACTACTCTCACCACGGAGATCACGGAGGACACGGAGAACGGCAACTGCAAACACTGGGGGTAACGACAGCGCGCTGAACAACGGCCAGCGTGGCGAGCGCAGTTCCCCCAAGAAGTGGTAGTTGCAGTCCTCCGTGCTCTCCGTGATCTCCTGTGAAGCGGTTGCCGTTCGCCGTGGTGAACGCCGTCGCGGGCGTGCTACCTTTTCCTCCCTGATGCCTGTCGCCCGGATACGCCGCGCCTTCATTGGACTCGCTGCCGGCTGGCTCACGGCAGCCTGTCACCTGCCGCGCGTGGGCGCGCGGGGTGATGCCACGCTGCGCGTGATGACCTTCAACATCCAGTACGGCGGGGGTGACCTCGCGCGCATTGCCAACACCATCCGTGCCGCTGATCCCGACGTCGTGGCGCTCCAGGAAGTGGATGTGCATTGGAGCGCGCGCAGTGGATTCACCGATCAAGCAACGGAGTTGGCACGTCTGCTCGGCCTCGCCGTGCGCTTCGCCCCCATCTACCGAGTCCCTTCGGCGGACTCGTCGGCGCCGCCCCGTGAGTTTGGCGTGGCCTTGCTCTGTCGCATGCCGATCATCGCGTTCACCAACCACGCGATCCTCCGCCACTCGACCCTGACCGCGGACGCGCGCCCCGAGCCTATGCCTGGGTTCCTCGAGGCCAGCATCTCCGTTCGCGGCACGCCGGTGCGCCTGTTCAACACGCATCTGGACTACCGGGGCGACCCCACGGTGCGACGCCAGCAGGTGCGGGAAATGCTCGCGATCATCGGGACCACGGAGCAGCCGGCGCTGCTCTTTGGCGACCTTAACGCATTGCCGAACGCGCCAGAACTCCAACCACTTTTCTCGCGCCTGCACGACCTGTGGCCGACCGCACAGGATCCTGGATTCACTTTCCCAGCCTCGAGCCCGGTGCGCCGCATCGATTTCATCCTCGCGTCGCCACATTTCGCGCGCGACTCGGCGTTCGTTCCGCTCCCCGAAGCATCGGACCATCGGCCGGTGGTGATGACACTGCGGCTTCGCGGGCGATAGCCCACGATGATGTCACCGCTTGAGTGCCTCGTGTCGGGCGGCCAGACGGGCGCCGACCGCGCCGCGCTCGACATGGCCCTGCGTTTGGCCATCCCGCATGGCGGATGGTGTCCGGCGGGACGGCGCGCCGAGGATGGTCCGCTTGACGTCCGATACGCGTTGCGCGAGACCCCGAGCGCCAACTACCGCGTGCGCACCAAATGGAACGTGCGTGACGCCGACGGCACCGTGGTCTTCACCCAGCGCGACGTGGCGGCCGGCGGCTCACAATACACGCTCGAGTGTGCGCGGGCCTTGGATCGGCCGTGCTTGCACCTGACGCGCGCATCTACCGATCCGGTCGGCGCGCTGCAGCGCTTCGTTGCCACCCACGGAATTCGCCGACTGAACGTGGCCGGCTCGCGCGAGAGCGCGGAGCCGGGTATCTACGCCTGGGTCACGGAGGTGCTCGCCGCCGCACTCGCGGAAAGTCAGCCGACCGAGGGCTGATCGCGTCGCCAGCTGCTGGCCAGCGCGCCGGCGAGCAGGATCCCCGCGACGAGGCCGAGCATCCAGAAGTTCAAACTCTCGCCCACCACCTGCACGAGCCATTTCGACGTCAGCATCTTCACGCCCACGAGGGCGAGGATGATGGAGAGCGACACCTTCAGGTACTTGAAGCGCTCGATCAGTCCGGCCAGCCCAAAGTAGAGCGACCGCAGGCAAAGAATGGCGAAGACGTTGCTCGTGAAGACGAGGAACGGGTCGGCCGTGATGGCGAAGATGGCCGGGATGCTGTCCACCGCGAAGATCAGGTCGGTGGTTTCCACCAGTACCAGCGCAACGGCAAGCGGCGTCAGCCACCGCCGACCGTTGAGCATCACGCTGAAGCGCTGACCGTGGAATTGCTCGGTGATCGGGAAGTACTTGCGCAACTGGCGCATCACCCACGTCTCGCCCGGCGCATCCTCTTCATTCGTCGTCACCAGCATGCGAATGCCGGTGTAGATCAGGAAGGCGCCGAAGAGATAGAGGATCCAGTGGTAGCGCGCGACCAGGGCCGCACCCACGCCGATCATCGCACCGCGCATCGCCAGCGCGCCGAGGATTCCCCAGAAGAGCACGCGGTGCTGCAGGTGCGTCGGAATGCGGAGGTGCTGGAAGATCAGCGCGATGACGAAAACGTTGTCCATGCTGAGCGACAACTCGATCACGTAGCCCGTGAGGAACTTCACCGCCGCGAGCCGACCATCGTTGATCCGGCCGTCCACGGCGTCGAGATGGTTGCCCAGGCCAAGCCAGTGATTGTGGTAGCCCACCCAGACCAGCGCCGTGAACAGCAGGGCCAGCGCGACGACGCCACCGGTGAAGGCCAGCGCCTCCTTCATGCTCGGCGCGTGCGCCTTCTTGTTGAAGACGCCAAGATCGAGGGCCAAGAGGATGCCCACGAACGTGATGAAACCCAGCCACGCCCAGATCATCGTAGGTCCTCACCCTTGCGGCGTCGACCGTTCACCTTCAGCTCCCTTTCTCGAGCTGTATCCACTGGGCCCACTCATCTGCCGCGTCTCCGATGGTGACCTTGTGCTGCCAGCGCACCAGCGGCATCACCAGTAGCAACGGTTCCTCCACCAGCTTGTCGAGCCAACGCGCATCGTCCATCCGAGCGACGCCGAGTCCGAGTTCCGCGTACCGGCGGCTCGTCTTGTCGATCAGGGCCGTCACGCCGTGCTTCTGCGCCCATTTCTGAAGCTCCCCTCGACTCGCCGCGCGCTCTTTCAGGTCCACGAAGTGCACCTTCGCGCGCCGTTCGGCGAAGAAGCGTTGCGCCGCACGCGTTTCCTTCGATTTCGCGGTTCCGAAGATCTGGACTTCCATGCCGGCGTGCACCGAGGCGTAGGGAGAGAGGGAGTATGCCCAGTCCTCAAAGTAGTGGACCGGTGCACCGTTGCTCAGGGCCGGGGCTCGGCAAGACACGAGAGGTCTGATGATCGCCCGGTCGAGCGGCCACTTCATTGGAGGCTCGGAGGACCGTATTTTCCGCGCGCGCCATCGGTGCGCAGGTGCTGCGTCCCCCCATTCTCCGGATTCCATGCCCGAAGTGGTCTCTGCCTTTCGACCTGCCTGGTGGCTCCCGGGGGCACATCTGCCGACCATCTGGGGGAAGAAAGGGCGGAAGCAGGCTCAGGTGCACGAGCGGATTGAGCGCTGGGAAACCCCGGACGGCGACCATCTTTCCCTGGCTCGCCTCGGGGCTCCTGCCCCGGATCAACGCCACCTGTTGGTCCTGCACGGTCTCGAAGGGACAGTCGCGTCGAACTACGCCCAAGGGTTGCTCGCGCAGGCGAAGGCGAGGGGATGGTCCGCCGATCTCATGTTGTTCCGCGGCTGCGACGGCATGGTGAATCGGGCAAGGCGGCTCTACCATTCCGGCGAAACCACCGATCTCGACTTCGTCGTCCGTCGTTTGGCTGCAAGCACACCGGGAATCCGCCTTTCCATCGCCGGCGTTTCCCTCGGCGGGAACGTCCTGCTCAAGTGGCTGGGGGAGCAGACCGAGGCGGTTCCTTCCATCGTGCATCGCGCCGCTGCAGTTTCGGCACCGTTCGACTTGGCCGCGGGAAGCCGGAATCTCGAGTGCTTCATGGGACAGCTGTATGTGGATCACTTCATGAAGTCCCTGAAGGCCAAGACTCTTGTGAAACGCACAGCCTACCCCGACCTCTGTGATTGGGCACGGCTTAGCACGTCCAAGACCTTCTGGGAGTTCGATGACGCAGTCACTGGGCCAGTCCACGGATTCGTTGATGCCGCGGACTACTACACTCGGTCTTCCTCTATCAATTTTTTGAACACTATTCGCATTCCGACGCTTCTAATGAACGCAGAGGACGATCCGTTCCTGCCCAAAGCCGTCCTCGACAGGGTCCGTAACTCTTTTTCTGATAGTCAGTTCGTTCACTACGAGTTCACAAGTCGAGGCGGACATGTTGGTTGGGTTGAGGGGTCGCCGTTCGCTCCGAGATACTACATGGAAGAGAGGGTTATTAATTGGCTCAATCATGAGTAATATTTCCCCGGATCGTGCCAATACTCACCACTGAGTTTATATATTCTATCCCTAGTCTCTGTTCGTCTTCTCGTTCCGGCGACCGCCCACGCTCACTTCTGCCTCTTTTCAGGTTTCTCGGAGCCCCCCGGATGCGCACCGCATTCCCGTTCGTTCTCGTCGCGTTTCTTTCCGCTTGCTCCTCTGGCGATGCCCCTCGGGCTTCTTCCAGCTCGGCTGACCCACACACCGGACACGTCATGGAGTCTGCCGGTGCCTCAGTGGCAGACCCAGGTTCGACGTCGCAGGGAACCCCAGGAATCCCGGCCGGAGCGTCCGACGCCGCCGCGCGGCTTGGCGCCTCTCCTCGCCACGGCGAGTGGGTCAAGGTGGCGTGGGAGTCCGGGTCGGCGGACTCGCTGATGGCCTGGGTGGTTTATCCCGAGGTTAAGCAAAAGGCGCCGGTTGTTGTCGTCGTCCACGAGATCTTCGGCTTGTCTACTTGGGTGCGCGGCGTCGCCGACCAGCTGGCCGCCGACGGCTTCATTGCCATCGCCCCCGACTTGCTGTCGCGGGTCCGCGGTGGTCCGTCGTCCGATGAACTGCGCAGCGACAGCGCGACCAAGTTGATCCGTGGCGTGAACGTTGCCGAAATGAACCGTGGCGTGGCCGCCGTGGCTGGCTACGGCATGTCACTGCCGGCGGCGGCAAAGAAGTACGGCGTGGTGGGGTATTGCTGGGGTGGATCGGCGTCCTTCAACCACGCTGTCTTCAATAACAAGGGCCTCGGGGCTGCCGTCGTCTACTACGGCACTTCCGCCCCGCGCGACTCGATGCCGCGCATTCAGGCGCCGGTGCTGGGGCTGTACGGCGGTAACGATGCGCGCGTGAACGCGACGATCGGCTGGGCCGATTCGACGATGAAGGCGCTCAACAAGAGCTTCACCTACAGCATCTTCGACGGCGCCGGGCATGGCTTCCTGCGCGCCCAAGATCAGCCGGCGAATCTCGAGGCCGCAAAGAAGGCGTGGCCGCAGACACTGGCCTTCTTCCGCCAGCACTTGAAGTAGGGCGCCACCCTTGACCGTCGCACGGCGCGAGGGCTTCGTGAGCCCTCGCGCCGTTCTTATGCCTGCCCGTCGGTGAATCGCTCGCGCTCGGCCATCACGAAGACGAGCAGCCACTCGGGCCAGTTGCCGGAGAGGTCGAAGAAGTCCTCGAAGTACGTGAGCCCGCGCGCCTCGAGATCCTCGACCACCCGCGCCACTCCGGCGGAGTCATAGACTGGCCCGATTGCGACCAGGTCGCCCTCGACGCGGAATTCGTCGTCGGTCAGGTGCAGCGAGGTATCGAAATCGGCGCGCGCCAAGGCGTGCTGCTCAAAGGCGCGCCGGCGGATGACAAGCGTGGGGGCGTTGTGCGAGAGCTTGAGTGGCATGACCTGGAGGAAGGGCGGGGCGCTCCGCCGTGGAGGCGTGGGCGGGCGCCGCGTGGATGGTCCGTGACTTCTGCGGCCAACACTGGTTGATAGCCATTTGGCCGGGGCATGGCAACTTGGTCCGGTGGTTGTCCGTGCTATACTGTCCACACCCCCATGCACGCGGAATCCACCTTCGACGTGATCGTCATCGGCGGCGGGCACGCCGGCGCCGAGGCGGCCGTAGCCGCGGCGCGGCTTGGTTGCCGCGTGGCGTTGGTCACGAGCGCGCTTGAGACCATCGGCCAGATGTCGTGCAACCCCGCCATCGGCGGCGTGGCCAAGGGGACGGTCGTGCGCGAGGTGGACGCGCTCGGCGGCGTGATGGGACGCGCCACGGATCTCGCCACGATTCAGTTCCGCATGCTCAACCGTGGCAAGGGACCCGCCGTGTGGGCTCCACGCTCCCAGGCGGATCGCGGCTTGTACCGTCGCGCGGTGCGACAACTGCTCGAAGCGCACGACCGGGTCACGCTCATCCAGGGAACCGTTGCCGGACTCGTGATAGAGACTGGGCGGGTGGTTGGCGTCGAGACGCTCGATCAGCGGCGCTTCGCCGCTCGAACCGTGGTGATCACCACCGGCACCTTCGGTCGCGGCAAGATCCACATCGGCACCACCACGCAACTTGCCGGCGGGCGGGCGGGCGAAGCGGCCACGACCCATCTGGCGGAACAGCTTGCCGAGGTGGGACTGGAGGTCCGGCGGTTCAAGACCGGGACGCCGCCGCGCATTGACGGCCGCACGGTGGACTTTGCACGATGCGAACCGCAGCACAGCGAGCTGGCGGACTTCGACTACCATTGGTCGCACTTCCTGCCCGCAGCACCAAGTACCGGTACACGCCTGCCGCAGGTCGCCTGCCACATCACGTTCGCCGGCCCCGAAGTGAAATCGCTCGTCAGCGATTCGATTGAACTCTCGGCGATGTACGGCGGCTCCATCGACGCGCGCGGTCCACGCTACTGCCCGAGCATCGAGGACAAGGTGGTGCGCTTCCCGGCGGCGGAGCGGCACCAGATCTTCCTCGAACCCGAGGGGCTCGACACGCACGAGCTGTACGTGAACG
>VHBQ01000006.1 GCA_016871855.1 Gemmatimonadota bacterium
GCGGCCGGGGCGCGCCCCGATCCGGCCGCGCCGTTGATGCTGCGCGACCTGACCACCGGGCAGGAGATCAAGATCGAGGAGGTGACGAACTACCTCTTCGATGAAGGCGAGAAGCTGCTCGTCTACGCGACCGGGAGCCCGGACACCACGAAGGTCAGCGGCGTGCACGTGCGCGACCTCGCGACCGGGACGGTGACGACGCTCGCCGCGGGGAAGGGGAACTACCGCGCGCTCACCGTGGACCGGAAGGGGACGCAGGTCGCCTTCGTGACTGACCGCGACGACGTCGCCGCGCCCAAGCCGCGCTTCGCGCTCTACTACGCGTCGCTCGTGCTGGCCAAGGGACAGAAGGGGCCCATCGTGGCCACGAAGGTCGTGGATCAAGCGATGGTCGGCGCCGACCAGCTCATCGCTGACCGCGGGCGCGTCGACTTCGTGCGCGAGGGCACCGCGCTGCAGTTCGCGCTGGCCCCGCTGCCCATCGACTCCATCCCCGCCGACTCGCTGGCCGACAAGGCGATCTACGACCTGTGGCACTACAAGGACCTGCAGATCCAGACCGTGCAGAAGGTGACGGCGGGGCGCGAGCGCAATCGCACGTGGACGGCGGTCTATCACCCGGCGGCGAAGAAGTGGATCAAGCTGGGCAACGACTCCCTGCGGCAAGTGACCATGGCCGACAACGGGAAGCTCGCCTTGGCGCTGAACCCGGTGCCCTATGCGATCGCGCAGACGTGGGGCGAGGGTGGGAACGACGTGATGGTGATCGACGCGGCGACGGGCGCGCGCACGATGGTGACCACCCACATCGACGGCGCGCAGCTCTCGCCAGGTGCCAAGTACGTGACCTACTTCCGCGGCGGCAAGTGGATGGCGTTCGCCACCGCGACCGGGAAGACGGTGGAGATCACTGCCGCGATCAAGGGCGTGCACTTCGAGAACGAGGAGTTCGACATGCCCGACGACCGCCCGCCATACGGGCTCGGCGGGTGGACGAAGGACGACGCGCGCGTGCTGGTCTATGACCGCTACGACGTGTGGGAGGTGGATCCGCTCGGCGTTGCCGCGCCGCTGAACGTCACGGCGGGGCAGGGGCGGGCGAAGGACGTGACGTATCGCGTCGTCAACCTGGATCCCGAGGACCGGTTCCTCGATCCCGCCGATCCCCTGATGCTGCGCGCGTTCGAGAACCCGTCGAAGCAGAGCGGATACGTGCAGGCCAAGCTGGGCGGGTCAGCCGCACCCACCGTGCTGCTGATGGGGCCGAAGAACTACGCCGGCCTGCAGAAGGCACGGAAGGCGACGCAGTACCTGATGACGCAGCAGACGTACCGCGAGTTCCCGGACCTGTGGACGGGCAGCGCGATCGACGCCGTGTCGAAGATCTCGAACGCCAACCCGCAGGACGCGGAGTACCCACGCGGCACCGTGGAGCTGGTGCACTGGAACAACGACGATGGCGTCCCGCTCGAGGGGATGCTGTACAAGCCGGAGGGATTCGACCCGTCGAAGAAGTACCCGATGGTCACGTACTTCTATGAGCGGCTGTCGGACGGGCTGCACAACTACTCCGCCCCGTCGGGGCGCAACACTATCAATCCGCTCGTCTACAACTCGCTCGGCTACCTCGTGTTCATGCCGGACATCGTGTACACGGACGGGTTCCCTGGACCGAGCGCGGCCAAGGCGATCATCCCCGGGATCCAGGCGCTCATCCAGAAGGGGTTCGTGGATCCCAAGAAGCTCGGCGTCTCCGGCCAATCGTGGGGCGGCTACCAGACGAACTATCTCATCACGGTGACCAACATCTTCGCGGCGGCGGTGCCCAACGCGACCGTCGTCAACATGACGTCGGCGTACGGCGGCATCCGCTGGCAGAGCGGCCTGCTGCGTACGTTCCAGTACGAGCACTCCCAGAGCCGCATCGCCGGGTCGCTCTGGCAGTACCCCGAGCGGTTCATCGAGAACTCGCCGCTCTTCAAGCTCGACCGCGTCACGACGCCGGTGCTCTTCATGGCCAACGACAACGACGGCGCGGTGCCGTGGTATCAGGGAATCGAGTTCTACGGCGCGATGCGGCGCCTGCAGAAGGAAGCGTACATGGTCGTGTACAACGGCGATGAGCACAACCCGACCAAGCGCGCCAACCAGAAGGACATCGACCGGAAGATGCAGGAGTTCTTCGGGGCGAAGCTGCTGGGGCAGCCGGAACCGGATTGGATGAAGAACGGGATTCCGTTCTTGAAGAAGGGGCAAGACCAGATTAACCGCAGATAGACAACAGAGAGACAACAGAGAGACAACAGAGAGACAACAGAGAAACAACAGAGAAACAACAGAGGGTCCGGGGCAACCGCTCCGGGCCCTCTGGCGTTATGGAGGGGGGCGGATATCGTGCTCCACCGTCCACCGTCCACCGTCCACCGTCCACCGTCCACCGTCCACCTCTTGTGTTCTACTATATTCCCATATAGTATTGTATAGACCCTAGCCCTCACCTCCCATGTCTTCGACGATCCCCTACGGACTCACCGTTCAGCTCGACCAGCCCTTTGACGCGGCCGTGGAGGCCGCGCGCGGGGCGCTGGCCGCCGAAGGGTTCGGCATCCTGATGGAAGCCGACCTGAAGGCCACCTTCCTTAAGAAGCTCGGCGCCGAGCACACGCCCTACGTGATCCTCGGCGCGTGCAGCCCCAAGGATGCCTTCGAGGCGCTCAAGCTCGAGCCCGATCTCGGGTTGCTCCTGCCGTGCAACGTCATCGTGCGCGACGCGGGAAACGGCCGCACGCAGGTGGCGGCGCTCGACCCGGTGGCGCAGATGCGCCTGACCGGGAACGCCGCGCTGGAGCCAGCCGCCATGTCGATTCGCGATCGACTGGTCCGCGCCATCGCCGCACTGGGGGCGTCGAAGTGAGCGCCGCCACAACGAACGCCACCACCGCCATCGTGGCCTGCCAGTTCTGCGACACGCTCAACCGCGTGGCGCTCGACCGGCTCGAAGACGGTCCCAAGTGTGCGGAGTGCGCCAAGCCGCTCCTGCTCGACCGCCCCGTGAAAGGAAAAGACGAACACCTCTCGAAGGTGATCAGCGGCGCGACGGTCCCCGTGCTCGTGGACTTCTACGCCGACTGGTGCGGACCGTGCCGGATGATGGCCCCCGTGCTCGATGAGCTCGCGCGCGAGCGCGCCGGCCAGCTGCTCGTGGTCAAGGTGAACTCCGACCAGAATCCCGTCTCGCCGCAGCACTTTGGCGTTCGCGGTATCCCCACGCTTGTCCTCTTCCGCGATGGTCAGGAAGTGAACCGCCAGGTTGGGTTCGCGCCCAAGGCGCAAATCGAACGGATGATCGACGCGTCGGCGCGGTAGCGCACTGCAACTGCTTCACGGGAGATCGCGGAGGACACGGAGAACTGCAACTGCCTTTACCACGGAGACACGGAGGGCACGGAGAACGACAACGGCCAGTACTTGGGGTAACGACAGCACACCTCGCCGGCACTAGCGTGGCGCTCGCAGTTCCCCCAAAGAAGTTGCCGTTGCAGTCCTCCGTGACCTCCGTGTCTCCGTGGTGAAAGCTGTTCCCGTCCCCCGTCCCTACCGCCCCCCGAACGCCTTGCCGGGGACGGTCTTGAGATACAGCCACAGCGCCCGGATCTCATCGTCGGTCATGAGCTTCGTGAACTTCACCGGCATCAGCGAATCGATCGGCGCGCCACCGGGGCGCTTCGCCTCGCGCAGCGCGCGGAAGAAATCCTCCTCGGTGTAGTGCCCGATGCCCGTGGGCGTGAGGTTCGATGCCGGCTTCCAATCGGGCGGCGTGCCCGGAATGTGGCCACCGGAGAGCGTCGGACCATGGCACCCCTTGCACGCGCCCACCTCGGCGAGGTAGCCGCCGTATTCAGGCGTAACGCCAACGGGTGGCGGCGCCGGGTGCTGACCGTGCGCCACCCCCTCGGCGTGCAGCAGGTCGAGGTCGCCCTTCAGCAGCAGCGCGCGCCCGACGGGGCCCACGCTGTTGGGCACCGGCTCACGATCCACCGGCGGCAGCGACTTCAGGTAGGCGATGAGCGCTCCCGAGTCATCGTCGGAGAGGAACTGATACTCCAGCGACGGCATGTAGAGCAGCGCGCGATCGCCCGGACCGACCGAGTGTCAGATGGCCCGCTCCCAGTCGGCGTCGGTGAACGACGCGCCAACGCCGCCCTTGCCGCTCGTGAGGTTGGCCGCGTAGAGCCGTGCGACGGGCGGTTCGTCGATGAACACCGCGCCGCCGAGGTCCAGGCCGTGGCAATCGGCGCACCTGGAGATGGCGGTCGCGATGTGCCGGCCGCGGGCGAGCGCAAGGGAATCGGTGGGGACGCTGACGGAGTGCGCGCTCACCGCGAACTTGCGGTCGATGCGACGCTGCGAGGCGAAGTAGAGCGCAGCACCGGCGAGGACGAGTACCACGACCACGCCGCCGACACCCCAGGCCGCGAGGCGAAGGAGCTTCTTCATGGGGGGCCTCTGAAGAATGGGTGAAACAACACCGGACAAGATGAAGGCCGGGAGGCGGCGCCGCGAGCCCTCGGGTGCGCGGCGCCGGTCCGCCCGGCCGCCTATCGCGTACGGGGGCCGTGCACTTTAGGTTTCCTCTCCGAAATGACCACCACCGCTCCCCACGACGCCGCGCCGGCCACCGAGCCGCAGCGCTGGACCGTAGACGCCGCCAAGCTTCTCTACAATGTGGAGGGGTGGGGCGACGGGTTCTTCGACATCTCCGAGGCGGGGCGTGTCGTCGTCCGTCCCGATAAGGCGCATCCGGATCGCACGCTCGACCTCTTCCAACTCGCCCTCGACCTCGAGGCGCAAGGCGTCGCGCTCCCCGTCCTGCTGCGCTTCTCCGACATCCTCCGCTCGCGCATCGAGGCCGTGCACGCGGCCTTCCAGAACGCGATCACCGAGTTCGAGTACAGCGGGCAGTACACCACGGTCTACCCGATCAAGGTGAACCAGCAGCGGCACGTTGTGGAGGAGATCCTGCAGTTCGGCCAGTCGGTCGGCGTCGGCCTCGAGTGCGGCTCCAAGCCGGAGCTGCAAGCGGTGCTCGCGCTCAGCGAGCGCACCGACCACGTGATCGTCTGCAACGGCTACAAGGACGAGGAGTTCATGCGCCTCGCCCTGATGGGGCAGAAGCTGGGGCACAAGGTCTTCATCGTCCTCGAGCAGCTCAGCGAGCTCGACGTACTCCTGCAAGCGGCCGACGAACTGAACGTCGTCCCCACCTGCGGCGTGCGCATCAAGCTCTCCACCGAAGGCTCGGGGCGCTGGGCGCAATCCGGCGGCGAGAAGTCGAAGTTCGGGCTCAGCGCCGCGCAGCTCATCGGCCTCATCGAGCGCCTCCAGCACCTGGGCCGCCTCGACATCCTCAAGCTGGTGCACTTCCACCTCGGCTCGCAGATCACCGACATCCGCTACATCAAGCGGGCGATGGGTGAAGTGGCGCGCTTCTACGTGGAGTTGCGGCGGATGGGGCTCGACGTCACCCACGTGGATGTGGGCGGCGGGCTGGGCGTGGACTACGACGGCACGCAGAGCACCAACACGGCGTCGGTGAACTACACGGTGCAGGAGTACGCCAACGACATCGTGTACACGCTGGCCGAGATGTGCCGCGAGCTCGAGCAGCCGATGCCCGACATCATCAGCGAGTCGGGGCGCGCGCTGACGGCGCATCACGCGCTGATGCTGATGAGCGTCATCGACGTGGAGTCGCAGGTGGAGGCGGCGACACCGACCGTCTTCGAGGAGGACCACACCCTCCTGCACGAGATGGCCGACGACCTCAAGGCCGTCTCGCGCAAGAACGTCTCCATCCGGCGCGTGCGCGAGGCGTACCACGACGCCACGTACGACAAGGAGAAGGCGCAGTCGCTCTTCAACAACGGCGTGCTCTCGCTGCGCGAGCGGGCCCACGCCGAGCAGCTGCACCTGTGCACGCTCAACGCGGTGCGCAGCGCGGCGCGGCGGCATCCCGATGAGTACGAGGACATCCTCGCTGACCTCGACGCCGCGCTCATCGATCGCTACTTCTGCAACTTCTCGCTCTTCCAGTCGCTGCCGGACAACTGGGCCATCGACCAGCTCTTCCCGATCATGCCCATCCACCGGCTCGACGAGGAGCCCACGCGCCGCGGCACCCTGCAGGACGTGAGCTGCGACTCGGACGGCAAGATCGACCGCTTCGTCGGCGAAAAGGGCGGGCGGCCATCGCTCGAGCTGCATCCGTTCACCGACGGCGATCCGTACATCCTCGGCATCTTCCTGACCGGCGCCTACCAGGAGATCCTCGGCGACCTCCACAACCTGTTCGGCGACACGAACGCCGTGCACGTGCGTCTGCGTGACGGCGGCTACGAAGTCACGGACCTGGTGCACGGTGACACCGTCACCGAAGTCCTGAACTACGTGCAGTTTCGCGCCTCCGACCTGCTGGCGACGTTTCGTCGCAAGGTGCAGGGCGCGTCGGGGCTCACGCGCGACGAGGCGAACATGTTCATCGCCGACTACGTGGCGGGACTTGAAGGGTACACCTACCTGGAAGGCGAGGCCGCCAGATGACACACCCGTGGGCAGTGCTCGCCGCTCCCTCGAGCGGCGGACCCGACATTCCTGGACTCCTCCTGGTCCTCGCTGCGGTGCTGGCCGCGACGAAGATCGTCGGCGCGCTGGCCCGACGCATCGGCCAGCCGGCCGTGCTCGGCGAACTCGTCGCCGGCATCCTGCTGGGCGGTTCGGTGCTCGGCGTCCTCGATCCAACGGAGCCGGTGCTCAAGACGCTCGCCGAGTTGGGCGTTCTGATCTTGCTGTTCGAGGTTGGGCTCGAGACCGATTTGCAGGCGCTGCGACGGGTGGGCGGCGTGGCGCTCACCGTTGGCGTGGCGGGCATCGTGTTGCCGTTCGCCGGCGGTTACGCGGTGGCGACGGCGTTCGGCGCCTCGACGATCACCGCGCTGGTGATTGCCGCCGCGATGACCGCGACCTCCATCGGCATCTCGGCGCGCGTGCTCGGCGACCTCGGGCGATTGAAGACCGACGAGGGGCAGATCGTGCTCGGTGCGGCTGTCTTTGACGATGTGATGGGGCTCGTGATCCTCGCCGTGGTCGGCGGCATCGCCGCGGGGGCGGGCGTGACGGCGATGGGCGTCACGACGACGGCGCTCATCGCCATCGGGTTCGTTGTGGGGGCGGTGGTCATTGGCGCCTTCGTCGCGCGGCCGCTCATGGCCGCCGTGGCGCGCGTGCCGGTGGCCGGCTCCGTCGGTGTGACGGCGATCGTCTTCGTCTTCGTGACGGCGGCGCTCGCCGCCAAGGTCGGGTCGGCGATGATCATCGGCGCGTTCGCCGCGGGGCTGGTGCTGCACGGCACGCCGCAGCGGCACGAGATCGAGAAGTGGGTGACGTCGCTCGGCCACGTCTTCGTGCCGGTCTTCTTCGCGATGGTGGGCGCCGAGGTGGATCTGCGCGCGATGGCGTCGGCGCAGGCGCTCGGGCTCGGGGCGGCGCTGATCGCCGTGGCTGTGGCGGGGAAGGTGATCGCGGGTTTCGCGCCGTGGTGGTTCAAGGGCAACAAGCTGCTCGTCGGCGTGGCGATGGTGCCGCGCGGCGCAGTGGGGTTGATCTTCGCGCAGATGGGCGTGGTCGCGGGGGTGCTCGCCGGCGGCGAGTTCGGCGCGGTGATTGCGATGGTGGTGGTGACGACGTTCCTGACGCCGCCATGGCTCGGGGTGATCTCCGGGCCGGCGCCGGGCGGGCGGGGCGACGGCGATGGGGTGAGCGGCTTGAACGAACTCGTCGCGGAGGGGGCCCCTCCGGTGCCCGCACCACGCACGACGCAGGCGCGGCCGAAGCTGAGCTAGCGGCGCGGTCGCCAACTCAACGCGACTGAAGTCCGCACCGCACGGCCAGCGCAACTCACGCCGCCGCCAGCACCTCCCGCTCCAGCCGCTGGTAGCTCGCCTCCATTCCCGCGGTCATCCCCGTGCCGAGGATCATGTCGCGCACGTCCTTGCTGGGATACGTGATGACGAGCGCCATCAGGGTGCCGCCGGGCACGGTTGACAGGGTGAGCTCGTTGCGCGTGGCGGGGCCGGGGGTGCCGATCATCTGCTCGGTGGTCACCGCGCGGTAGGGCGGCGCGGACTCGAGCAGCTCGCCCTCGAAGCCGAAGCGCTGCGACTGATCCGCGTTCGCCCACTCGTAGCGGTAGCGGTCGCCCACGGCGGTGGCGACCTCGCACACGGGCATCGTCCAGCCGTCGGGGCCGAGGAGCCAGCGCTTCATCAGGGCGGGCTCATGATGCGCGCGCCAGACCTGCTCCACGGAGCCGCGGATCACGCGGCTCACGCGCACCTGCGTGTCGCTGAGCAGCTGCGCGTCGGTGGCGCGCGTCGCAGCGAAGGTGGCGAGATCGGCGAGCACGCCGTCGATCTGGCTCATCGCCGAGCGCATCCCCTCCATCATCCCCATCTGGACGAGCTGTTCCATCGCATCGAGGGAAGGGAAGTACGTGACGCTGGTGAACCGCGAGCCGGTGGGTGTGGCCTCGAAGTTGAAGACCATGCGCATGTAGGGGAGGCCGTCGTTCCGACTGCCGTCCTCATGGCTGAAACCGTCCTCGATTTCAATGAGGCGATACGGCTCGATCTTGAGGAAGTGCCACCAGCCGTCATGGCGATCGCCGGTGGGGCCGGTCATGTAGTAGTGCGAGTAGCCGCCGACGGCCATGTCGTGCTGGGTGAAAGTGGCCGGGTACTCCACCGGTCCCCAGAAGCGCTCGATCTGTCGCGGATCGGCGTACGCCTCCCACAGGCGTTCGAGGCTCGCCGTGTAGTCGGCGACGATGGTGATGGTGAGGGCCTGCGGATCGGAAACGACAGATGTCAGCGGCATTGAGGACTCCGGGGGACGGAAACGGCGGAAAAGGGTGGAACGGGCGGTGAGCTTTGGCCTCAGGGTCTGGGCTCGTCGAGAACCGCATCCAACTGCGAGAAGCGATCGGTCCAGCGGCGTTCGAGTCGTTCAAGCAGCGCGCGGGCGCGGGCGAGTTGCCGCGGATTGCCACGGACGAGGCGTTCGCGCCCGTGGGCGCGCTTGGTCACGAGCCCCGCCCGCTCGAGAACGGCGATGTGCTTCTGCACCGCGGCGAACGACATGTCGTAGCGCGCGGCCAGGGCGGAGACGGACGCCTCCTGGCCAGCGACGAGACGCGAGACGATGTCGCGCCGTGTCGTGTGGGACAGGGCGTGGAAGAGACGGTCGAGGGCCGTCGCCGGCAGATTCTGATATACAACCATTCGGTTGTATATTAGCGACGGCCGGCGGCCCGGGCAAGGGGATGCAGGCTGGGTTGGTGCGCGCCGGCCGGGGGCACGCGTTGCCGCGGAGGCCGAGCGGCGCCGCGATTCGTCCGGGCCGATGTCGGTAGGCAGGAACGCGGCCCAACGGTAGATTCCCTGCGCCGGGCTGCCGCCGACTGGCGGGGCTCGACGACCGTCGCATTCGGTGATCCTCAGTCTCCCTCTTCGCCGCCGATCAAACGCCGATGGAGTTCTACCTCTTCATCCTGATCATCCTGTTCGCGACGGCGCTCGCGGACCTGTACGTCGGCGTGGCAAACGACGCCGTGAACTTCCTGAACAGCGCGATCGGGTCGAAGGCGGGTTCGCGTCTGGCGATCATGGTCACCGCCTCGCTCGGCGTCTTCGTCGGGACCACGTTCTCGACCGGAATGCTCGAGGTGGCGCGCTCGGGGATCTTCAACCCCGCGATGTTCACGTTTCACGAGGTGATGATCGTCTTCCTGGCGGTGATGCTCACCGACATCATCCTCCTCGACCTCTACAACACGTTCTCGCTCCCCACGTCCACCACCGTGTCGCTCGTCTTCGAGCTCATCGGCGGCGCGGTGGCCATGTCATGGATCAAGGTCATGGCCGCGGGCGGGGACTTTGGCGGCGTGTTCGCCTTCCTGAACACGGCGCGCGTGGTCACGATCGTCTCGAGCATCGGCCTCTCCATCCTGCTCGCCTTCGTCGTGGGCGTGTCCGTCCAGTTCGTCACGCGCCTCGTGTTCACGTTTGACTATGAGAAGCGATTCCGCTGGGTCGGCGCCGCGTACACCGCGTCGGGACTCACGGCCATCGTGTACTTCATCCTCGTCAAGGGCGCCAAGGGCTCGGCGATCCTGACGCCGTCGCAGATGGAGTGGATCGCGGCGAACATGGCGATGCTGCTCGTCGGCGTGTTCATCGCCCTGACCGTCCTGTTCCAGGCGCTGATCCTGGCGACGCGGGTGAATGTGCTCAAGATCGTCGTCTTCGCCGGTACGTTCGCGCTGGCGCTGGCCTTTGCGGCCAACGACCTCGTGAATTTCATTGGCGCGCCCATGGGGGCGCTGCACGCGTATCAGCTCGGCGTGGCCGCCCCGGGTGACGTCGCCTCGATGACCATGGAGGGACTGAGTGCGCCGGTGCGGGTGAATCCTTGGTTCCTGATCGTGGCCGGCGGCATCATGGTCGGCACGCTCTGGGTCTCCAAGAAGGCGCGGTCGGTCACGCAGACGTCGTTGTCGCTCGGCCGCCAGGAAGAGGGCGTGGAGCGGTTCAGTTCGTCCGCGCTCGCGCGGAGCATCGTGCGCATGTCACTCAGCCTGCACGACGTGTATCGCGCGGTGACACCGGTTACCCTGCAACGCGTCGTATCCGAGCGCCTCGACCCGGCCAGGGCTCCCAAGTACACGGGGGAGGACGGCGTCCCGCCGGCGTTCGACCTGCTGCGCGCCTCCGTCAACCTGATGGTCGCGAGTTCCCTCATCTCCATCGGCACGGCGTTCAAGCTGCCGCTCTCCACGACGTTCGTGACGTTCATGGTGGCGATGTCCACGTCGCTGGCCGACAGCGCGTGGGGACGGGAGAGCGCCGTGTATCGCGTCAACGGGGTCATCACGGTGATTGGCGGCTGGTTCGTGACCGCGATGCTCGCCTTCACGGTCTGCTTCGGCTTCACGTTCGCGATCTACCATGGCGGGCTCCCCGCCATCATCGGCTTGGTCGTCGTCGGCTTCTATTTCTACTTCCACACGAACCGGATCCACGCCGTGCGGGAGGCCGAGTTTGCCCAGCAGGAGAAGCTCTATGCGGGCATCGGAGCGACCGACATGCTGGCGCACAGCCGCGACGTCGCGCAGTACCTGAAGGATGCCGAGAAGGCCATCGAGGGCTCGTACGAGGGGCTCATCCGCAGCAATCGGCGCATGCTCAGCGACGCCGCCTTCCGGTCCCGCAAGCTGAATGACCAGGGCGACAAGTTGATTGGCGCCATCCTCCTGCTGCTGCGCACCGCGACGGACGAAGACCGGGGCATCACGCCGCGCTACGGCCGCAAGATCGCGGCGTTGCAGATCGTGGCCGCCAATCTGTCGTCGCTGACCAGCGGCACGCAGGGCTACGTGGAGAACAACCACACGCCCCCGGACGACGAGCAGGCGCTGGAGCTGCGCGAGGTGCACGCGACCGTCGGGCGGGTGCTCCACACGGTCGCTGGCGCCCTCGAACAGAGTCGGTTTGATGAAGTCGCCGAGGCCGACGCGGCGGTGCAGCGGCTGAAGGAGCTCATCCGCGAGTTCGACCGCCGCCAGATGCAGCGCATTCGTCTGGGCCGGTCGAAGACGCGACAGAGCCTGGTCTTCATCGGCACGCTCAACAAGGCGGAGCGCATCGCCGACCAGGCGGTCATCCTGCTCCGACTGTACGGCGAATCGATGGAGGAACTTCGGGCAGGGATCGATATGCCGACGGCTTGACGCGTGATCGCACGCCGCGGGTCTGCCGCCCGCGTCGGCGGCAGCGCGGACCGCGACCGTGCCTAGGCTAGCGCGCGACGAAGCCGAGCCGCAGCGCCTGTATCGTTGGCGGACTGGTTGGCGCGAGCAGCAGATTGCCGCTGAGGGTGCCACGTTCGCAGGACCACGAGAATGTCCCGCTCAACGCGCCGGTCGCGAGCAGCAACGCATTAGCCGAACACGTCCCCGCCAAATTGGCGAGCCGAGTGAACTCCGCCGCCCAGTTCGCCGCAGAACGGTCCATCAGGAAGTTCGACGCGAGTTGCGCGCGGCCGGGCTCGATGCTGCGCGCCGCGAACATCGCCTGCGCGGCGCGATGTGTCTGCGCGAGCGCCGCGCTGACCGGCAGCGCGCGCCCGGTGAGCCAGCCTGCCTTCTGCAGTTCCATCGCGATGTCCCACAGCGCGCCGGACGGGCCCGCGTAGGTGCGATTGGCGAACGCGAAGAGACCGATGCCGTGCTCCGGGAGCAGCAGCAGGAAGGAACCGTACCCCGGATAACCGCCGCCGTGGGCAAGGGTGAGTCCCGCGTCGCAGTCCGTCGCGACGCGCATCCCCATTCCATACGTCCACGCCTGCCAGCAGACTGGCGTGCTCGTTCCCGGGCGCCGCGTGCGCTGGGGGAAGTTCAACCCCTGCGAGAGCTCTCGCACCGACGCACGGCGCGCCGGACCAACCTCGGCGCCATCGCGCGGCGGCCAACCGGCGAGAAGGAACGACACCCACTTCGCGTAGTCCACGGCCGTCGTCTGCACGCCGCCCATTGCGCCGAAGGCGCCGTGGATCATATCCGGCTCGCGCAGCCAGGCGTTGTTCTCCCAGCGGTAGCCCAGCGCGCGGCGCTCCGCCGGCGACACGGTGATGTCGTAGCCCGTGTCCATCATGCCGAGCGGGCGCATGATATGCTGCTCGATGTAGTCCTTGTAGGGCTGGCCCGAGACGTTGGTGACGATGCGGCCAAGGAGGGCGTAGCCGAAGTTCGAGTATTCGTGGGCGATTCCGGGCGCACGCGTGAACGGCACGCCATCACGGAGCATCCGCGTGAAGTCCGCCTCGGGGAGCACGGTCATCCGATCGCCCCACGGGTCATCGGTGACGAAGCCGCCGACGTGGCTCAACAGGTCGCGCACACGCAGGCGCGGCGAGTCGGCGGTCGGGTACTTCCATCCGCGCAGTTCCGGCACGTACGACTCGGCGAGCGCGTCGAGGGAGAGCTTGCCGTCGTCGCGCAGCTTGAGGATGGCGAGGGCGGTGAAGGCCTTCGACATCGAGGCGATGCGGAAGAGTGTGGCCGGCGTGACCGGGCGCTTCGCGTCGAGTTCCTGCACCCCAAAGGTGCCCACGTGCTCCACGCGTCCGTCGCGGACGATGCCGTAGGTGAGGCCCGGGATGTGCGCGCCGTCCATGTAGCGCCGCATCAGCGAGTCGAGGCGCGGGGCGAGCGAGGCCACAGGGGCAGGGGAGACGGGCACGGACTGCGCGGCGCCCGGTGCCGCGGCGAGTGCTGTCAGCGCGATGACGCCGGCGAGCGAGGAGCGGAGTGCGTGTGAGGCCAGCGTCATGTCGGGCTCCAAAGGGAGGTTGCGGTCTTCGCCCGTGGACGTTGCGTCGAACGGACCGGCCGCGCAACGAAGTGGCGGGTTCGCTCAGCGGCGCAGCCAGACATCGGCGAGGACCGGCCTGTGGTCGGACGCGACCCGCTCGGCGATGGCGCGGGCGGCGCCGATCGTCCACCGTGACGACGGCGCGACGAAGACGAAGTCGATCTCCTTCACGGGATCGGTGGACGAGAAGGTCAGCGTCGCGTCAGGGACCTTGGCAACCTCGCGCGCCCGCCGGGTGAACAGCGCAAGCGTGCGCGATCCGGGCTCGTCATTGAAGTCTCCGAGCAGCACGTATGGGTGCCGAAGCGAGTCGAGCGCCGCCGCGACGCGCTCCGCCTGCGGCAAACGAAAGCTGTCGCTTGCCACCCAGTCGAAGTGCACGTTCACCACGGAGACGGTGTCGCGTGACGGCAGCACCGCGTTCACCAGCAAGGCCACGCGCGGCTCGTTCCCCACGGGAAGCGTCAGCACGCGCGAACCGACGATGGGATGCCGGGAGAGAATTGCGAGGCCGTAGTGCCCTCCCTGATAGGCCATGAACGACCCGAAGCGGTGTTGCATCCCCAACTGCGCTCCCAGCGCGGCGGACTGGTCCACGCCGTCACTGCGGCGCACGCGATCATCCACCTCCTGCAATCCCACGAAGTCCGCGGCTAGCGCCGCGAGCACTCGCCCCGTGCGAGCGAGATTCACGCTGTCGTCCATGCCGCGACCGTGGCGGATGTTGTACGAGACAATCCGCAGCGGCGTGGATGCCGGGGTCCCCGTAGTAACGCCTCGGCAGGCGCCGCTCAGCGCCACCACCAGCAGCAACAGCGTCCGCTTCCTCACCACGTGGGGCTCCTCAGCGCCCGCGACCGATGGCCGCGCTGACGGCGGCCGCCAGTTCCTGAAGGCGATAAGGTTTCTGGATGAACCCGGCTAGGCCTCGAGCCATCAAGTCCTGTCCTGGCTCCTCGGAGTCATAGCCGCTGGAGAGGAGCACCGGCACCTCTGGCCGCTCCGCACGCATCGCCAGGAACGCGGTGGCACCGTCCATGCGCGGCATGCTGAGGTCCATGAGGACGAGTGAGAGCGCGGGGCCCATGCTGCGAAACCGCTCGAGTCCCTCCACGCCGTCCCGAGCCACCTCAACCTTCAGGCCCATGGACTCCAGCGCCCGGCCCGTGGACTCCAGGATTATCGCTTCGTCGTCGACGAGCAACACCGTGCCCTCCAACCGCGCCTGCAACCGCGGTTCGGTCGGCGGGCCCTCCTCCGCCACTTCCCCGCAGGCAGGGAACAAGACCTGGAACGTGCTGCCCCGGCCCGGTTCGCTCTTAATCCGAATGCCAGCCTGATGACCGCGCAGAATTCCGAGCAGCGCCGAGAGACCCAGGCCGCGCCCGGCGGACTTGGTGGTGAAGAACGGATCGAAAATGCGTTCCAGCACGTCCGCCGCCATGCCGCAACCGCTGTCCCGGACCTCCAGCACCACGTACTCACCGGGCGCCAGTCCCTGGTTGGCGAAGTCCCTGTGTACCGCCGCGGCGTCGACCCGCTCCGGATACGTGGCGACCCGTATCGCGCCAGCTTCGGTGCCCAGCGCGTCGGACGCGTTCGTGACCAGGTTCATGATCACCTGCTGGACCTGAGCGGCCTCGGCCATGATCGTCGGCAGGTGCGCATGCAGGTCCAGGCGCAGCTCGGCCTTCTTCGAGACGGCCACCTGCAGCAAGTGCACCATCTCGCGGACGTTGAGGTTCAGGTTCTGCGCCTTCACCACGAACCGGCCCCGGCCCGAGTAGGCGAGCATTTGCTTGGTGAGGTCGGACGCCTTGAGCAGCGTGCGCTCCACCGCGTCAAGTCGAGCGTGGGCCGGCGTCCCCTCAGGAAGATCCAACTGGGCGAGGTTGAGGTTGCCCAGCATGGCCGTCATCAGGTTGTTGAAGTCGTGGGCGATGCCGCCGGCCAGCACGCCGAGGCTCTCCAGTTTCTGCGCCTGCCGCAGTGCCTCCTCGTTGCGTCGGCGCTCCGAGATGTCCATGGCCAGCGCGACCACCACTTCCTCGCCGCAGTACGTGCCGGGATAGATGCGCACGTCTTTGAGAAACGCGTCGCCGTTCCTGCGCAGGCCCCAGAACTCGAATCGCTGCGGCTCGCCGGCAAAGGCGCGCTGGACGCACGCTCCCACGGCGTCGAGATCGTTGCGCCCGGGGGCGGACAGGAACTCCGGCGTGCGGCCGATGAACGCCTCTCGAGGATAGCCGTACATCTCCAGCGCACCGCGGTTGACGTCGAGGAATCGTCCGTCCCGGTCCTGGATGTAGATGGCCTCGCGTACGCTGTCGAATAGCCCGCGGTAGCTGGCCTCGCTTTCCCGCAACGCTGACTCCGCCTGAACTCGGCTCGAGATGTCGGTGGCGATGCCGATCACGCTCTCGACCGCGCCATCGGCGCCGAAGACCGGCATCAGGAGGTTGTCAAAGGTCATGCCCGACACGGCCAGCGTGGCTCGCGTCGGCTGCCCGGCCAGGGCGCGGCGCAACTCGGCCACCACCTCCGGCGGGCTCGCGTAGAGCTCCAAGGCGGATAGGCCCACGACCTGACCGGGCTTGAGGCCCAATCCTTCCAGGCCCTTGCCGTCAGACAGCGTGAAGCGGCCTTCGGCGTCCAGCTGAAAGATCACCGCATCCGAGTTTGCCACGACGGTGCGGAGTCGCGCCTCGGCAGTCTCAAGCTCCTTGTGGTCCCGCTTCCGTTCGGTGATGTCGCGGGCGACGGTCAGCAGGCAGGGCACGCCGTCCACGTCATGGCGCTTGCAGGACAGCGTGGCAGTGAACACGCTGCCATCCTTGCGTCGCAACTGGAACTCCAGCCCGCGTTGCGAGTCCGTGCCCTCCATGGTACGCACCAGGGCCTCTCGCTCGGCTGGGTCCACCCAGATGCCGAGTTCCAGCACGGTGTGTCCAACCGCCTCCGCTTCGGTCCAGCCGAAGATCTCGGTGAAGCCGTCGCCCACCTCGAGAAGCGCGCCGTCCGCAAGCCGAGTGATGGTGAAGGAGTCGGGGCTGGCCTGGAAGGCGCGATGGAACTTCGCCTGGCTGGCGCGCAGCGAGTCCTCTGCCGCCTTGCGCACCGAAACGTCGCGGGCAATTGCGAAGAGCCGTTCCCCATCTTCGACTTGGATGAGACTGATGGAGACTTCCACTGGGAACTCCGATCCGTCCCTTCGGCGGTGGATTGTCTCCACGCTCATGCTGCCGAGGCGGCGGACCTCATCCCAATGCTCGGACCAGCGATCAGCAGGGAAGTTCGGAGCGATGTCCGCCACGCCCATCGCCATCAGCTCGTCGTGGCTGAAGCCCAGCGCGCGACTCGCCGTTTGGTTGGCGTAGAAGAACCGGCCGGTCGGCAGCGCCCCAAACACCGACTCCTGGACTTGGTCCAGCGCCCACGCCAGCATGCTCCACTCGCCGTGCGCGGTAACGGGTGACACTGCATCGGGAGCGTTGGCGACACCCATCGCTTCAGTGTCGGCGCGAGGGCGCTCCCGCTTCTTGCCCGGAGCGCTCTTCCCCTTCCGGGGCCGGTCAGACCGTGGGGGGCGTTTGCTGGTCATGCGCGGCGAGGGTTGCGTCGAGATCGCGAAGGCGGCGACTCGGCGGCAGGAGCCAGAGGTGCACTGCGACGACGCCCCTGAAGAGGCCCGACAAGCATCATCCCGCGCTTCCGGCGCGCCGCACCGGCGCGGAACGCCGCGTCGGTGCTCAGCTCTCGCGGGGTTGAGGCAGCGCGCGAACTACCGCGCCGAGTACCGCTCCGTCACCTTCGCCCAGTTCACCACGTTCCACCAGGCGTCGATGTAGTCCGGACGGCGGTTCTGGTACTTCAAATAGTAGGCGTGCTCCCAGACGTCGAGCCCGAGGATCGCGTGCTTGCCGTCCATCAGCGGGTTGTCCTGGTTGGGCGAGCTCTCAATGGTCAGCGCGCCGTCGCGTCCGGCCACGAGCCAGGCCCAGCCGGATCCAAAGCGTCCGGTGCCGGCCGCCTTGAAGGCGTCGCGGAACTTGGCGAAGTCGCCCCACGTCTTGGTGATCGCCGCGCCCACGTCGCCGCCCGGCTCGCCGCCGGCGTTCGGCGCCATCAGCTCCCAGAAGAGCGCGTGGTTCCAGTGCCCGCCGCCATTGTTGCGCACCGCGGTGCGCACTGACTCCGGCACCTGCGCGATGTTGCGGCACAGGTCGCCAAGCGACCAGTTGCCCAGCTCGGGCGCCTTCTCAATGGCCGCGTTGAGGTTCGTCACGTACGCGTTGTGGTGCTTGCCGTGATGGATGGTCATCGTCAGCGCGTCGATGTGCGGCTCGAGCGCGGTGGCGGTGTAGGGAAGCGGCGGAAGCGTATGGGCCATGGGAGTCTCCTCAGGGGGCTGCGATAAGATAGGTCAATTTACGCAAGTCGGACGGTCATGCACGGCGCGCGCGGCGCCCCTTCCACCATCCCCAGATCCCCGGTGTGATGGAGAGGATGATGATGCCGACAACGAGCGCCTCCACGTTCTGCTCGAGTCCCGGCACGAGCCGCACGACATAGTAGCCCGTCAGCAGCATGGACCAGATCCAGAGCAGGCCGCCAATCACGTTATAGAACAGGAACGTCGTGTACTTCATGTGCGCCGCGCCGGCGACCACCGGCGCGAACGTGCGCGCAAACGGCATGAAGCGCGCCAGGATGATCGTCTTGCCGCCGTGCTTCTCGTAGAACGCGTGCGCGGCGCGGAGATGTTCCTGCTTGAACCACCGCGAATCGGGGCGCTTGAAGAGCGCGTCCCCCGAGCGGCGCCCGATCGTGTACGCGATCGTGTCGCCGGCGATCGCCGCGATGCTGCACCAGACGCCCAGCGTCCAGACGTTGAGCGGCACCAGCCCCTCGCGTTGCGCGGCAAAGAGGCCGGCGGTCACCAGCAGCGAGTCGCCCGGAAGGAACGGGAAGAGCAACCCGGTCTCGATGAAGATGATCAGCGTGATGCCGACCGTGCCGGCCCACGCGACCAGCTCATTGAGGTCGCGGAACTTGTCGATCAGATCGAGAATGAAATCCATAAGCGATGCAATCTAATGACCGGGGCGGCGGTTAGGATGCGGAGTCTCCAGCGGGCGGCTGACGCGATGCTGCATCGAGAGAGTGGTTGTGGAGGTCATCGCCAGTCGCGATCCGTGATCGCGATCCTCGATCGAAATCCGGACTCGCCGATCCTCAGTTAGATTGCCGTCGTGCCGCTCCTAGACCACCTCACCGTCGTCCTCGCCTTCCCGCAGGACCCCGTCAACATCGCCGCCACCGTGCGGGCGATGAAGAACATGGGGGTGAGCGACCTGCGTCTCGTCCAACCCGTCGCCTACGATCCCTTCCGCATCGAGGGGGTCGCTCATGGAACGCGCGACGTCGTCGAGAAGATCCGGCACTTCGACACCCTCGACGCCGCTCTCGCCGACTGCCACCGCGTGATCGGCTTCGCCGGCAAGCGCCGGTCGGCCAAGTGGGAGCGCCTGGCGCCGCGCGCCGTCGCCGAGCGCCACGTCGAGGATCTCGCCGCGGGCCACCGCGTCGCCCTCCTCTTTGGCCAGGAGGACCACGGCCTCGCCAATGACGCGCTGGACCGGGCGCAGACGCTGTGCATGATACCGACCAGCGAGCACGCGTCGCTCAACCTCGCGCAGGCGGTGCTCGTGGCGCTCTACGAGTTCCACCTCGCTGCCGGGGATTCGACGCGCAAGGTCGACGCGCACAAGCACCAGGCCGGCCCCGCCACGCACGAGGAGTGGGAACGGATGTTCGAAGACGCCGAGCGGGCGCTCGATGCCGTCGCGTTCTTCCGCACGCGCAACCCGGAACTGGTGATGCGCAGCGTGCGCAGTCTCGCCTTTCGCGCCAAGCCCGATGAGCGCGAGGTGAAGATGCTTCGCGCCGTCGCGATCGAGGTGCTGCGGACCGTTGATCGAATCACGCGGGGGTTGGCGAAAGGGCCGTGGAGGCGGCGGGAGGCCGCCGACGAGCCGACGGACGCCCCTTGACGCGGGCGATCGCCCAACTCCGTGCGATCACAACTATTAACCTTGCGCCCGCCTCCGCAGGGGATGAAATTCCGCCGTTTGCTTAGCCCCACGTGCCCGCACGTGGGGTCGTCCCCCTCGTTTCCCCTCTTGCTCACGGACGACATCCGATGACAGGACGCAGGAAGTGGCTGGCGGTGCTCGGCGTTGTGGCGATTGCGATCGCTTCGACGCTGATGTCTGCCTACGCCGGCAACTATCAGACCGCCGCTGTCGCGGCGGGCGCCACCGAGACGGCGACGCAGAAGGCCAACCGCGAGGCGCAGGGCAAGGCGAAGCCGGGCCCGTGGGGGTACAGCGGCGCCTCGGGGTACACGAACTACCTCGGCGAAGGGACGGGGCGCTCACCCGTGCAGCCGGTGGTCTTTCCGCATCCGGTGCACGTGAACACGCTCAAGATGAACTGCGTGTTCTGCCACTCGTCGGCCTACAAGTCGCCGGACCCGGGTCTGCCGGCCGTGGCGAGCTGCATGGGGTGCCACGCGATCACCGCCATCGACCGTCAGGAAGTGAAGAAGGTCGCCGAGGCGTGGAATAAGCAGCGCCCGATCCCGTGGGTGCGCGTCCACAAGGTGCCGGAGTATGTGCGCTTCCCGCACTCCCGCCACATCCGCGCCGGCGTCACCTGCCAGACCTGCCACGGCCAGGTGCAGAACATGCCGCAGGTCTTCCAGTACGCGTCGCTGAACATGGGTTGGTGTGTGTCGTGCCACGTCAACGGCTACTCGCGCGCCGAAGGGCTGCGACTGGCCGGCTACGAGCCCGATTCCGCCGCGCTGGCTGATGAGAAGAAGGGCGTGCGAACGACGGCGTCGTACGATTGTGCCAACTGCCACTACTAGAGACCGACGCATGACGATCCCCGTGGAAACGACCAACGGCGTCAAGCGCCGCGATTTCCTGAAGGTCCTCGGCGTCACCGGCGCCGCATCGACGATGGTGGGATGCAGCACCGACCAGGTCGAGAAGCTCATTCCGTACGTCACGTCGCCCGACCACACGGTGCCCGGCGTGTCGAACTTCTACGCGAGCACGTGCCGTGAATGCGCCGCCGGGTGCGGCATCATCGTCACGACGCGCGACGGCCGGGCCATCAAGATCGAGGGCAACCCGGATCATCCGGTCAACCGCGGCGCCGTGTGCGCCCGCGGGCAGGCCGCGCTCCAGGGGCTCTACAACCCCGACCGCTTCCGCGGTCCGATGCAGCGTCAGAACGGCACGCTCGTGCCGATCACGTGGGACCAGGCGATCGACGCCCTGCACAAGGGCGTGGACACGGCGATGAAGAGCGGCAAGGCCAAGAACGCCGTCTTCATCAACCAGCATGAGCAGGGGCTGCTGCACACCTTCCTCGACGAGTGGCTCGCCCTGCGCGGCATGCCCGCGCACATCAGCTACGACGCCGAGGCGCCATTTGCCACCGTCGCGGCGAACCGCGCGGTGTACGGCGTGTCGTGGCCGAAGCTGGACTTTGGCGCCGCCAAGGTGATTGTCTCCTTCGCCGCCGACTTCCTCGACGGGTGGGGACTGCCGGTTCCGCAGCAGCTCGACTTCGCCGAGGCGCGCGGCAGGATTGAAGGCGCCCCGCGGCTCATCTACATCGGCCCCCGCCGGCCGCTGACCGGCCTCAACGCCGACCAGTGGATCCCGGCGGCGCCGGGCACCGCTGGATCCATCGCGAAGATGCTCGCCGGCAAGATGTCGGCCGCCGATGCCGCCGCCGCGACGGACATTCCGGTCAAGATCCTCGAAGGTCTGCAAAAGGAAATCGCGTCGGCCAAGCCGTCGCTGCTCGTCGCGGGCGGCACCGGACCGCGCGCGCTCGACCTTGCCACCGAGGTCAACCAGCTCAACAAGGCGCTGGGCAACGTGGGCGTCACCATCAAGCCCGCCGAGTCGTACGGCGCGTGGGAAGGCGTGGTGCCGCCGGCGGTGCTCAACGACGTGGTCGCCGCCATGGAGGCGGGCGAGGTCCCCGCGCTGTTCATCCGGGGCGCGAATCCCGTCTACAGCACGCCCACGGGCCTCGGCTTCGCCAAGGCCGCCGAGAAGGTGCCGTTCAAGGTGTCGTTCTCCACGGTGCCTGATGAGACGACCGCGCTCTGCGACCTCATCCTCCCCGACCATCACGCGCTCGAGAGCTGGGGCATCGCCGAGCCGGTGCAGGGGACGCTGGGGCTGCAGCAGCCGGCGATGGATCCCGTGTTCAACACGCGCGCGACGGCCGACGTGCTGCTCGCGTCGCTGAAGCCCGCGCCGTGCTTCGCCTGTCCGGAGAACCCGGCCGAGGCCAAGCAGCACGCGTCGGACGTTTCGAAGTTCCCGCCCGACTATCGCGGCGTAGTAGCCAAGCACCTCGGCGGCAACGGGAATCTGCAGAACGCGCTGCCGACGGGCATGCTGGCGGGCTCGCTGCCGCGGCGCACCGCGCCGGTGGCGAAGATCATGAAGCCGGCGATCGTTGGCGAGCAGAACGGCGACTACTACCTCGCCACGTACTGGAACCTGCTGATGGGTGACGGGCGCGGCGCGAACAAGCCGTGGCTGCAGGAGCTCCCCGATCCCGTCACCAAGATCTGCTGGCAGACCGTCGTGGAGATGCACCCCGAGACGGCGAAGAAGCTGAGCGTCGAGGCCGGCGACCACGTGACGGTGAAGACGGTCGCGGGAACAGTCACCGCGCCGGCCTTCCTCTACATCGGTGTGCGGCCTGACACGATCGCGGTGATGGTGGGACGCGGCCAGACGGCGGCGGGACGCTACGCGACAGGAACGGGCCACAACGCGTGGAGCCTGCTCCCGGCGTCGAACGACCAGGCGGGCGGCTACCAGCTCGTCGGGGTGCGCTGCACGGTGGCCAAGGCCGACGGGCACACGCCGATCGTCACGACCGAGGGGTCCGGCCGCCAGCACGGACGAAAGATCGCCCGCGCCCAGACGATCGAGCAGTTCCGCGCCGGCGAGACCGATCATCCGCACACGTTCATTGGCCAGGCGCCCACGGAGTTCCTCCCCGGCCTGCGGGCCCCGGTGGCGAACGACGCACAGGGCGAACTCGGCGATCCCAAGTCGGCGCAGCGGGGCGAGTACGACCCCAACCATCCGAGCGGCCGCGCCAAGCGCCGCTGGGCGATGACCATCGACCTCGCGAAGTGCACGGGGTGCTCGGCGTGCGTGACAGCCTGCTACGCCGAGAACAACATCCCGACCGTCGGCGCCGAGTGGCAGGGACCGCAGCTCTTCGCGGACCGCAAGTTCCCTGGCGCCAACATCACGCGGTCGCGCGAGATGGCCTGGCTGCGCCTCGAGCGCTACTACGAGATGGACCGCGAGTACAAGGATGCGACGTGGGATCCGGCGCACCACCCGGAGGTGCGGGTCATTCCCATGATGTGCCAGCACTGCGGCAACGCGCCGTGCGAGCCCGTCTGCCCCGTGTACGCCACGTACCACACGCCCGACGGCCTGAATGTGCAGGTGTACAACCGCTGCGTCGGCACGCGCTACTGCTCCAACAACTGCCCGTACAAGGTCCGGTACTACAACTGGTTCGGATACGGCGAGGTGGATCGCGCGCAGTACGCGTTCCCGGAGCCGCTGCACTGGCAGCTGAATCCCGACGTGACTGTCCGCGCGAAGGGCATCATGGAGAAGTGCTCGTTCTGCGTGCAGCGCATCCGTGACGCGGAGACGCTGGCCAAGGTGCAGAACCGCGAGATCCAAGGCGACGAGTTCACCACGGCCTGCGCGCAGGCCTGCCCGTCGCGGGCGATCCTGTTCGGCGACGCCGCGGACGAGAACTGGTCGGTCACGAAGCTCATCGAGGATCGCCGCGCATATCACGTGTTCGAAGAACTGAACACGTACACCGCGGTCGTCTACCTGAAGAAGATCAACCACCCGGCTCCGGCCGGGGCTACGGCGTAAGGGGGCGCGGACGATGGCAACCATCGCCTACGAACCACGGCGGCCCAACATCGCGTCGGCCAACGTGCAACTCCCGGCCGTGCCGGACTACGAGCACGTCGACGACGCGATCATCGCGACGCTGAAGCCCACGAAGGCCTGGTTCGCGATGCTGATGACCGCGATCGCCGCCCTCGGGCTCGGCGTCGCCGCCTTCCTGTACCAGGTGCACCAGGGGCTGGGCGTGGCGGGGTACAACCCGCCGGTGATGTGGGGCGTCTACATCATCACCTTCGTCTTCTGGGTCGGCATCGGCCACGCCGGGACGCTGATCTCGGCCATTCTGTTCCTCTTTCGCGCGGGCTTCCGCACCACGATCTACCGGTGCGCCGAGGCCATGACGGTGTTTGCGGTGATGACGGCGGGGCTCTTCCCGATCATCCACCTCGGCCGGCCGTGGAAGTTCTTCTGGCTGATTCCGTATCCCAACTGGCGCCTCCTCTGGCCGCAGTTCAAGTCGCCGCTGGTCTGGGACGTCTTCGCGATCCTGACGTACCTCACGATCTCGTCGACCTTCCTCTACGTCGGTCTCATCCCCGACATCGCGACGCTGCGCGACCGCGAGACCAACCCCGTCCGCAAGCGCATCCTCGCGTTGCTGTCCTTCGGGTGGCGCAACACGGAGCGCGAGTGGCGGCACTTCGCCCGCGCGTACCTGTTCCTGGCGGCGGTGAGCACGCCGCTGGTGCTCTCGGTGCACTCGGTCGTGTCCTTCGACTTCGCGATGGCGCTCACGCCCGGGTGGCACACCACGATCTTCCCGCCGTACTTCGTGGCCGGCGCCATCTTCTCGGGCATCGGGATGGTCTTCACGATCATCATCCCGATCCGGAAGTACTTCAAGCTGCAGCACTTCGTGACGATCAACCATCTCGACGCGGCGGCCAAGCTCTGCCTCGCGACGTCGATGATCGTCGGCTGCGCCTACCTGATCGAGTTCTTCATCGCCTGGTACGGCGGCGTGCAGGTCGAGCAGGACTTCTTCTGGAACCGCGTCTTCGGCCAGTGGTGGTGGGCCGCGTGGATCATGATCACCTGCAACATGATCCTCCCGCTGACGCTCTTCTCGCAGAAGCTGCGCCGCAACCCGGCGTGGCTGTTCATCCTGTCGATCTTCATCAACATCGGGATGTGGTTCGAGCGGTTCGTCATCGTCGTGCCGTCGCTCTCACACGAGTTCGAGCCGTGGATGTGGACGACGTACGCGCCGACGTGGGTGGACTACTCGATTCTGATCGGTTCGTTCGGCTGGTTCTTCATGTGGTTCCTGCTCTTTGTCCGCCAGCTGCCGGTGATCGCCCTCACCGAGGTGAAGGAGATCGTGCCGCCGCGCCTGAAGCATGCGCACGCGCACACGCCGGCGAACGCCGAGGACTTTGAACCCGAAATGCCGGGGGATCGCTAATGCGCGGGGTTGTGGGCCACTTCAGGGAACTGGACTCGGCGGTCGAGGCCATCGAGGAGCTCAAGCAGAGCAAGCTGGGCGACCTCACGGTGTTCACACCGACGCCGCGCCACGAGTTCGAGCACGCGCTGCACCCGCCCAAGAGCCCGGTGCGCAAGTACATGCTGTTCGGCGGACTCGCCGGCTGCGTGTTCGGCTACTGGATCGCCGTCTGGGCGTCGAACTACTGGCCGCTCGTCGTGGGCGGCAAGGCGTTCAGCTCGTGGATTCCGTACACGATTTTCGGCTTCGAGGTGTTCGTGCTCGTCGGGGCGCTGTCGACGGTGGCCGGCCTGTTCATTCACGCCGGCGTGCCGCGGCTGACGATGATGGTCGGCTACGACCCACGCTTCAGCCGCGGCGACTACGGCATCTGGGTGGAGTGCTCGCCCGACCGCCTGGCGGCGGCTGAGGCGCTGCTCCGCAAGCATGGGGCGGTGGAGGTGCGCGGTGATCGCTAAGCGCTGGTTCCGTTCCGCGGCCCTCGCGGCGCTTCCGCTCGCGCTCGGCGCGTGCGGCACCACCTGGCTGTCGGACTTCAAGCAGCAGCCGTCCATCGGCCCGTGGCAGGTGTTCAAGGCTGATTCAGCGGAGCTGACGGGTTTCCGCGGCAATCCGCTGGGCTCGGTCTCCACGAATGGCACGCAGGTACCCATCTGGGTGGTGTCGTACAGCCAGTTGCCGAGCACGGTGGACTCGATGTCGACGCTCCCCAACCCCGTGGCGGTGGACACCGCCTCGGTGCGGCGCGGGCGGATGTACTACCAGATCAACTGCGCGCCGTGCCACGGCGTGGCGGGGAAGGGGAATGGCCCGGCGACGACGCTCGGCATGGTGCCGATGCCGCTCGTGACGGACCGCGTGAAGAACTTCACGGACGGGTACCTCTGGGGGATGATCCGGAACGGTCGCGGCCTGATGCCGTCGTACAACCGGATCGAGGAGATGGAGCGCTGGGACGTGGTCAACTACATCCGCGTGCTGCAGGACAAGGTGCCGGGGATGGTGGCGGACACGACGGCGCCGGGCCTGCCGGGCGAGACGGGGACCAAGCTTCCCGGACCGACGCGGATCGGCCCCAACCGGAATCCCGCGTTCGCCAAGCCAACGGTGATCGCCGTGCCGAAGGCGGCCGGTGAGCACGCGCCGGCGAAGACGGAGGGCCACGAGTAATGACTGCGCACGATTCTCCCGCCCCGGCGCGCGCGCGCGTGCTGGCGGCGATCGACAAGCCGATTCCGGCCGTCCTGAAGCAGGCGTTCCTGGCGATGTTCATCGCCGGCTTCGCCGTCTTCGCCTACGGCGCGGCGATCGGCAACGGCCGGGCCTGGCAGGCGTTCCACGTCAACTGGCTGTTCTTCACGCTCATCGCGTCGGCCGGCGTCATGTTCGTCGCCGTGCAGCGCATCACCACCGCGCGCTGGTCGCGCTCGGTGATCCGCCTGCTCGAGGGCTTCGCCGCCTTCCTGCCGTTCGCGTTTGTGGCGCTGCTCCTCACGATCTTCGTGGGGGCCGAGCACATCTACCCGTGGTGGGACCTCGTCGGGACGGGCGAGCTGATCCACGAGAAGGAGATCTACTTCAACCACGCCTTCTTCTGGGCGCGCTCGGTTGGCGTGTTCGGGTTGATCATGCTGCTGCAGGTCTGGTACGTGTGGACGTCGGTGCGGCTCGATGTGGGCGTCAGCCCCGAGAGGGGGGCGTCGTGGGCCGCGGGAATCCGCGCGGCGATGCGGCGCGGCTTCCGCGACGAGCGGCGCGAGCTCCACAGCACGCACAGCCGGCAGGGGTGGATGGCCGTGGTGATGGCGCTCCTGTTTGGCTTCGGCTGGGTGGTGATGGCGTGGGACCACTCCATGTCGCTCTCGTACCACTTCTTCAGCACGATCTATGGGTGGCAGGTTTTCATGGGCGGCTGGCTGGCCGCGCTGATGGTCTTCTCCGCCCTCGTGCGGGTGTTCAACACCCACCTCGGCGCGTCGGACCTCATCACCGAGAAGCAGTACCACGACATCGGCAAGCTCTGCTTCGCGTTCACCGCGTTCTGGGGCTACCTGACCTTTTCGCAGTACCTGGTGATCTGGTACGGCAACCTGCCCGAGGAGACGCACTTCTTCACGCTGCGGCTGAGCGGCGTCTGGACCACCACGACGGTGGCGGTGGCGGTGCTTGTCTTCGTGCTGCCGTTCTTCGGCCTGCTGAGCGTGAAGGCCAAGATGTGGACGCCGACGATGATGGTCTTCGCGGCCTGTTCGCTGGTGGGGATCTGGCTGGCGCGCTACACCGAGATCTACCCGTCCATCTACGGTCCGCGTGAGGTGGGCGGCGACCTGCCGGCGCTGTGGAAGTGGAACCTCGCGCTGTTCGTCGGCTACTTGGGCGCGTTCGGCTGGTGCTACACCCAGTTCATGGATGCCTTCCCGAAGATGCGGGTCTTCCTGATGACGTCGGAGTTCCGGGACGAGGTGCAGGTGCCGTGTGATCCGGAAACCATGGAGCCTCTGCCGGCACATGAATAGACGGTAGACGGTAGACGGTGGACGGTAGACGGTAGACGGTAGACAACAAGCGGCGGGCTAGGGGGTGCTCCTAGCCCGCCGCGTTGCATTGGCTCGTACGGCAGCCAGCAGGCGCACCAGCCGCGGGGCGAGGATACGGAGTTGGGCGGTGAGCTCAGCGTACTGCACTGGCGTCAGCGCGCCGGTGTCTTTGGCGAAGTCCACGTGACACTCGGTCTCCTTGGTGGATGCCACGGCGATGGCGATGTAGCGCGCGAAGGCCGCCTGGGAGTCGCACCCGGCTCCCTCCGCGAGATTGGCCGCCACAGAACGCGCGGCTCGCAGCAGCTGCCATCGCAGGTCACGGTCGTGCATTTGCGCGGTGTGCTGCCGGCAGCTGTTCGCCAGTGCGCGCGCTTGCGCATAGACCTCGAGTCTGTGAAGTGGATGCATAGAGCGAGGATGGCGCCGCGCGTCCCGCGATGCGTCATCATTCGATCCCCGAGCGGTTCAATACATCGCCGCCGAAGGCATGCATCCACCGTCGACCGTCCACCGTCCACCGTCCACCGTCTGGAAGCCCCGCGCTTCAGTACTTAGATTCCCGTGCACGGGGCGTTAGCTCAGTTGGGAGAGCACCGGCTTTGCAAGCCGGGGGTCATCGGTTCGAGCCCGATACGCTCCATTCGAAGACGGGGGTCGGCGTCAGCGCCGATTCCCGTTTTCTTGTGTCCTTCGCACTCTGACACGCGTTCAACGAAAACCCTCTACGCGAGCGTGCGTCGCAACATTCAACTCGTTACGCCATATAGTGTTACTACGTAGGGAAAAACCGTACAGAAATTCGGCCTCCTGCGGCTGGAAAAGAGGGACGCAATTGCACTCTTTTCTTGCGTGACCAGCGCCGCCCCCCTCCAGACACGGCAGCTCGCACTCGATGCGCGGGGGGTCGCGCGTCGATTCGGAGCGCGGTGGATCCTGCGGGGCGTCAACCTCCAGGTGCAGGCCGGCGAGATGGTCGGCCTCCTTGGGCACAACGGCTGCGGCAAGAGCACGTTCATGCGCATCGTGGCCACGCTGCTCAAGCCCTCCGCCGGCGATTGCTTCGTGTACGGCGCAAACGTGAAGACCGAGGGCGACGACGTGCGCCACCACGTCGGTTTCTTCTCCCATATCCCCGGCCTCTACGACGACCTCACGGCGCGCGAGAACCTGGCCTTCGCCGCCACGATGCTCGGCTTCCCGGCCGCGGACATCGACGCCGCGCTCGAGCGCGTCGGGCTCACGCACGTGACGCACGAGCGCGTGCGCGGCTTCTCGGCCGGCATGCAGCGCCGCCTCTCGCTCGCCCGCCTCATCCTCCAGCGCCCGCGCCTCCTCCTGCTCGACGAGCCGTACAATAACCTCGACGTCGCCGGGATCGCGCTGATGAACTCGTTCATCCGCGAGCTCAACGCCGCCGGCGGCGCCGCCGTGGTCGTGTTGCACGACTTGGTGCCGGCGCAGGGCGTGCTCGACCGCACGGTGATCATCCGCGACGGGCGCGTGCACGAGCCGCGCCCCGGCGACTTCGGCCACGACGGCGCCTCGCCGCAGGCCATCACGCTGCCGGCCGGCGCGGCGGGGATCTCCTGATGACGCGCCACCCGAGGACCCGCTGATGGCCTTCCGCGACGACATGCGCCGCATCCGCGCGATCGTGTGGAAGGACCTCACCACCGAGCGGCGCTCGAAGGCGGGGTTCAATTCGGTCGTCTCGCTCGGCGTGACCATTCTCGTGCTCTTCGGCCTCGCCCTCGGCCCCGACGCGCAGGCGCTGCGCGACGCAGCCGCCGGCGCGCTCTGGCTGGCCGTGCTCTTCGCCGGCGTGCTCGCGTTCAATCGGTCGTACCAGGTGGAGCTCGACGGCGGGGCGCTCGAGGCGCTGCTGCTCTATCCGGGCGCGCGCTGGGCGATCTTCGCCGGCAAGCTGATCGCCAACCTGATCTTTGTGTCGCTGATGCTGGTGATCGTCGTCGCCGTCGGGCTGGTGCTCTTCGGCGTGCGCGTGCCGGCGCAGTGGCCGTCCCTGCTCGGCCTGATGATGCTCGGCGTCGTCGGCATCGTCGCGCTCGGTACGTTCTACGCGGCGATGTCCAGCCGCAGTCGCGCGCGCGAGGTGCTGCTCCCGCTGCTGCTCTACCCGATGCTCATCCCCGTGCTTCTCGCCGCGATGATGGCGACCAAGCTGTTCCTGAGCGGCGACCTGATGAATGAACTGGGCACCTGGGTGAGCCTGCTCGGCGCGTTCGATGTGATCTTCCTTGTGGCGACCTTCCTGGCCTTTGAATACGTGATCGAGGTCTGACCGTCATGTCCCGCAACGACACCACGCAGTTTGGTCCGCCCCGGCCGGCTCCCGCCTGGCTCGGGTGGGGCGCGCTGCTCTTCTTCCTCTTCACGCAGGTCTACGCCGTCGTCACGTCGCCCGCCGACGCGATGATGGGACACCTGCAGAAGATCCTCTACGTGCACGTGCCATCGGCGTGGGTGACCTTCGCCGCCTTCGGCGTCGTGCTCGTCGCGTCCATCCACTTTCTCTGGAAGGAGGACGAGCGCGCCGACCTGCTGGCGGCGGCGTCGGCGGAGGTGGGGGCGATGTTCTGCGGCCTCACCCTGATCCAGGGGATGCTCTGGGGGCGCCCGACCTGGGGAGTCTGGTGGTCGTGGGACGCGCGGCTCACGAGCACGCTGGTGCTCTTCCTGATCTTTGTGGGGTATCTCGCCCTGCGGTCGTTCGTGGAGGATCCGCACCGGCGCGGCCAGTGGAGCGCGGCCGTCGGCATCCTCGGCGCGATCAACGTGCCGATCGTCTGGATGTCGGTGCGGTGGTGGCGCACGCTGCACCAGATCCAGAGCGACCCGCGCGAGGTGGCCCCGGTGTTCCTGCGCGGATGGCTGCTGAACGTCGCTGCGTTCTCGCTGATCGCGGTGTGGTTCATCTGGAAGCGATACGAGGCCGCGCGGTACGAGCGCGCGGCCGAGCACGCGGCGCAAGCGGCCGCGCTGGGAGGCAACAATGGGTAGCCCCATCGAACACGGCGGGATCGAGTTCGTGGTGGCGGCGTACGTCATCACGTGGGTGGTGCTGGGAGCCATGCTGACGCGCCTGATTGGCGCCGTTCGCCGCGCCCGGACAGAATACCAGCAGGCGTCAAAGGGAGAGTTCAGGACATGACCATGAAACGGAGCAAGTGGGGCGCGCTGGCGGCGGTGGGCGTGCTCGTGATGGCCTTCGGCTGGCTGATCTACGGCGGCCTCGACAGCAACGTCGTCTACTTCCTGACGCCCAAGGAGCTCGCGGCGAAGGGCGTGGAGGGGATGGACAAGCCCGTGCGCCTCGGCGGCCAGGTGAAGCCTGGCTCCGTCGTCTGGGACGAGAAGGCGCTCGACCTGCGCTTCACCGTCACCGACGGGACGAGCGAAATCGCCGTGCACTCGAAGGGCGCGCCGCCGCAGATGTTCAAGGACGGACAGGGCGTGGTCATCGAGGGGCGCTACGGCAAGGACAGCGTCTTCAAGAGCACCAGCCTGATGGTCAAGCACTCCAACGAGTACAAGGCGCCGGAAAAGGGTGAACGCCCCTCGGAGATGTACAAGTCCCTTATGAAGAGCTCCGGGTCATGACCCGCCTGCTTGCCTACAACGCCATCATCGTCGCGACCGCGATCTCACTGCTCGGCGCCGTGTTGCTCCCCGTGGCCATCCGCCGCGGGCGGCGCGACTGGCTGACGCTGGGCTACGCGGCGGTCTACACCAACTTCGTGCTCGTGACCGTCGCCACGCTGGCCCTCGTCTGGGGGCTCGTGACGCACGACTTCAGCATCTCCTACGTCGCGCAGGTCGGAAGCCGCGCCACGCCGCTGTTCTTCACGGTCATCTCGTTGTGGGGCGCCCTGGAGGGCTCCATCGTCTTTTGGGCCTGGGTGCTCGCGCTGTACGGTGCGGCGGCGGTCTACTTCAACCGCGGGCGTGAGGGGCACCTCGTCCCGTACGCGGCGGTCACGCTGCTGCTGGTGTCGCTCTTCTTCCATGTCCTGCTGCTGGGTCCGGCCAATCCGTTCCAGCCGGTCTTCCCGGTGCCCTTCGACGGCCCCGGGCCCAACCCACTGCTGCAGAACCACATCCTGATGGCGGTGCACCCGCCGTTGCTGTACCTGGGCTACGTGGGCTTCACCGTGCCGTTTGCCTTCGCCGTGGGCGCGATGCTCTCCGGTGAGGTGGCGAGCGACGACTGGATCCGCCTCGGACGTCGCTGGACCGTGGCGTCGTGGGGCTTCCTGACGGCCGCGATCGTGGCGGGCATGTGGTGGTCGTACGAGGTGCTTGGCTGGGGCGGCTACTGGGCGTGGGATCCCGTGGAGAACGCCTCGTTCATTCCATGGCTCACGGCCACCGCGTACCTGCATTCCGTGATGGTGCAGGAGCGGCGCGGGATGCTGAAGCTGTGGAACCTGAACCTGATGGTCGGCACGTTCGTGCTCACCATTCTCGGCACGTTCCTCACGCGCTCGGGGATCATCTCGTCGGTGCACGCGTTCACGACGGGGACGATCGGCTACTACTTCCTCGCTTTCATCGGCATCGTGCTCGTTGCCGCGCTGTTCATGGTCGCCGGCAACAGCGACCGGCTCGCCTCGGAGGGGCGCCTCGACGCGCCGCTGTCGCGCGAGACGGCGTTCCTCGTGCAGAACCTGCTCTTCACCGCGTTCATGTTCACGGTGCTGATCGGCACGCTCTTCCCGCTGGTGGCCGAGGCGGCGCGCGGCGTGAAGGTGAGCGTTGGGGAGCCGTTCTTCAACAAGATGTCGCTGCCGCTCATGGTGGCGTTGCTCTTCCTGATGGGAGTCGGCCCGGCGCTGCCGTGGCGCAAGGCGGCGGGTGAGGAGCTGAAGGGACGGCTGTTGCCCGGCATCGTGCTCGGCGTACTGTTCGCCATCGGCGTCGTGGCGGCCGGCGGCCGCGGCGCGTACTCGGTGCTCGCCTTCCTGTTTGCGGGCTTCGCGCTCGGCACCAACCTGCAGGAGTTCGTGCGCGGCGCCAACGCCCGCGTGAAGGCGCATGGCGAGTCGTTCGTGATGGCGCTGGTCCGGCTGGTCGCGGCGAACCGTCGCCGATACGGCGGCTACACCGCCCACATCGGCGTCATAATGGTCGCGGTCGGCATCGCCGCGTCGAGCACCTTCAAGACGGAGCAGGAGGCGACGCTCACGCCGGGTCAGACGATGACCGTGGCCGGCCACACCCTGCGCTTCAAGAACGCGTGGGGACGGCAGGAGAAGCAGCGCGAGGTGATCGGCGCCACGATGGAGTGGATGGATGGCGACCGCGTGCGGGCACAGATCGAACCGCGCATGAACTACTATCCCACGCAGCAGGAGCCGGTGCCGACCCCGGACGTGCGCAGCACGCTGCGCGGCGACATCTATCTGAGCCTGATGGCGTTCAAGGCGGATGGATCCAACGTGACGGTCAAGGTGATCTGGGAGCCGCTGGTGCCATGGATCTGGATCGGCGGCATGGTGGTGTGCTTGGGGGCAATCGTCGGCGCCTGGCCGGGTGGGCGTGAGCGGGGGCGCGCGGTAGCGACGCCGGCGGCCCCGGCGCTTGCGGAGGGCCAGCCGTGAACTGGAAGCGCGCGACGATCGCCGCGGCCAGCGCGGCGCCGGTCATTGGGTTGTTCGCTTGGGGACTGACCCGCGACCCGAACAACATTCCGTCCCCGCTCCCCGGCCGTGCGGCGCCGCAGTTCGCGCTGCAGGTCTTCGCGCCGGGACAGGCGGCGCTCTCGCGCCCGGTCGGCGACACCGTCCGCCTCGCCGACCTGCGCGGCAAGGTGGTGGTGCTGAACTTCTGGGCCTCGTGGTGCCTCGCGTGCCGCGACGAGCATGCCGCGCTATCCGACGTCGCCGCGACCTACGCGGGCCAGCCGGTGCAGTTCCTCGGCGTGCTCTACAACGACGTCCCCGACAAGGGGAGCGCCTGGATCGCCGAAATGGGCGGACAGACCTATCCGTCGGTCGATGACCCCGGCGCGCGCACGGCGATCGACTACGGGCTCTACGGCGTGCCGGAAACGTTCTTTCTCGACGCGACCGGCCGCGTGGCGTACAAGCACACCGGGCCGGTGACGCCCGCGGTGGTGCGATTCAAGGTGGACTCGCTGATGGCGGCGGCGGCCGCGCCCGCGGCACCGGCGGGTGCGCCGAGTGGTGACACGGCGGCAGCCTCGAAGGGAGGGGCACGATGATTTGGCACCGGAGACTCTCGCGTGGCCTGACGGCGCTCGCCGCCGCGGCTGCGCTTGGCGCGCTGTCGCTTGGCGCAATCTCGCCCCGCGGGCTCGGCGCGCAGGCGCCCGAGCTGCCCGCCGCGCCGCAGGGGGCGCCGCAGGACACTGGGGCGTTGCGCGTGCAGGTGCAGGGGACGCTGACCGACGCGCAGAAGAACGATCCCGCGCTCGACCGGCTGACGTCCTCAGTGGCCGCGCAGCTGCGCTGCCCCGTCTGCCAGGGCGTCTCGATCCAAGATTCGCCCTCGGAGCTCGCGCAGCAGATGCGCACGGTGGTGAAGGAACAGCTTGCCTCGGGCAAGTCGCCCGACGAGGTAAAGGACTACTTCATCTCGAAGTACGGCGAGTGGATCCTGCTCGAGCCCAAGGCGTCGGGCTTCAACCTGCTCGTCTATGCGCTCCCGTGGGTGCTCGTCGCGGGCGGACTCGTCTTCCTCGCGTTCGTCGTAAAGAAGTGGACGTCGGCGCAGCCGGCGACGGCGGGGGGCGCCGCTAGGGCGGATGACGACTGACCCACCGCGATCCTCCGTCGCCACCGGTGGACGGCGACTGGACGGTCGTTCCGCGCGCTAGCCGCGGTCGGCAGGCGCGCTGGCGGGAAACGCAAGCGTCGCTGCAGTCCCCGTGCCGGGCGCGCTGTCGATGGTGGCCTCGCCGCCGTGGAGTCGCATGATGGACTGCACGATGGCCAGGCCAAGGCCCGCGCCCTCGGTCCGCGCATCGTCACCGCGAAAGAAGCGTTCGAAGACGCGCGGCAGGTGCTCCGCCGCAATGCCGACGCCCGTGTCACGCACGATGATGTGGGCGCCTCCGTCGGGTTGCGGGCGCGCCTCCATGTGCACGTGATCGCCGGCTGTCGTGTGCTTGAGCGCATTCGCCAGGAGATTGCTCACGGCGCGTCGCACGAGCACCGGATCGCCGGTCACCGTCGCCTCGCCCTCGCACCGCACCGAGACGCCACGCTCCGCGGAAAGCGCCTCGTAGAACTCGCGGACCGCGTCCATTTCCCGACGCACTCCAAACGTGGTGCGTTCAATCGCCAGATGCGGATCCTCGGCGCGCGCAATGAACAGCAGGCCGTCGATCAGACGTGAGAGGCGGTCCAGCTCCTCAAGGTTCGAGCCCAGCGTCTGCTGGTACTCCTCCGTCGTCCGCGTTCGGGACAGCGCGACCTCTGCGTTGCCGCGAAGGTTGTTGATGGGATTGCGCAGCGCGTGCGCCAGGTCCGCGGCGAACTGCGAGAGGCGCGCGAACGCATCTCCAAGGCGCGCGAGCATCTGGTCAAAATCGTGGGCGAGGCCCCGCAGCTCCGCGGGCCAGGGGCGTGCCGACAGCGGCGGCAGGTCGAGACGGCTGGCGTTGATGAGGCGCGCCCGGTCGGTGATCTCGTGTATTGGCCGGACCGCGAGGCGCGCGAGCAGCAGCGTGCCGAGTGCCGACACCAGCACGCCGATGCTCAGGACCCAGGCGAGCAGGCGGGCGTAGCGCCGCAACATCGCACGGGTGCGTTCGACGTCGAACGCCACCTGGATGACCACGCGCTCGGACTCTCCAAGAGCGCTCGCCCGATGGGCGCCGAGCAGGAACCGCCGGTCACTGCTCCAATCGCACTCGGCGCAGCCCAGCGAGGCGGCTTCGGACGGCAAGGGTGTGGGGAAGGCCCCCACCGGGAGCGCCGCCGGCATGCCGGGCGTCTCGTGCGCCACGCGTCCGGAGGGTTCAACGATTCGCAGGAAGTAGCTGAGCGGTCCCCCTTCACCGGCCTCATGCTCGATCTCGCTCTCGATCGCCTCGGCCGTCAGAGGGTACGTGGCCACGAGGTGCTCAAGGACTGCTAGCTTGCTGGCGACGAGCTTCGCGTCCTGCTGTCGGAGCTCACGGGCGAGCCCCCAGTAGAGAACGCCGCCAACGATCGCCAGAATGACCAGGGTCTTGACGGCATTGGCGGCGGAGAGCCGTCCCGTGATCGACCACCGGCGGACCGGTGGGGGCGTCCCAGGTTCAGTTTTCGTCGAGAACATACCCGACCCCGCGGACGGTGCGAACCAGCTTGTGGTCGTACGGATCGTCCACCTTGGCCCGCAGGCGCCGGATGGCGACGTCCACCACGTTGGTGTCGCTGTCGAAGTGCATCTCCCAGACCAGCTCGGAGATGAGCGTCCTCGAGAGCACCTCGCCGCGGCGGCGCACGAGCAGCGTCAAGAGCGCGAACTCCTTGGGCGTCAGGTCGAGCCGTTGCCCGGCGCGCGCGGCCCGATGACGCGGAAGGTCGAGCTCGAGGTCCCCAACCGTCAAGACGTCGGGCTGACGCGCCGGACCGCGGCGCAGGATGGAACGGACGCGCGCCAGCAGCTCGGAGAACGCGAAGGGCTTCACCAGGTAGTCGTCGGCGCCGGCCTCCAGCCCCTTCACCCGATCGCTCACCGCGTCGCGGGCCGTCAGGAACAGCACGGGCGTCTCGCGGCCGGCGCGCCGGAGCGACGCGAGCACAGACCAACCGTCGCGCCGTGGAAGGCCCACGTCGAGCACGACGAGATCGTACGCCCCTTCCATCGCCAGGTGCAGCCCGTCGTCACCGTTGTTGGCGAGGTCCACCACGAAGCCGGCCTCCGTCAGTCCCTGATGCAGGTACTCGGCGGCTTTGTGTTCGTCTTCGACAATGAGGATGCGCATAAGAGCGTCCATGGCGTGACGGGCCGGCGCACTTCTCGGCGAACCAAGCCGCGAAGCACGCACGGCCGGCGAGGCGCAGGAGTCGCCCGCCGACCGTGCGATGCCGTCCCAATCTAGCGGCCGTCCAGGGATCCGGAGAAGCGGTGGAGGAACCTCAGCTCCTTCACCCTGAACGGACCGCCGATGGGTCTACTTTGCCCCGCCGAACCCGTACGTCAGGCCGACGTAGACGGCGGTGCCGTTGTAGCTGGGCGCGAGGTACGAGCCCATGTTGATCAGGCGGTTGCCCCACTGGTGCGAGCGCGACGTGTCGCGCAGCAGCAGCTCAGAACCGACCGGCTCGAACTGCGCGGTGCCGCCACTCTGCTGCCAGTCGTCGAGCGTGAACTTCTCGAGGCGAACGCCGAGACGCCCCTTCACGTGGCCGAACAGGCGCGTCTGCAGCGAAACGTCCGCCGCCTGCGTGCGATGCTCGACGGGCGCCGGCGAGGTGAAACTGAACTCGTGGTTCGACGCGAACGGCGTGCCGTCGAAGTTCACCGCGCCGAAGCCCGCGTACCCGATCTCCATGGTCGCCATCGTGCTCGTGAACGAGGCCGCCAACGTCGTCTTGTCGGGGACGAGGTCGAAGCTCCCCCCGATCATGACGTACGTCGTGCGATCGTCGAAGTCCGCCATCCACTGGCTCGACGCGCGCGTCCACGGTCCGAGCGACGCCGTGTTCACGGCGCTCGGGTTCAGCCGGTTGTTCTCGTTGAACTCGATGCTCTTCATGTCCGACGTGCCGGCATCAGCGCCGAGGGTGGCATTGAGCGCCACCCGGTCGTTGGGCATATAGCTCACGTCCAGGGAGAGCTGCTGCTGCGCCCGCTTGAGGAGCCCGAGCTGGTTGCCCGGGGTTCGGGCCGCCTGGTCCGCGACGGCGAGCCCAAGGAGCGGCTGCACGGACGTCACGTCCGAGTCGAAGTCGTCGGAGAGCGACTTGAACCGCGCCGACACCGAGAGCTTGTCGTTCGGGTTCACCGTCACGCTGATGTCTGACTGGGTGCGCGCGCGGTCCGCCATGGTGAACATCCGCATGTCCGGGTGGTTCTCGAACGCGAACTGCGGGTTGTTGTTGTCGGTCGCCTCGGCGGGCGTGTACCAGTAGCTGTGGGTCGGCGCCTTGTAGTCATACTCGCCGGCGTCACGGTTGGAAGCGAGCACGCGTGCCCGTAGCGAGAGCCAGCGGGTGGGGCGCCCGTTCCAGCCCAGGCGCAGCGTGTTCTCCTCCGTCGCCGCCGCCTCGAGGTGCTCGCGCCCGAAGTCCTCGCGCTCGACGCCGAGGACGAGGCTGCCCTTGAGTGCGGGCACCCGCACCGTGGTCTCGACGCCGAAGTTCTGGCGGTCCCAGGCAAAGGGCTCGTTGAGGCGCTTGTTGACGTAGGCGACCGTGCCGGTGGTGTTCGCCGCATCCTGAATGGCGTACTGCCACTTCGCCTTCGGCGTCTGGTTGTCCAGTTCGTAGTGCCGGGCGAACGCGCGCACGTTGACCAGGGGCAGCGGCGCGATGAAGTACTCCGCGGCGAGCGCGGTGGTCTCGATCTTTCCCTGCGTGCTGGCGCGGGGGAGCGTCTTGTTCACGAGCACGTCGTTCGCGTAAGCGTACGGGAGCAGCGCACCGTCCTGCTCCATCGTCCCGCGCGCGACGCTGCCGGTGAGCCGGCTGGCGAAGGGGAGAGCGACACCGCCAGAGAGCGTAACGCTCTGGTACGTGTTGTCCGGCGCGAGCGGCCGCCGGCCGTACACTGATACCGCACGGTCCCACGTGTCGTACGTGGCGCCGGCGGGCGCGGAGGCCCACACGTTCCGCCACGTCAGCACGTCAATCTCGTTCTCGAACTGCGATCGCAGGAACTCGGCCCGCACCTGGTAGCGCGGCTTCACGATTTCAGCCGAGGCGGTGACGTCGTTCGAGGCGAAGTCCACCGGTTCGGCGAACTGCACGTTGAGCGTCCGCGGCGGGCGGTCGCCCATCGGGCCGTACCCGATGCGGCTCCCTTCCTTGGCGCGCCGCGTGAACCCGACCGCGAAGTTCATGGACTTCACGCCGCTGTACGACAGCGCGAACGCCCCGTTCTTCGACGTGGTGCCCAGGTCAACGGCACGCGCGTTGGCGGCGACCCAGGCGGCGGCGATGGCGTCCATCGCCACGACACTGGCCGCGTCGGAACTCCCGGTGGCGAGCTTCTTGAAGGTGATGGCCATCGTGGACGGTGCGTCGAGCTTTCCGGGCGACGTCTCTCTGAGCACGGACTTGGCCTTGTGGCTCAGGTCGTGCGGCAGCTCGTCCCAGGTGGCCGACAGGCGCCAGACGCCCGGCCGGCCCGCGGCGAGGCCGAGGCTCTGGTCACGACGCGTCACGTCGGCGCCGGCCAGGTTGAAGTAGGTCCCCCCGGCGTTCTTCTGGAAGGTGAAGGCCAGCGGCGTCTTGCCGTTGCGCAGATCGCGGTATTCGGTGAAGACGCTCGAATTCGAGCTGTTGTCGGTGCCCTGCACGCCGATCGTGATGGTGCCCCGTCCCGCGGCGTCGGCGGCGGGCGCCTTCTCAGCGACTTGGGCCGTGGCCAGCAGCGGCATGGCGGCCAGCGTCAGGCAAGCAATGTAGTTGCGCATGATCGTGGTCTCCTCACCGCGTGAACTTGGGACCCGACGGGTGCTGCGACCCGTGGATCGTCATGTGGCAGTTGACGCACCCTTCCCCGTACGGATTGCTGGTCCGGTTGTAGCGCGGGAGGTTGATGTGTCCGCCGTACGAGTGGCACTGCAGGCACAGGAAGGCGTCCTTCTTGTTCAGCAGCTTGCGATTCGTGGACCCGTGCGCGCTGTGGCAGTTGGCGCAGCTCTCACGCACCGGCGCGTGCTCCCAAAGGAACGGGCCGCGCTTCTCGGTGTGACAGGAGTTGCACGTTTCGTTGAGGGTCGCGTGCTTCAGCAGGGCGGGGTTCGAGCCGTGCACGTTGTGACACGACACGCAGTCCATGCGCCCCTCGCGCACCGGATGGTGCGAGGTCTTCGCCATCTGCGCCTTGGTCGATGCGTGGCAGCGATAGCAGCTCTCTGTGGCGCGGGCACGGGCGAGCACCGCGCCGCCGCCGCGCGGCGCCTTGGCGGCGTGGCACGAGGTGCAGCTGAGTTCGCCGGCCGCGTGGGCCCCCGTCATGTACGTCAGGCGGCTGCCGCCGGCGTGGCACTGCATGCAGATGCCCGACTGCTGGGCCTTGGTGAGCGACTTCCACTCCGCCACCGGCTTGCTGTCGTCCACGTGCTTGCTGCGCGGGCCGTGGCACGATTCGCAGGTCCCGGCGACGGCGGTCTTCCCGGCCTTGAAGTACTCGGCGTGGGCGCTGCCGTCGAACTTGTGGGCGACGGCATCGTGACAGGTCGCGCAGGACTTGTCGTCGTTGACGAACTTCGCGCCGGCAAAGGCGGGGTTGATCTTCTCCCACGCCACCTGCTGCGCGCGTCCCGATGCGCTGACGCCTGTCAGCAGGATCGAGAGGGTGGCCAGCACCGGCCCCCATCTGTACCAAGCAGTTCGCATGCTCTGGACTCCCCTTGAAAAATGTCCTGCCACTCGGCGCGGCCCGACGCCGCGGTGCGGCGCCGTCTGCCTGCCAGGTGGCCTTCGCCGTCCGTCTCGACGCGGTGGGCGTCGTGACGGACGAACAGGAAGCAGCACGCCGGGGGGCCAAAACGGCTTCTTCCTTACTTTATATGGTGCATCGCGTGCCGGTACCGCAGGATGACGGTGAGATTACACTTCTGTAATGAACGTCGTCGCCGGCGAGCAGTCGCGACGCGCGCCGCCGCACTGCCGCCGGCGAGCGGACGCGATGCGCGCCGCCGCACTGCCGCCGGCGAGCGAACGCGATGCGCGCCGCCGCATTGTGACCCGCCGCGCGCCGTGCGAACTTAGGGCCGACCCTCCCCCGACGGCCGATGCTCGACCCCATCGAACACCTCGCGCGCGACGACAAATGGTATCTGGGCGCCGGCGACGGCGCGCTCTTCGCGCCCACGTACCCGGCCTGGCTGGACACGCCGGGGTTCTGGGACGAGGCGACCGTCTACCAGTATGCCTTCGCGCCGCTCTTCACCGTGACGGTGCTCGACGCGGACGGCGCGGAGATCGCGGTGCGCGCGATGTCGCGGCGCTGGACGCCGGCGGACCTCACGGTCAGCTACCGTTTGGAGTCAGGTCTCACCGCCACAGAAGTGCGCACCGTGCATCCGGGTGGGGTCTTCGTCTCGGAGTGGCGGTTCGCGGCCTTCGAGCCGGTGCGCATCCACCTCGTGGCGTGGACCGCGCAGGACGGCGCCTCGGTGCCCATGGGCGAGGCGGCATGGAGCGACGGAGCGCTTTCCTGGCCCCGCGTGCTGCACGACCGCCGCCAGCAGCCGCTGCGTGTGCGCGCCGAGCTGGCGTGCATCGGCGAGCCGGCGTCGTGGGCCGCGTCGCGCAGCGAGATGAGCGCGCCGCAGCCACTCTGGCGGCATACGCCGTTCGTGGAGCAGTGGCGCGCGGGCGGCCTGCCGCGCGCGGTGCGCGATGAGGGCATCTCGCCCGACGGCCTGTTCTACGCCGCCGTGCATCGCACCATTGATATCGGCTACCAGGGGGCGTCGGCGGTCTTCGCGATGAAGGTCGTGGCCGACGATCCCGCGCTCCCGGTGCGGGAGACGGCCCGGAGCGTGCGTCCGTCGCACGGGACGATTGCCGGCGCGAGCCGCCGTCGCTGGCACGCCTGGTTCGAGCGGATGCCGCAGCTGCGCTGTTCGGACCCGTATCTCGAGACCTACTATTGGTATCGCTGGTACGGCCTGCACCTCAACGCCACCGCCGGTGGCCACGGCAACCATCGGTGGCCCTCGATGTGCGAGGGGCCCGGCTTCTTCCACCAGCCGATCTCGTATTCGGCGCAGTGCCACGCGCGCGAACTGCGCTGGCTCAACGACCCCGAGCACGCGCGCGGCGTCCTGCGCACGTTTTTCGCGCACCAGCGCGAAGACGGCTCGCTGCACGGGCGCATCTACGCCAACCATCTCATCGGCACGGACTACTACCATGCCGATTGGGGCGGGGCGCTGCTGGCGCTGGACGCGGCGTGGCCTGACGCGGATTTCGTCGCCGAGATGTCGCCGGCGATGGCGAAGTTCGCCGACTGGCTCGTGCGCACGCGCGACGCCGACGGCACGGGGATGTTCGACGTCGTGGACCAGTACGAGACCGGCCAGGAGTACATGAGCCGCTACCAGGCCGTGGATCCCGACGCCGACCGCCACGGCTGGGAGAATCGCCTGCGCCTCAAGGGGATCGACGTCACCGTCTACGCCTACGTGCTCTTCCGCACCCTCGAGCGCCTGGCCCACCGCACCGGGGGCGACGCGGCCAAGTGGAAGCAGCTTGCCACGCGCACGCGCGACGCGGTGCGCGACGAGATGTGGGATCCCAAACGCGCGATGTTCTCTGACGTGGACCCGTCGAAAGGCCGGCGCACGGGGGTGAAGGCGGCAGTCTGTTTCTATCCGTATCTGACGGACATCGTGGACGAGTCGCACCTGCGCGGGATGAAGCAGTCACTGCTGGACCCGGCGCAGTTCTGGACCTCCTTCCCGGTGCCATCGTCGGCCGTCGACGACCCGCGGTTCAGTGCGGACGCCGAGTGGAAGGGGAAACGGCATGCCTGCCCGTGGAACGGCCGCGCCTGGCCGATGACGAACAGTCATCTCGTCGAGGCGCTCGCCGCCGCATCGCGACTCGGCGCTCCCGCACTGCGCGAGCGCGCGGGCGACCTGCTGAAGCGCTTCGTGCGGATGATGTTCCACGATGGCGACCTGCGGCGCCCCAACGGCTTCGAGCACTACAACCCGTTCACTGGCCGCGCGTCGGTCTACCGCGGCATCGACGACTACCAGCATTCGTGGGTCGCCGACCTGATTCTCCAGTACGCCGCGGGCGTGCGGCCGCACGAGAAGGGGATCACGGTGGATCCGTTCCCGCTCGGCCTCGAGCAGCTCACGCTCACCGGCGTCCGCGTGCGGGGCCGCGCACTCGAGGTCCGGATCGTGGGGGAGCGCTTCACCGTGATCAGCGGCGGGGAGCGGTTTGAGTCGGCGCTGGGGGAGGCCGTGGAGTTGAACGACTGACGGTGGACGGTAGACAGTAGACGGTAGAGGTTATCCACCGTCAACCGTCAACCGTCAACCGTCTCCCGTCTCCCGTCTCCCGTCTGCACCGTCGCCTACCTTGTCCGCACCGCGACCGCGCCGTAGCTTCGCGTTTTGGACCACCGCAGACGACCCCGTGACCGTTCCGACCACTTCCCCGACCACCCCGCCGCGCGCACTCGACGCGTTGGCGGCGGTCATCGCCGAGTTCAACGCCGACCGTCCGCTCGAGGCGAGCATCGCCACGGCGCTCGAGGCGCTGCGTCGCTCGCTGGACGCGCAGGAGTGCTCGCTCTGGCTGCACACCGCGGACGGCTTCGTGCGCACTTGGGTCGCCGGGGATGCCACCGCCGCCGAACTGGCCGTGGTGGCGGCGCTGGGGAGCGGCGAGGAGACGGACGGCGTGCGCGCGGTCCCGGTCAGCAGCCCGGATCGCCGCATCGGGGCGCTCGCGTTGCGGCTGGCGCGGCCGATGCTTGGCGACGATGCCACGCTCCTGACCGCGGTCGCCAACCTGCTCGCGCCTGAGATCATCCATGCCGAGCGCTCGCGACAGCTGGAAGTCGAGGTGGCAGCGCGAACGGCCGAAATCGACCGGGAGCGGCGGTTCACCGAGAAGATCATCGACTCGATGCCCGTCGGGCTCTACGTGATCGACCGCGAGTACCGCATCCAGGCGTGGAATCGCAAACGCGAGACCGGCATGCAGGGCGTGTCGCGCGACGAGGCGATTGGGCGAACGATCTTTGACATTCTGCATCGCCAGCCGTTCGAGATGCTGCGCCGCGAGTTCGACGAAGTGTTCGCGACTGGGCGCATCCAGGAATACCAGATGGAGTCGGCGGCGAGCGGCGACCCGCGCACGTATCGCATCACCAAGATCCCGATGCGGCTGGGCGACTCCGCGGTAACGCACGTCATCACCATCGGCGAAGACGTCACCGACTGGCGCGAGGGGCATCAGCGCCTGTCGCAAGCCGAGAAACTGGCTGCCATCGGCACGCTTGCCGCCGGCGTAATGCACGAGATCAACAACCCGCTGGCCACCATCGCCGCCTGCGGCGACGGGCTGGGCTATCGGCTCGAGGACCTGCAGCGTCGCGGCGCCGAGGTGGGGAAGGACCTCTTCGATTACCTCGAGATCATCGACAACGAGGTCCTGCGTTGCAAGCAGATCGTGGACCAGCTCCTCGACTTCAGCCGGCCGAAGCAGCTTGCCAAGTCGCCGGTAGACCTCAACGAGGTGGCCGAGAAGACGCTGTTCCTGATGAAGCACCACGGCGGCTTCAAGAAGCTGACGCTGGTCAAGGAGCTCGAGCCAGACCTGCCGCCGGTTCCGCGCGGCAACGCCGAGCAGCTGGTGCAAGTGCTGATGGCGCTGATCATCAACGCCACGGACGCGATGGGCGGGCACGGGACGATCACGCTGCGCACGCGCTCGGGGCCGACCCCGGCCGACGGGGCGATCGTCGAGGTGACCGACACGGGGCACGGCATCGCGCGGGCGGAGCTCTCGAAGATCTTCGAGCCATTCTATACCACCAAGGCGCCGGGGACGGGGACAGGGCTGGGGCTCGCCATCTGCTACGGCATCGTGCAGGACCACCGCGGGCGCGTCGAGGTGGACAGCGTGGTCGGGAAGGGGAGCACCTTCCGCGTCCTGCTGCCGACGATCGAATGGTGAGGCCGACATGAAGGTGCTCGTCATCGAGGACGACAAGACCGTCGGCCAGTTCGTCAAGCGCGGGCTGGAGCAGCAGCGCTGGAACGTGGACCTCGTCGCCGACGGCATCGAAGGCGAACGCCTGGCGCGCTCGCAGCCGTACGACGTGGTGGTGCTCGACATGCGCCTACCCGGCAAGCAGGGGCTCGATGTGCTGCGCGACCTGCGGGCGACCGGCTTCGAGCGCCCCGTGCTCGTGCTGACCGCGCAGGATGCGGTGGACGCCAAGGTCACGACGCTGCGCGCCGGGGCGGACGACTACGTGACGAAGCCGTTCGCCTTCGAGGAGCTGCTCGCCCGCGTGGAGGCGCTGGCCCGGCGGCCGCGGGCGATCGCCGCGCCGGTCCTGACGGTGGGCGACCTGACGCTCGATCTCGACACGCGCGAGGTGCGGCGCGGCCGTCGCGTGATCGAGCTCACGCCCAAGGAATTCCTGGTGCTCGAGTACCTGATGCGGCACGCGGGCCGCGTGATGAGCCGCACGCTCATCACCGAGTATGCGTGGGGCTATCACTTCGATCCCGGGACGAACATCGTGGACGTCGTCATCAACCACCTGCGCAAGAAGGTGGACGCGGCCGCAGAGAAGAAGCTGATCACCACGGTGCGCGGCGTCGGCTACGTGGTGAAGGGCTAGCGGGGCGCCGTGGCCTCGATCCGGTCGCGGGTCACGGCGGCATACGCGCTGGCCTTGGGCGGCACGATGCTCGCCTTCGCCCTCGCCCTGTGGACGGCGCGTCGCGCCTCCGTGCTCCGGGACTTGCAGGTGCGGGTTGCGACGCTGGCCGACATCGGGCACCTGGTGCTGACCCAGGCCGGGATGCAGAACACGCCGGTCGTGGTGACCACCGACTCCATGCGCGGCCCGGAGCTGCAGCCGCTGCTGCGTGCGCGGCTCGACGCCGTGCCCGGCTACCTGATCGTCACGGATTCCCTGCGCGCGCTGTACCTGTCGGCGGACGTGCGCGCGCTCGCGCCGGACGACGCGGCCGAACTGCTGCGCGCGGTGATGCTGTTCACGCCGGAGAAGCGCGCCGCGACCGTGACGCTCGCCGCCGACGAACTGCTGATGGTCGCCCGCTTCGAGGACGGCGAGGCCGGCCCCGTGCGCCGCGTGGTGGCGGCCAGTTCGGTGGGGGCGGCGGAGTTCATTGGCAGCGAGCAGTTTAAGGTGCTCGTGCTGATCGCACCGCTCATCGTGCTGCTGTCGGTGATCATGGCCTACGTGATCACCGGACGAGCCCTGCGCCCCGTGGACGAGATCATCAGCGAAGTGTCGGCCCTCACCGACGGCCGCTCGCTGCACCGGCGGCTGCCGCCGTCGGAGGGGGACGACGAGCTGGCCCGCCTGTCGGACACGCTGAACGCGATGATCGCGCGGCTCGAGCAGTCCTTCTCGGGCCTGCGGCGGTTCACGGCGGACGCCAGCCACGAGCTCAAGACGCCGCTCACCGTGCTGCGCGCCGACATCGAGCGCGCGATGACGGCGGGGCCGCGCTCGACTGAGGGGCTGATCGCGCTGGAGGAGGCGCTGCAGGAGACGGCGCGCATGGCCGACCTGGTGGACTCCCTGCTCACGCTGGCCCGCGCCGACGAAGGGCGCTTCGACCTGCACCGCGAGCCGGTGGCCCTCGTGCCGCTGGTGCGCGACGTGGCGGAGACCGCGCAGATCCTGGGCGAAGACGCCGGGCTCACGGTCCGGGTCGAGCCGCTCGAGGCGGCGACGGTGATGGGCGACGCGCTGCGCCTCCGCCAGCTGTGCCTGAATCTCGTCACCAACGCCGTGAAGTACACCGCGCGCGGCGGTCGCGTGGAACTCTCGCTCACGCGGCGGGGGGACACCGCCGAGTTCGCAGTGCGCGACACGGGGATCGGGATCGCCGGCGCCGACCTGCCCTACGTGTTCGACCGCTTCTGGCGGGCGGACCGCGCCCGCTCGCGGTCGGCTGGGCAGGGGGGCGTGGGGCTCGGGTTGGCCATCTCGCAGTACATCGCGCACGCGCATGGCGGGTCCATCACCGTGGCCTCGCGACTCGGGCGGGGCTCCACGTTCACGGTCTCGTTGCCGCTGGCCGTCGGGGCCACGGCCGGCGGCGAGGCCCCCCCAGAGCAGCCGCGGGCGGCCGCAAGCGAAGACTAACTTCGCGTTAAGCGAATCTTAATGTTCTCGCGGTTACTGGGTTCATCTTCGGGGCCTAGAATCACGTACACGAACCGCCGTACCAGTTTCACCGCTGCCACACACGGGGTGCGTAGTGTTCAATAATCTCCTGGAGTCCAAGGCCCAGAAGCAGAAGACCGTCGGCGGGAGCATCGCCTCCGGCATCCTGCACGTCCTGTTGGTTTGGGGTGCGGTCGTCGCGACGGCGAGCGCCGGCGAGCAGCTGCGCGAGGCGAAGGAGCAGAAGGTCGACTTCGTCGAAGTGAAGAAGGAGCAACCGAAGGAAGCGCCGAAGGAGCAGCCCCAGATGGAGCAGGCCGTGCCCATCGTGAAGGGCTTCCAGGTGCTGACGGCGCCCATCAACATTCCCGATGTCATCCCCGAGATTGACCTGTCGCGCGCGGTCACGAACGAGGCGGACTTCTCGGGCAAGGGCGTGCAGGGCGGCATCGCCTCGGGTTCAAAGACCGGCATCGTGCCGCTCGAGGTGACACAGACCTACTTCGAGTTCCAGGTCGAGAAGCCGGTGGTGCAAGCGCCCGGATCCGCCGCGCCGCGCTACCCCGAGATTCTCAAGTCGGCCGGCGTCGAGGGCGAGGTGCTCGCCCAGTTCACGGTTGACACCACGGGGCGCGCCGAAACGGGCTCGTTCAAGGTCCTCAAGACGTCCCATGAGCTCTTTGCGCTCGCGGTCAAGAACGCCCTCCCGGGGATGCGGTTCCTTCCGGCCGAGGTCGGCGGCAAGCGCGTGAAGCAGCTCGTGCAGCAGCCCTTTGTCTTCGCCATCCAGAAGTAGCCAGACCACCACCGAACCACTGAACGCAGGAGCGTTATTCCATGTCAATGATTGAGCTGTGGGGCCACATGGGCTATTTCGCCAAGGGTATCGTCTATACCCTGCTCATCCAGTCCGTGTGGTCGATTTCCATCATGGTGCAGAAGTGGTGGTATCTGCGCGCGGCGCAGGCGCAGACGCGCAAGTTCGCGCCGGAGTTCTCGCAGTTCCTCGAAGAGGACAACCTCAACGAGGCGATCAACCTGGCCGAGAACTACAAGAAGTCGCCGGTCGCCAAGGTGCTGGGTGGCGCGCTGGGCGAGATCAAGCCGCTCATTCAGGACGGCTCGGTGACGGTGTCGGACATCAACTCCGCGGAGCGCGCGGTCGAGCGTGAGATGCTGATGCAGATCGTGCTGCTCAAGCGCGGTCTCGCGATGCTGGCGACGACGGGCGCCACGGCGCCGTTCGTCGGCCTCCTCGGCACGACGATGGGCGTGGTGAACGCGTTCCAGGGCATGGCGGCGGGCGGCGGTGGCGGCATCGGCTCGATCGCGGCCGGCATCTCGGAAGCCCTGATCACGACGGCGTTCGGCCTCGGCGTGGCCATTCCGGCAGTGTGGGGATACAACTACTTCACCACCAAGATCGACAACATCACGGCCGAGATGACGTATTCGTCGAAGGAAATGATCGACTACCTCATCAAGGGCGTGTCGGGCGAGTTCGGACGGTCGCGCTTCACCCGCGAGTTCAACACGGCCGCGCAGAACGCCGCGAAGTCGCCGGTCTGATTTGCCGACCATCCATCCATAAGGAGGGACGGCCATGTCGATGGCAGTCAGCGGGGCAAGTGATGTCAAGGCGGAACCGAACGTCACGCCCATGATTGACGTGATGCTCGTGCTCCTGATCATCTTCATGATCGTGATTCCGGCCGTCAACGCCGGGTTCAACGCCGTGCCGCCGAAGGGCCAGAACCTGAAGCCGCATCCCGAAGAGGATGCGGATCAGGTGCTCGGCATTGACGCGTCAGGGCAGTACTACCTGAACAAGGCCCAGATCAAGAACGAGGATCTCGGGGCGCTGCTGAAGGCGATTTACGACGAGCGCACCGAGGACAAGATCATGTACCTCAAGGCGCACGAAAAGCTCAAGTATGAGAAGGTGATCGACGCCTTGGACATCGCCGCGAAGAACGGCGTGCGCGTCACGGGCATGATCACCGACCAGATTCCGGGCTCTCGCTCGCTTATTGAGACGGACAACCTGTCCCAGATGAAGCCGCCGGGAGGGAACTGATGGGTATCTCAACTGGTGGAAAGGGTCTGAACTCCGACCCGAACCTGGTGCCGATGATCGACGTGCTGCTCGTGCTGCTGGTGATCTTCATGATCATCATCCCCATGAGCCGGAAAGCGCTGGACGTGCAGCTCCCCGATCCGACGCCGTCGGACAAGGAAGCGAAGCCGAATCCGGACCAGATCGTGCTCGAGGTCCTGCCCGCCGGGTTCGCGCTCAACAAGGAGCCGCTCACGAAGGAGAACCTGTACCGGCGGCTGAAGGAGGTTTACGATCCGCGTCCGGACAAGATCATCTTCATCAAGGGCGATCCGCAGGTGATCTATCAGGACGTCATCTTCGCCATGGACCAGGCGCGCGGCGCCGGGGTCAAGGTGATCGGCGTTCCGCCGAAGGCCACCGCCGAGCCGGCGGCGCCGTAGCGGCAACCTCCGGCCCTCGGGCCGGGTATCAGGCGGCGGGCGAACCCTTTACGGGCCGCCCGCCGTACTGATTTTGAGGGAGGCCGGCTCAGGCCGGCGCACCCATTTTCCGGGATTTTCGTTATAGGTTATGAGGATCGGCGCAAGCCGGTCCCGAGTTCGTGCAGACCCCCCAGCCACCACCGCCACAGCCGTGACCGCCCCTCGTCCCCGTCCGACCTTTCGTCCCCCCGTGGGATTGCCCATCCGGGAGGAGGGGAAGGTGCGCGGGCTCGCCGCCTCGGTGCTGTTGCACGCGCTGATTCTGTTCCTGGTGGCCGGTCCTGTTTTCGTGCACGACGCGCTGGTGGCGCAGCGGGAAGGGGCGGGTGGCCCCGGACCGGCTGGTGGAGGAGGCGGCGGAAACCGTGGGACCGGCGGCGTCGTTCGCGAGACCGTGCGCTTCATGCGGGTCGCCCCGCCGCCGCCCGCCAAGACGGAGGCGCCGGTCGTGAAGCCGATCGTCCCTCCGCCGCCACAGCCTAAGCCCGAACCGACACCTGCCCCCGTTGCGCCAGCTCCCACGCAGCCGGACGCGAAGGACGCCAGTCTCGTTGCCGGCGTGGGCGGCGGAACCGGCAACGACGGCAGCGCCGGATCCGGCCCAGGGTCCGGAGGCGGCGTGGGGTCAGGGATCGGCACTGGACGTGGCTCAGGGGTCGGCCCCGGCACGGGCGGCGGCACGGGCAAGGTCTATCCGCCAACGCCGACCAACCTCGTCATTCTGCCGATCCCGGTTCCGGCGAAGGTGCGCCCCTACAAGCTCGTCGCCTTCTTTGACGTGGATGAGCGCGGCAACACCACGCTGCTGTCGTTCAATCCGTCGAAGGACGCGTCCTACAACCGGAAGATTCGCGAGATGCTGCTGGAGTTCCGCTTCCGTCCCGCGGTGCGCGCCGACGGGACGCCGGTGCGGGATACGACGTGGATTTCTGCCGAAGCCCCGTAACTGCAGAAAAACAACAGAGAGACAACAGAGAAACAACAGAGAGACAACAGAGAAACAACAGAGGGGCGGCCGAGTGCGGTCGCCCTTTGCTGTTTCGTGGTCGGGCCCGCACCGTCTTCCGCCTTCCGTCTTCCGTCTTCCGTCTCCTGTCTCCCGTCTCCCGTCTGCTCTCTGGCCCAACCCCATTCCCGCGCCTAACTTACGCGGGTTCCGGACCGGCCCGGTGGCCCCGCTTCTCCTCTGTCGAAGAGGCTCCGCATGAGCGACCAGCAGCACGCCAAGGGTTCGCACCACCACTCGGAGTTCGTGAAGGCGCTGACGCTCACCGACGCGACCATGCTGGTCGCCGGCTCGATGATCGGATCGGGCATTTTCATTGTCTCGGCCGACATCAGCCGTACGCTTGGCTCGCCGGGATGGCTCCTCCTCGCGTGGGTCGTCACGGGCATCGTCACCGTGCTGGGCGCACTCGCCTTCGGTGAACTGGCCGCGATGTACCCGCGCGCCGGCGGGATGTATGTCTTCCTGCGCGAGTCCATGGGCCCGCTGATGGGCTTTCTGTACGGGTGGACGCTCTTCATCGTCATCCAGACGGGAACAATCGCCGCCGTGGCCGTGGGATTCGGCAAGTTCCTCGGCGTGCTCTTCCCGTCGGTCACCGCCGACCGCTGGCTGCTCGCCTTCGACATCGACACCGGCGGCACCGTCCTTGAGTTCGGGCTGTCCTGGCAGCGGGTGGCGGCGCTCATCTCCATCTGGGCGCTCACCTGGGTGAACCTGCGCGGCGTGAAGGAAGGGAAGTGGGTGCAGACCGTGCTCACCTTCATCAAGACCGCGGCGCTGATCATCCTCATCCTGCTCGGCCTGCTCGTGGGGCGGAACGCCGAAGCGATCGCGGCGAACTTCAGCGGCGGCAACTTCTTCGCCGGGACGCCAGACCTCGGCGCGCTGTTCGTCGTGACCTTCGGGTCGGCGCTCGTCGGATCGCTCTTCTCGGCAGACTCGTGGCACGCTCCGACCTTCGCCGCAGCTGAGGTGCAGAATCCGGCGCGCAACCTGCCACGCGCGCTGCTCATCGGCACGGTCATGGTGACGGCGCTCTACGTGCTGGCGAACGTCTCCTACCTGGTGGTGCTGCCGCTCCACGGCGCAGCGGACGGCGCGACCATCCTCGCACGCGGCATCGACCACGCCACGCAGGACCGCGTGGCGACGGCGGTGATGGAGAGCGTCTTCGGGCCGAGCGGCGCGCTGATCATGGCGGGCGCGATTGTGATCTCGACGCTCGGCTGCAACAACGGCCTGATCCTCTCCGGTGCGCGCGTGTACTATGCCATGGCGCGTGACGGGTCGTTCTTCGCGCGCGCCGGTGTGCTGAGCCAGCACGGCGTGCCCGCGTTCGCGCTGGTCGTGCAGTCGCTCTGGACGAGCCTGCTCTGTCTCACGGGCACGTACAATCAACTGCTCGACTACGTGATCTTCGCCGCGCTCATCTTCTACGCGCTCACGACCGTCGGGCTGTTCCTCCTGCGGCGGCAGCGGCCGGATGAACCGCGGCCCTACCGGGCGGTGGGCTATCCCGTGCTCCCCGCGCTGTACGTCCTCGCGGCCGCCGGGGTGGCCGTAACCCTGCTGGTCGCCGCCAAGACGCGCGTGCAGGCCCTGTCCGGCCTGGTGATCGTGCTGCTCGGCGTGCCGGTCTACTTCTGGTGGCACCGCGGCGCCGCGCGCCGCTTGGGGACCTGAGATGCACCTGTTCAAGCGCAAGCCCATCGTCGCGGTCGAGACGGAGGAGAACGGCACGCCGCACATGCGACGGGCGCTGGGCACCAGCGACCTCATCCTGCTCTCCATCGGCGCCGTCATCGGCGCGGGGATCTTCTCGGCGCTGGGGACCGCCGCGGCGGGCGAGGTTCTCGCCGACGGCACGGTGGTGCGCTACGGCGCCGGCCCGGCGCTGGTCCTGTCGTTCGTGCTGCTCGGCGCCGTCTGCGGACTTGCCGCGCTCTGCTACGCCGAGCTGGCGTCGATGATCCCGCAGGCCGGAAGCGCCTACGCCTACTCGTATGCGACGCTGGGCGAGATCGTCGCCTGGATCGTCGGCTGGGCGCTGGTGCTCGAGTACGCCATCGGCAACATCGCGGTGGCGATCGCCTGGGGCGGCTACTTCGACTCGCTGCTCACCGGCTTCGGCATCAACCTTCCCGGATGGATGACGCACGGGTACTGGGTGGTGAAGGCGTCGAGCGACCCGGAGGTGCTGGCGCTGCTCGACAGCGCGCCGCGCCTCCTTGGCATCCCGATCCTCGTCAACATCCCGGCGTTCACCATCGTGGCGCTGGTCACCTGGCTGCTGATGCTTGGCGTGCGGGAGAGCGCGCGGGCGAATGCCGTGATGGTGGTGGTGAAGCTCGCGGTCCTGGTGTTGTTCGTGGTCGTCGGCGCGCAGCACATCGACACGGCCAACTACACGCCATTCGCGCCGAACGGCTTCCGGGGCATCCACCAGGGGGCCGCGATCGTCTTCTTCGCCTACATCGGCTTCGACGCCATCTCCACCGCCGCCGAGGAGACCAAGGATCCGCAGCGCACGATGCCACGCGGCATCCTCGGCGGCCTGGCAATCTGCACCCTCATCTACGTGATCGTCGGCTTCGTGGCCACGGGGCTGGTGCCGTACGAGCAGTTGCGGGCGAGCGATCCGCTGGCGCGCGCGCTCGAACTGGCCGGGCTCGAGACGGTGAGCTGGATCGTCTCGGCGGGCGCCGTGGTCTCGATGGCCGCCGTGCTGCTGGTCTTCCAGTACGGCCAGCCGCGCATCTTCTACGCCATGGCCCGCGACGGCCTGTTGCCGAAGTGGGCGGCGAAGATCCACCCGCGCACCCAGGTGCCGTGGGTGACGACGCTCCTCACCGGCGTGGTGGTGGCGGTGGCGTCGCTCGTGGCCAACGACGCCGCGACGTACGACCTCACCAACATTGGCACGCTCGCGGCGTTCGCCGTCGTGTGCATTGGCGTGCTCGCCCTGCGCATTCGCGAGCCCGACCGGCCGCGCCCGTTCCGGGTGCCGTTCCTGCCGGTGGTGGCGCTCGGCGGCGCCGGCGCCTGTGTCTTCGTGATGAAGGGGCTGCCCATCAGCGCCTGGATCGGCTTCGCCGTATGGATGACGCTGGGGCTCATCATCTACTTCACCTACGGCGTGCGCCATTCCGTGCTCCGGCGCGGCACGGACGCGGCCGTCCCGCCGCTGAAGGACTCGCATTAGGGGCGGCGCGGCCGTTCCATCCTCTTTCGATCCCGTCCCGTGACCACCGCCACCACACCAACCGCGGGCAAGAAGCCGTTCATCGGTCCGACGCAGGCCATCGTCCTGGCGATGGCGATCGGCATTCTCCTCGGCTTTCTCTTCCCGTCCGCTGACTACCCTGGGCTGACGACGTTCTTCAAGGCGGTGTCCTCGGTCTTCCTGCGGATGATCAAGTCGCTCATCGTCCCGCTGCTGTTCGCCACGCTCGTCGTGGGGATCGCCGGGCACGGCGACGACATGAAAAAGGTGGGGCGGCTGGCGTTCCGTTCGATCGTCTACTTCGAGATCGTGACGACGCTGGCGCTGTTCCTCGGCCTCGCCGCGGTGAACCTGGTGAAGCCCGGCAGCGGCATTTCGCTCGCGACCGCCTCGGCGGAGAAGGGGAGCGCGTTCGCCCAGAGCCAGGTGACGTTCAGCAGCGTGATCGAGCACATGGTGCCGGCCTCCTTCTTCGACGCGGCGGCCAAGAACGAGGTGCTGCAGATCGTCTTCTTCGCCATCCTGTTTGCGGTGGGGCTCTCGCGCGTGCCGGGGAAGCCGAAGGAGTTCATGCTGCAGTTCTGCGAGTCGCTGAGCGAGGTGATGTTCAAGTTCACCGGGCTCGTGATGTCGTTCGCCCCGTGGGGCATCGGGGCGGCGATCGCGGTCACCGTGGGAACCAGCGGCGTCGCGGTGCTCAAGAGCCTGGGCCTGCTCATCGCGACCCTGTACGGCGCGCTCATCGTCTTTGTCGTGGCGGTGCTCATCCCAGTGGCGCTGCTGGCGCGCATTCCGGTCCGCCGCTTCTGGAGTTTCGTGAAGGAGCCGTGGCTGATCGCGTTCTCCACCGCGTCGTCCGAGGCGGCGCTGCCGCGGGCCTTCGAGCAGATGGAGAAGTTCGGCGTGCCGAAGCGAATCGTCGCGTTCGTGCTCCCCACCGGCTATTCGTTCAACCTCGACGGCTCGACGCTCTACCTCGCCGTCGCGGCCGTCTTCGCGGCCCAGGCCGGGGGCATCGAGATGTCGTTCGGCCAGCAGCTGCTGATGATGCTGACGCTCATGCTCACGTCCAAGGGCGTGGCCGGCGTGCCACGCGCGGCGCTCGTGATCCTCTCCGGCGCGCTGACGATGTTCGGGCTGCCGCTCGAGGCCGTCGCCGTGCTCCTCGGCGTGGACGCGATCCTCGACATGGCGCGCACGTCCATCAACGTCGTCGGCAACTGCCTGGCCACGGCGGTGATGGCGCGCTGGGAAGGGGAGTTCCCGGACACGCCACCGGCCGACGCGGCGGCGTGACGCGCCGCCCTCGCGCGTGAGCCGCGAAGCGAGCCACTATCACCCGGACGACCGCCTGCTGGTCGTCATCGGGACGGCCAGCGGCGCCTCTGTGGCGCTGGGGGCGTTGGCGTCGGCGAGCGGCACCGAGGGCGCCTCTTGGCTGATGGTGCTCGTGCAGGCGACGGTCGCGGCGCAGGGCGGCGCGGCGCTGCTCTGGCTCCTGCGATGGGCGCTGCGCTGGCTGGTGGGCCGGGTGACGTCGTCGCACGCGGTGCTCGACGCGTACCGGCGCGGCGACACGGCGACCTACGCCGTCTTCCTGCTCTCGCTCTCCACCGCGCTCGGCGTGCGACTGGTTGCGCCGCTGGTCGGACTGCTCCTCGCGCTGTTCGCGGTGGCGCAGTGGCGCGTCGTTCAGGGCGCGTTGGCTGCGCGCGCGGCGTCCGCCGCTGACGTCGCGCGGACGAGCCGCGACGTGGGCCGCGGCTTGGGAATGCTGGCCGCCGCCGCGCTTGGCGCGGCGGCGACGCTCCAAGGCTTTGCGTGGACGCGGATGCTGACGACACCGGTCGGCGGCGCGGACGGCATCGTCGCGCTCGCCGTGGCGGCGTTGCTCGTCGGCGCCGGCACCGGGGCCCTGGTCGGGCGATGGATGCGAGGCGCGCTCGGTGCGGGTCGTCGGGCGGCCTCCGTGGCGCTGCCGCTCGCCGCGGCGGCGTGGAGTGCGGCGAGTCTCGTCGTGGTGCCGGCCGCCGCAGCGGCGGCGGCGCGCGCGCCTGATGCGAGCGCGGCGCTCATCGGTCTCGCGGTGCTGGCCTTGCCGATGGCGGCGTTGGGCGCGTCGGTGGCGCTCATCGGCGGAGTGCTCTCGACGGTCAGGGAAGGTGATGCGCTTTTTGCCGAGGCGATCGCGCTGGTCGGGGCATCGGCGGCGAGCGTCCTCGCGGTCGATGTGCTGCTCGCGTTCGTCGGTGTGCGCGGCTTGGTCTGGACTGCGACCGCGCTTCTCGGGGCGGCGGCGCTGGCGGTCGTCGCCGCGTTGCTGCGTCTCGCGAAGCCGAACGAGCTGTCGCCCCTCGCGCCCGCCGCGACTCGTGGCGCCCTCACCACACGCGCCGCCGCCACGACCGCCGCGCTCGCCGGAGCGCTGCTCTCTAGCTACGGTCTGGTATGGGCGCGCATCCTCGGCGGCGCGAGCGGATATCGAGCGGACGCGGTGGATCACGCGTTGGCGGCCGTGTTGGCGGGCACCGGACTCGGCCTGCTCGCCAGCGGTGCGCTTCAGCGGCGGCTCGACGCCGGCCCAGTGCGTCTCGCGGCGCTCCTGATCGCCTCTGGCGGCGTGCTGTCCTACCTCGCGCTCCCGCTGGGGGCGGGCATGCTCGACGCATACCCCACGCTGGGGCGCGTGGTGCTGGCGGCGGCGGCGGCGGGCACGGCGTTTGTGGTGGCCGCGAGCATCCCGGCATTCGCCGCCGGCGGGATGGCGCGTGACGCGGGGATGATGGGCGCCACGCTGCTCGGCGCCGCCGCTGGCGCGATGGGCACCGGGTGGCTGCTGCTCGATGCGGAGTCCGTGGAACACACGGCGCTTTTCCTGGCCATCACCGCGGTGGGCATCGCGCAGGGGCTGTGGCTGGCCGCGCCCGAGCGACGGCGACGGGCGGGCGTGACCGTCTTCTCGCTCGCAGCGCTCGCGGCGCTCGCTGGACATCGTTCGTTCTATGCGGGAGTGCTCGAACAGCTGCACTTCGGACCGAAGGCCGCGGAGCGCCAGTACGTGACCGTCGTGCAGGGACGCGACGGGGTGGTGGGAACGACGGCGGAGGGGCATGCCTACGCCGACGGCCTGTACCTCGGGACCTACCGCGTGGACGTGACGGGTAGCCGTGGCCTGGCCGACGGCGCGCTGGTCGTGCCGGCATTGCACCGCGCGCCGCGGCGCGTGCTGCTGCTTGGCCTCGGCACGGGGACGACGGCGTGGTCGCTCGCCCGATTGCCGGGCCTCGAGACGCTGACCATTGTGGAACCGAACGCGCGCGTCCTCGACGCGCTGTGGCGGCACCGCGACGTCGCCACGGTGCTGGAGCATCCCAAGGTGCGGCTCCATGTGGCGGATCCGCGGCGCTGGATGCAGCGGCATGCCGACGGTCGCTACGACGTTATTGTCGCCGACGGGCCATGGCACTGGCGCTCAGGCGCGACGCGCCTCGTCTCCGCGGAGTTCCAGCAGCTCGTCAAGCAGCGTCTCGCGCCGGGCGGGATGGCGTACCTCGACGCCTCCGGGTCGCTCGACGTGCTTTACACCGCGTCGGGTGTCTGGCGACATGTCGTGCGCGTGGGCGCGCGCGTGGCGGCGAGCGATGAGACGCTCGACCGGACACCGGCCGAGCGTCAGGCCGCGCTCCTGGGCCTGGGTGGTGACGACGGCGAGCCGTGGGTGCGTGGACCGGACGCGGCGTCCACGAGTGCGCAGGCGCTTGCCGATGTCAGCGGCGACCTCGCGCCGGCTCTTCGGCGAGCGAATGACCTGTGGAACATCACCGACGATAACCTCGCCGCGGAGTTCAAGGCGACCGGGGCGGGCGCCTGGTGGCGCACGCTGCCTTCCCGCGTCTGGCGCCCGGACCGCGCATGGCCGACGGTGCTCTTCTGACCGCGCCGGCAGCGACGCCGTCTGCCGTTCCAGCGGCGCGCGAACACCGCGCGCGCGAGTCGCGGTGGCACTTGGCCGTGGATGTCGCGCTCCTCGTCTTTCTCTTCACGACGATGGTGCAGGGGCAGCTGTACCTGCGATACGTGGCCCCCACCGCCGAGGCGGAGCGATCGACCGCGGCGTTCCTTGCCGCGCTGCCGTTCCTGCAATGGCAGACACTCGTGGCCGCGCTCGTGCTCGGCGCCGTGGTCTTCGCCGCCGCGCGGCGGCGGGCGTGGGCGCTCGCGGCGTGGCTCCTGGTCACGCTCGTCCTCGTGCTCGTCACGTTCGACCAGCTGACCTTCAAGCGCTTCCACGATCACCTCTCCATCGCACAGACGGACGGCGGCCTGCTCGATCTCGGCGTCGCCATTCCGCGACTGCTCGGATCGGCGGCAAGCGACGCCGACTGGATGACGTACGTCAACTTCGCGATGCTCGCGCCGCTGCTTGGGGCGCTGTGGCGCCGTCTGGTGCGACGCGAAGACGTTCCGCCGCGACGCGCGCTGCGCGCCACGCCATGGCTCGTGGCGCTCGGCGCCTACGCCGCGCTGGCCGTTCCGGTGGTGCGCAATGTGCGTGAGCGGCACGAGCTCGACCGGTTTCCGCTGAGCGCCATCCTCTGGACGCCACCCGACGCGGTCGCGGTGCCCACCGTGCCTCTCCCGGCCGGCCCGGAGCTGTACCGCCTGCGCGATGAGACGTGGCGTCCCGATCCTGCCTCCGACAGCGCCACGCTCGCGCGCGCCAACGCCCTGCGCGGGACGCGGCGGCGCAACGTCGTGTTCATCGTGCTCGAGTCGGTCGGCGCGCACCAGTTGCTGCCGACTGGCCGGCCCGATCCCGTGCGCACGCCCGTCTTCGCCCGTCTCGCGGAAGACGCGCTCATCTTCCCCGACGTATACGGTATCTATCCCGCGACGACGCGCGCGCATGTGCCGATCATGACCGGTGGGCGGGCGATCACGTGGGGAAGCGTCGGCGACGAGCTGACACTGCCCTTGCGGGCGCCGACGCTGGTCGGCGCGCTGCGCGACGCCGGCTATCGCACCGGCTTGTTCGCGGCCCCAGACCTGCGCTTCGGCTACGTGCGGGAGTTTTACCTCACGATGCCGTGGGACACGGTGGTGCACCATCGTGATGGCACGCCGACCTTCGATCCGGCGCAGGAGGTGCATTCGTGGGGCGTCAATGAGGACGCTGTGCGAGCCCCGGCGCTGCAGTGGCTCGCGCAGGGCGCGAACTCCGGGAAGCCCTTCTTCCTCACCGTGCACACCATCGCGACGCACCACCCGTACGGCACGTGGGGCGGACATCGCGGTCCCGCGCGCGGTGAGGACGACGCGTCGCGCTACGCCAACGCCCTGCACTACACCGACGCAGCCATTGGGCGTCTCCTCGACGACCTGCGAGCGCGCGGCCTGCTCGATGAGACGCTCGTGGTCGTCACGGGCGACCACGGCGAGGCCTTCGCCGACCTGCACGAGGACAACTGGGTGCACCGCAACCGGCTTTACGACGAGAACATGCGGAACTTCCTCTTCGTCGCGGCGCCAGGACTTGGTGGCGGACCGGTGGTCTCGCATCGGCTCGGCCAGCACGGGGACGTGATGCCCACGCTGCTCTCGCTGCTTGGCCTGCCCGCGGCCGACGTCCCCGGCCTCGACCTGACGACCGCGGGCTTTGAGCCGCGGATCGTCTACTTCCACAAGGACGCCCGACCGGCGCAGTTCGGCCTGCGCGACGGGCGCTGGAAGTACATCGCGCAGTTGGACGGCCGTCTGCCCGAGCTCTACGACATGTCGCGCGATCCCACCGAGCAGCACAATGTGGCCGCGCGCCACTTGGATCGCGTCCGCACGTATCGCGAGTTGGCCGCCAACTGGTACGTGTCGGCGAACTACGAGTACTCGCGGCGGCTCGTCGGCTTTGACACGACGCGTCGGCGCATAGTGACGATCGCCAACTACGCGCGGCCGGAACCGCCCGAGCTGCGGGTCGGGCACTTCACGCGCGGCGAGGGCGGGGGCTTCGTCGAGACGCCCGTGATGGCGCCCAACGCGCCCGTGTACGTGTGGAGCCGCTGGAACTTCCTGCCGGACGACATCACGGTGCGGATCCGCCTCGTGTCGCCGCGGCGGGCGGTCTACGAGTACGACTTCCACGTCTCCGCCGACTGGGAGATAGGGTGGTATCATCCCGGCATTGATGACGCCAAGGAAGAGGGCGTGTGGGAGGTCAGCATCTGGACGCAAGGCGATCGGCTGGCGACCGAGCGCTTCGAGGTGCGGCGCTCGGCGGTGCCGGCGCTGCGTGATGCGCGGTAGCCGCTGGTCGTCCCCAGGGTGACGCGCGCCGCGCTGGTCTGCGTTAGATTCCTTCGGTTCGATCCGCTTCCCTGGGAGAACCCCGTGTCCCTTTCCGCTCGCGCCTGTCGCTCGCTCGCCGCACTCGTGTGCGGGGGGCTCGCGGCTGGATGCGCCCCGGAGCGGGTGCCTGGTTCGACGCTCTCCCAAGGGGATGCGGGGATCGCCTTCCACCGCGAGTTGGCGAGCGTCCGGGGCGCCGGAGCGCCACGGCACGGCCCCGGCGGCGCCTCCGGTGCGTCGTACGGCGGCGGCTCGTCGAGTGCCACCGCGGTGCGCTCGCTCGGGAACGACATGCCCGACCTGCACCTTGGCGCCCAGGCGTGTGCGTGGGCTGTCGTCGCGGCGGTGCCGGGGAGCGTGGAAGCGGCGCCTTCGCCCGTCGAGCGCGCCAAGGGTGCGCCCGGCGACGAAGGGACGGTGCCCTCGTGCGGAGCGCCCGCCGAGACGCGGTAGACGCCGCAGGCGCGCAATGAAACGAGGCGACGGCATTGCCGTCGCCTCGCGCCTTTCCTGCATGATGCCTAACGGTCGGGGAGCAGCCCGCTCAGCCAGTGCATCACGTTGAGGAGGAACTGCGCATTCTGCGGCGCGGTGGGATCGTTCATGCCCATCGGGTTCCGCTGCGCGCCCGCCAACTGAGCAGAGAACATCGCCGCCTCGCCGAACACCGCGACGCGTCCCTTGCCGAACCGGATGGCCGCGCCCTGCAGCAGTCCGGCGCCCGGCACGACCGGCGTGGAATCGCTGAACTGCCACGCGACGCGCGGTTCGAGGACGATCGTACCTGCGGCCAGCGTCATCAGCGGCTGGCCCGGCGCCGCCACGCGAAACGCCTGTCCCGTGAACGCCACCACGCTGTCCACACGCTCGGCCGGCGAGCGTCCCTCGGTGATCGGGTGTGAGGCGAGGCGGCCGCCAGTCCGCGTGAAGGTGAATCGGCTGACGGTGCGCGTCGAGTCGTAGGCGAAGCCGTTGCGCATCTGCACGCCGAACGCCTCGCCGAGGGCGCTGGCGGCCCCCGGGAAGGGCATGTGGTCGGCGATGAGCAGCAGCGATCCGCCGTCGCGAACCCAGTCGCGCACGGCGGCGATCTCGTCCGGGGTAAAGGCCGACGGCGTCGGCAGCGTCCAGTTCCCAGCGTTGCTGGAGTGCAGTGCGTTGGCGATCACGAGCACGGACGCACCGGCGAGCGCAGGCGCCGAGAGGGCGGAGCGGTTCGACCGCACCGCATAGCCATCTTGCCGCAGCACTCGGCCGAAGGTCAGATAGCGTCCGTCGAGCGTATGGAAGTTCGTGTGTGCCTCGTCGAGCAGCACCACGGGACCGCCGGCCGGATACGCGGGCGACGTGATCGGCGCGCGAAAGGCCGAGTCGGCCACCTGCTGGGCGCGGACGGGGAGCGCGGCCGGCCCCGCCGCCAGCAGCGGCAGGGCGGCCCATCCAAACTGAATCGTGCGCCGCTTCATTTGGCCATCGAGGGCGGCGTCTCCTTGTTCCACACGAATCGCTTCAGGAAGCGATCGGTGCGCTCCCACGTGTCCACCCAGATGCGGTGCAGCATGGACTCGTGCAGGTCATCCGGCACGATGATCATCTCGTGGTAGATGTCGCGGGCGCGCAGCAGCTGCACCAGCCCGACCGTCTGCGCGAAGTCCACGTTGCGGTCGTCATCACCGTGCACGAGGAGAACCGGGGATCGCCACGTGTCGATCGCGCCGATGGCCGACGACTTGAAGGCGAGCGCCGCGGTGTCCACCGACGTGCCGTACAGGTGCACGCCGGCGTAGTCCACGCCGGCGACGAAGATGTCGCTGTTGCGGGCGAGCGCCTGCGCAGTGAGCAGGCCGCCGTACGAGAGGCCCCAGATGCCGACGCGCGCCGGATCCACGTCGTCGCGCCCCTGCAGGTACTTGCCGCCGGCGACGACGTCCTGATACTCGCTGTTGCCGGCGGCCATCGCGTTGGGCGCGTTCTGGAACGAGCGGCCGTATCCGATGCCGCGCCGGTAGTTGATGGAGAGCACCACGTAGCCCTGCGCCGCCAGCCACTGGTTGTAGGCGTACGCCCAGTGGTAGAACTCCATGTAGTGGTATGCCGGCAGCATCTGGCGCATGGGGCCGCCGTGTACGAACACCAGCGCCGGACGACGATCCCCTGGCTTGAGATCCTTGGGCAGGAAGAGCTGGTTGCTGATCGCCTGCCCGTCGGCCGCCTTCGTCCACACGATTTGCGGCTTCACGTGCGCGTCGCGCGGGAAGTCCTTGCCGAGCGTGGGGTAGATGAGGCGCGCCTGATTGGCGCCGCTGGCCACGAGCCCCACTGACGCCGGGGTGTTCCAGTCGAAGTACAGCACCGCCAGCCCCTTTCCTGAGGGCAAGGGCACGGGCGACGTCTCGACCCCTTCGCCGGTGGTGATCTGTTGCGGTGTACCGCCGCGCACCGGCACCGCCCAGATGTGGCGCCGCTCGATGTCCTTGGCGTTCGTCGCGTAGTACAGCGTCTTGCCGTCGGCGGAGAGGGCGGCGGAGCCGGCGCCTTCGATCAGACCGTCGGTCGTCGTCAGCAGGACAGGATCCTTGGCCGGGGCTGTCAGGCTGATGGAGAACCACCGGTCCCAATCGTCGTTCGGCACGACCGCCGGGAAGACGACGTGGCCGTCGGCAGCGCGCATCCCGTTGAGCGTCGTGAACGTCCGCTCGCCGGGCTGGTTGCGCCAGAGTTCGCGGGCGATGCGCGTGCTGACGTCGGCGACCATCACCTGCAGTGAGTGACCGCCGGCGAAACGCGCGACGAAGAACCCCGGACGCGACGCCGCCTGCGGGTTGAAGACGGGCGCTGCACCGCGGCCGCCGCCCCCGCCGCCGAAGCCGAATCCGCCGCCGCACGGCGGGCCAAACCCGCCGTTGCGCAGTCGGGCCAGCGCCTGCGTGATGCTCGTCGGCGAGCCCGCCGACTGCCCGACGCCCATGCCGTCTGCATTCTGCGCCCCGAATGGCGTCCCCGGGCGGCGCGTGAAGACGATCTGCTTCGAATCCGGAGTCCACACGGGGTTGCCATCGCAGTCCACGCTCGGGTCCAGGTACGCCAGCGTGCGCGACTTCACATCGTAGACGGCGATGAAGGCGTGATTCTCGCGATCGCTCACGAAGGCGATCTTGCGGCCGTCGGGCGACCACTGCGGGTTGCTCTGCCGGCCCCACGCCTTGATGAATGGTCTCTCGCCGCGGTCCATCGCCGAGCCCGGTGACACCGGGAAGACCGGCGCACGATAGATCTGGCCGTCCTGCACGTAGAGCACGGCCTTGCCGTCCGGCGACAGCACCGGCGCGCCGCCCACGGCGACCTTCCACGGCGCGCCGCCGCCTGTGGTGCGCACGGCCCAGATGGCGCGTTCTGGGCCGTCGGGGTCGTGCGACGGGTTCGCCACCCAGTCACGGTTGTTCGGCGCGGATCCGCGAATGAAGACGGCGATCGTCCCGTCGTTGGACAGCGAGATGTTCGAGATGTCGAGCCCATCGTCCTTGGTGAACCGCGTCAGGTTCACCGGCCTCCACGTCGGCGCCGCCGCCGTGAACACATTGCGCATCCCCTTCTCATACGTCTTCCATGCCACGCGGTCGGCTTTCGCCGCGCTGGTGAGCGTCAGGGGCGATGCGACGTTGAAATAGGGCTCGAACTTGGTGTTCGTCAGCAGGTCGGTGCGCTGCGCGGTCACGGGGGCGGCGCACAGGAAAGCCACGGCGAGCGGCCAGCGGCAGAGACGCGTCATACGGCCTCGAAGTCAGCGGGGGCGGGAAACCGGCGAACTCGGTCCCAGAATGTACGAATCTCCGGCGCGCCGCGTTGGCACGCCGGAGATCACCGCCTGCCAACGCGACTACCGCCGGGTCTTGGCGGCGGCCAGCGCCATCCGCACGGCCCCGCGCGCCGGGAGCACCGGCTCGGTGCGGACGAGCGCGCCCGGGACGGCGCTCTTGAGGCGCGTGTCCACAAGCTTGCGCAGGAACGAGCCCCGTTCCATCAGCCCACCGGCGAGCGCCACCGGAATAGCCGCGCGTTCGTCGGCGAACAGCTGTCGCCCGAGCGCGCGCACGTGCGTTACCAGCTCCTCGGCGGCGAGCGACAGCAAGGAGTTCGCACGAAGATCGCCCGTCGCCGCCACGGTGATCACCGTGCCAGCCAGCTTGGCCAGCGCCGCCGGGTCGGCGTGCGCGGCCCAGAAGACGAGGCCGTCGCTGCTCTCGAGCTCCAGCGCCGTCAGCACCGCGGGGAGCAGCGCCGTCTCGGGTTCGCGTCCGTCGGCGGCTGCCGCGGCGATGCTCAGCGCCTTGCGGCCGATCCACGCGCCGCTTCCTTCGTCGCCGATGCTGAGCCCCCAACCGCCGCACCGGCTGAACTGCCCCGTCGGTGAACGGCCGAAGCAGGCCGACCCGGTGCCGCTGACCAGCAGGATGCCCGGGCCGTCCCCGAACGCGTCCTCGAGCGCCACCGTGGCGTCGGGCTCGACGATCACGTGATCGGCCACCTCGAGGCGATTGAGCGCCTCGCGCACGGCCTGCCGCTCCGGCTCGCGCCCGGCGCCGGCCAGCCCCGCGCAGAGCACGCGCGGCACCTCGCCCGCCCGTCCGCACGCGGCCAGCGCCTCGGCCAGCGTCTTCGCGATCTCCTCGGCGGCCTGCGTGGTCTGTCCCGGGCGCGCGGCGCTGCCGCCGCCGGTGGCGCTTCCCAGTTCCTGCCCCTGCGCGTCGGCCACGATGACCTTCGTCTTCGTGCCGCCGCCGTCAACGCCGACAATGAGGTAGCTCATGAGGTCCGGAGAATGCGTGGGTGACGCGCCCCCTTCAAGGGGTGGCGCGCGGCATCAGGCCGCGGCGCCGCGCCCCCCGAAGAGCGAACTGATGCTGCCCGCGGCGACCGTGATGGTCGTCCCGATCAGCACGTACCACGGCCAAGCCACGTCGGCAAACGGCCCGAGCGCCGTGCCGAGCGACGGATACGCCGCCGTCAGCTGCTTGGCGAACACGATAAACGCCATCGTGAGGATGCCCACGGACATGCCCGTGATGGCGTCGCGCTGGCGCGCCCGCTTCACGAAGAGCCCAAGGAAGAACCCTCCGAGCAGCGCGCCGTAGGTGAACGACGCGATGGAGAGCGCGATCACCACCACCGGCGTGCGCCCTTCGGGGAAGAGGAGCGCGCCGAAGGTCAGCACGACACCCCATCCGAGCGCGAACAGCCGTCCCATCCGGAACGTCTCGGGATCGTCGGCTTTGCGGCCGCTGAGCGGCATGTAGATGTCGTGCGTGGTCGTCGCGGCCAGCGCGTTGATGGCGCCGGAATGCGTGCTCATCGTCGCGGCCACCACGGCGGCGACGATCAGGCCCAGCAGGCCGTTCGGCATCTGCTCGACGATGAACGTCGGGAAGATCGCGTCGGGCGTGTCGAACACGCGTCCCTGGTAGTACGACCACAGGCCGAGCCCGACGGTCAGAAACAAGGTGAACTGCGCGAAGACCACGAAGCCGCTGCCGATGATCGCGCGCTGCGCGTCACGCAGCGACCGCGCCGAGAGCAGGCGCTGCACGATCAGCTGGTCGGCGCCGTGCGACGCCATCGACAGGAACGCACCGCCGATGAGCCCGGCGAAAATGGTGTGCGGCTTGTCGAGGCCGGTGGAGAAGTCCACGAGCCCCAGCTTCCCGGCCTCGCCGACGTGCCGGAGGATGCCCGTCCATCCGTCGGGCGCGCTCGCGCCGAGCAGCACGATCGCGGAGATGCCGCCGGCCACGTAGATGCCGGCCTGCACGAGCTCAGTCCACACCACCGCGCGCATGCCGCCGCGGTAGGTGTAGAGCACGGTGAGCAGGCCGAGCACGAGAATGGCCGTCGGCATCAGGTACTCGCGCGGCATCACCGGGCCGATAATCAGCGCGATCGGGATGGCCGTCGCGAAGACGCGCACCGCGTCGGCCAGCGCGCGCGTCACCATGAACACGATGCTGGTGAAGCGGCGCGTCGTCGCGCCGAAGCGCGTCTCGAGCAGCGTGTACGCGGTGACCAGGTTCCCCTCGAAGTAGCGCGGCAGGAGCACGAACGCCACGACGGTGCGCCCGAGGACGTAACCGGCGACGACCTGCAGGAACCCCAGGTCGCCGATGTAGGCGAGGCCCGGAATGGAGATGAACGTCAGCGCGCTCGTCTCCGACGCGACCACGGAGAACATCACCGCCCACCACGGAATGCTGCGGTCGGCGACGAAGTAGTCCGTGCTGGTCTTCTGCTTGCGCCCGAGCCAGACGCCCAGCGCGGTGGTGCCCGCGAGGTAGACCACGAGCACCGCGAGGTCGATGTACCCGAAGCGGCTCGCCGTCATGCGACGGCCCGCGTGGAACGGCTAGTCGACAACATACGCCTCCATGGCGAAGTACTCGGCGAGGCCGAGCTGGTCGAGGATCGCGGCGGTGTCCTTGTTGCGCTGCTCCACGCGCTGCCAGAACTCGCGGTCATCCTGTCCGGGGAAGGGCATCGAGTCCTTCTGGCTCTGGTGCTTGAAGATGGCCTGGATCTTGAAGCGCAGCTCCTCCTGCGACATCGGCACCAGCCAGGTGGCCTCCGTCACCGGCCACTCCTGCCAGGCGCCGCGATAGAGCCAGACTTCCGGCGATCGCGCCGCCTTCGCGTCCGTCGAGCGATGGGCGTGCGGGCCGCGCGGCCGGTTCGGCCAGAGCTCGGCGACCGCCGCGTCAATCGCCTCCTTGCACATCCGGTGCGTGCCGTGCGGATCGGACAGGTCACCGGCGACGAAGATGTAATCCGGGTCGGTCTCCTGCAGGAGCTTCTTCACGATCTTCACGTCAGCCGGGCCGATCGGGTCCTTCTTCACCTTGCCCGTCTGGTAGAACGGCAGGTTGAGGAAGCGGCCGCTTGTCGCCGGCAGGCCAACCGTTTCAAGCCCGCTGATCGCCTCCGCCTCGCGGATGAGCCGCTTGATGTCGGCCACCTCGGGGATGTCCACATCACCCGGCTTTTTTCGGGCCAGGAAGGCAGTCACCTTCTTCGCGAGCGCCTTCACGTCTGCGCCGCCGACGCCGTGGTCGCGCTGCATGCGCAGCAGGAAGTCCACGTGCCGCCGCACGTCATGGTCGAAGACGGCGATGTTGCCGCTCGTCATGTAGGCGACGATGATGTCGTTGCCGTTCTCGGTGAGCTTGCGCAGGATGCCGCCCATCGAGATCACGTCGTCGTCGGGGTGCGGCGAGAAGCAGACGACGCGCTTGCCGTGCGGCAGCTTGCTCTTGCCGCGGATCTTCGCGCCGAGCTCGTTGAACACGAGGCCGTTCACCGCGCCGGGGCTCCCGTGCCGCGCGACCAGCGATGACAGCTTGTGCTCGGCGTAGTCCTGCTGCGTGAGCTTGAGGATGGCGCGTCCGACCTTGGCCGACAGCCAGGTGACGGCCTCGATGGTGCGCCTCGGCGTCCACTCCACCTGGTCGAGCAGCCAGGGCGTCGCGACGCGCGTGAGATCACCCGCCGCCGCCGCGTCCACGTAGAACGTTGTGGCCGGATGCCGCTGGAGGAACGTGGCGGCGACCTCGATGTCCACTGGTCCTTCCACCGCGCGTTGCACCACCCGCGCCTTGTGCTCCCCCGTGGCGATGATGACGATCTCGCGCGCCGCGAAGATCGTCGCCACGCCCATCGTCACCGCCTCGCGCGGCACGAAGTCTTCGCCGAAGAAGTCGGCGGCCGCGTCGCGGCGGGTCAACGCGTCGAGGTGCACCAGCCGGGTGCGGCTCTGCTCGCCCGAGCCCGGTTCGTTGAAACCGATGTGCCCGGTCTTGCCGATGCCGAGGATCTGGATGTCGATCCCGCCGGCGTCGCGTATGGCTCGCTCGTAGCCCGCGCACCACGCCTCCAGCTTCGGTCGCGGCACCGTGCCGTCCGGGATGTGCACCTTCTTCCGGTCGGCGTCCACGTGGGCGAACAGGTTCTCCCACATGAAGCGATGGTACGAGTGGATGCTGTCCGGCGGCATCGGGTAGTACTCGTCCAGGTTGAACGAGACGACCCGGCGAAAGCTCAACCCCTCGTCGCGGTGCATCCGGATGAGTTCGCGATACACCCCGATCGGCGTCGAGCCGGTCGCGAGGCCGAGCACCGCGTCGCGCCCTTCCGCGTTGCGCGCGCGGATGACGCTCGCGATGCGCCGGGCGACCTGCACGGCGATGTCGAGATGGTCGTCGAGGACGACCGTGGGAATGCGCTCGAGCGCGGTGAGGGCGCCGGAGACAGACGAAGGCCCGCGCATCGCCACCGGGGCGTTGTCGCGGGCCTGTCGGGCATCTGCGGCGTCGTGGCGGGTGCCAGACGTCATCGCGAGGTACTCTCTGGTTATGCTGAGAACGAACTGCCGCAGCCGCAGCCGCCGGTCGCGTTCGGGTTCTTGAAGGTGAAGCCAGATCCCTGCATGGACGTCGTGTAGTCAATCTGCACGCCGTTCAGGTACTGCATCGAGAACGGATCCACGAAGACGCGGTAGCCGTCCTGCGGCAGGACCGTGTCGTCGTCTGCAGCCTGGTCCTCGATGAGGAGGCTGTACTTGAATCCGGAACAGCCGCCGGGCTGCACGCTCACGCGCAGGCCGCCGACGTCGGGCGACACGCCCTCAGCGGCCATGAACTTCTTGACCTCGGCGCTGGCGTTGGCGGAAATCGTCAGCGCGATCTCGGGGGTGTTCATCGTGCTCATCAGGAACTCCGGGTTGGGGGGCGGCGAACCGCCATTTTGCGTACCGGAAATCTAGTGGGGGAGGCAGGGGGGTTCAACGCCTGCGGCCCCACTTACCGCGCCGCCGCCAGCACCGCCTCCGCCAGGTCGGCCACCGACTGCCGAACCGCGCCGATGCGGCTGTTCTGCCGCGTGGGGTTCACCCGGTTCGAGAGCAGGACGACAAACAGATCGTGCGCCGGATCAATCCAAATGCTGGTTCCCGTGAACCCCGTGTGCCCGAACGCGGGCGGCTGCATCATCCGCCCGGCAGAGTTGGTCCCGTTGGGCGTCTCCCATCCCAGCGCCCGGTGCGAGAAGGCCGGCTCGGGCGCCGTCGTGAAGAGCGCGATCGTCGCCGGGCTCCAGATGCGCGCGCCGTCGAGCGTTCCGCCATTCAGATACGCGCGGCACAGCCGGGCGACGTCGGCCGCGGTGGAGAACAGCCCCGCATGCCCCGAGACGCCGCCCAGCACGAAGGCGTTCTCGTCGTGCACCTCGCCACGGATGTGCCGCTGGCGCCACGGGTCCACCTCGGTCGGCGCGATGCGCGCGAGCAGCGACTTGTCGGGGTTGAACTGCGTGTCGGTCATCTTCAGCGGCCCGAAGATATTCGTCTTCGCGTACACGTCCAACGGCGCGCCGCCCACGCGCTGCACGATCTGCCCCAGCAGGATGAAGTTGAGGTCGCTGTACAGCATGCGAGCGCCGGGGAGGGTGTCGAGCGCCGTCTGGTAGACGATCTGCATCGCCTGCGCGGCGTTGGTCGTCTCCTTGTACAACGGCCGCCAGGACAGCAGGCCGGACGAATGCGTGAGCAGGTGCCGCACGAGCACCTTCTCCTTGTTCGCCCCCTGCCAGTCGGGGAGGTAGCGCTGCACCGGCGCGTTGATGTCCACCTTGCCGGCGTCCACCAGGTGCATGATCGATGATGTCGTCGTTGTCACCTTGGTCAGCGACGCCATGTCCCAGAGTGTGCGCTCGTCCGGCGCGGGTGAGTCCTTCCAGTCGAGGCGGCCCGCGCTGACGGTCGCGATCACGCCATCCTTGCGGCCGACAATGGCCACAGCGCCGGGGAACGCCGAGTCGCGCACGGCGCGGTCGAGCAGGTGCTGCAGGGAGTCCTTCATGACGGTGGGCAGCGTCGCCTTGGGGAAGGGAAGGAGGCGCGGCATGCCGTCGCCGCGCGAGTAGAAGCCGGGGAGCGAGATGGGCGAGCGTCCACTGATCGCGCGCTGCCCGGCGAGGGCGAGCGCCGAGGCGCTCTCCATCGTGGCGCCCGTGCCGAAGGCCATCGCGTAGGTGCCGACGTTCTTGAACTGCCGGATCACGTATGGGTTGCCGTGCGACACCATCACCACCGGCATTACCGTCGCCACGGAGTCGAGCCACTGCGCCACCTGCGCGGCGATGGCCAGCTTGCCCTCGCCTTCGATCGTGCGGCCGTGCGTGCTGAAGACCACGCGTTGGGCGCCGCGTCCCAGCGAGTCGAGCTCACTGCGCGGCGTGCGCGCGCCGACGCGCTGGGCGCGTGTGCCGCCCCCCAACGCGCCGCGCAGCGCCGCGGTGAAGGCGCGACCCGCGGCGATGTCTTGCTCGGGGGCGTAGGTGAGGACGAGCGTGGGGACGCCGCGGGCCAGTGGCACGAGCGCGCGCCGGTCGCGCACTAGCGTCACCGCCTTCTCGGCAATCTCCGCGGCAAGCGCGCGGTGCGGGGCCGCGCCGACGGTCTCGCGCAGCGCTTCCAGCGACACGAACGGCCGCTGGATGACGCCCACGCGCAGCTTCATCTCGAGGATGCGGCGCACCGAGGCGTCAATGCGCGCGGCGGGAATCTCGCCCCGCTCGACCGCCGCCACCACCGCGTTGATCGCGCGGCGGACGTCGGTCGGCTTGAGCAGCACGTCCGCTCCGGCGAGCACCGCCGCCACCGAGCTCTTCTCGACCGTGAAGCCGGCGCCGATGCCCTCCATCGACATCGCATCGGTGTACGCCACGCCCTTGAAGCCCAGCGTGTCACGCAGCAGCCCGGTAAGCACGTCGGCGCGCAGCGTGGCCGGCGTGTTGTCCTGCCCGATCGCCGGGAGCGCGATGTGCGCCGACATCACCGCCATCACGCCGGCGTCGATGGCCGCGCGGAACGGCTTGAGCTCCACTTGGTTCAGCCGCGCGCGGTCGCTCTTCACGACGGGAAGCGCGAGGTGCGAGTCGGTGTCGGTGTCGCCGTGGCCGGGAAAGTGCTTCGCGGTGGCCACCGCCCCCGCGCGTTGCACGCCACGCACGAAGGCCGCCGACAGCTGCGCGACGAGTTGCGGATCCTCGCCGAACGACCGGGTGTTGATGACCGGGTTTGCCGGGTTGTTGTTGACGTCCACTGTTGGCGCGAAGACGGTGTTGATTCCCACCGCCATCGCCTCGCGGCCGATGATCTCGCCGGCACGCCGGGCCAGCGCCGTGTCGCCGGTGGCCCCGATCGCCATGTTCGCGGGAATCACGGTCGCCGAGCCGGCGCCGTATGCGTAGGGGGCGAAGATCCCGCCCTCCAGCCTGCCGAGATTTGGCTCGAGATCCGAGTGCACGAGCATCGGGATCCGCGCGCGGCGCTGCAGGTCGTTCACCTTCGCGGCGACCTCAATGGGCGTGCCCAGCGACATCGTGATGCCGCCGATGCCGTCCTTCTCGACCCACTCCACGACCTCGACAAACGATGGATCGGTCGTCGAGGTGTAGTCGCCGAGCACCCAACCGGTCGTCATCTGCCCGACCTTTTCACGCAGCGTCATGCCCGCCAGGGTTTGCTCGATCCAGGTCCGCGCCGCATCGTTCAGCGGTGCGGTGAGGGACGGCGCGAACTTCGGCGCTCCCGAGCGGGTTATATCCGGAGCGACCGAGGCGGCGGGGCGGACGCGGCTGCAGGAGGCCGCGGCCAGCGCGGCCAAGACCATCAACGAGGCGAGACGACGAGCGTGCATCGGACCTGGGCGTGGAAAGTCGGAGTGGTGCTGCTGGCGGCCTGCGCGTCGGGCGGGCCACCAAGGGAAGATGCGAGCCGCGGGCGTCCGGAGAAAGCCCGCGCGAGCATGACCGTGCTGGTCGAGGACAGCCTGCGCCTTCTCGCCGGACGCGGCGTGCTCTGGATCACCGAGCACCCCGGGCCGCGCGGCGGACTGCCCAGCCCGGCGGAACTGCGCGAGGACGCGCGGGTGCGCCGGATGAACGTGCATCTCCTGGCTGTCGTCAGCCCGGACTCGGCCCTGCGGGACGGCGCGTGGCGCGGCGTGAACGGCGCGGTCATCGACCTCGCGGATGGAGGCTTCGCCGCCCGTTCGTCGCTGGCGAAGCTGCAGCGCATCGTGGCAAAGGCCGCGCAGGCGAAGGCACGCATCGTCGTGCTCGATCATCCGCCGACGCTTGGGGGGGATACGCACGACGGGCCAATGTGGACGCCGGTGCCGGGGTCCGACATCGCCCTGCCGGTCCGGTATGGCCTGTCGGTCGGTGAGGCGCTGAAGCTGCTCGCCCCCACGCTCGACGCCGGCGCCGACCTCCACGTGATTCCGGCGCGCGGCGTGCGCCGCGGCAAGTTCTGGGGCAACGAGCACAAGCTGCCCTGGGCATCCCCCGTGGCCGAGGTGCGGAGCGTGGACGACCTGCTCCTTGCCGCGTCGCTGCTCCCGCTCGAGGGGACCGCGCTGTCCGTCGGCCGGGGGACCTCGCTGCCGTTCAATCGTGTCGGCGCCCCGTGGCTCAACCCCAAGCGGGTGATCGACGAACTGGCTGACCGGCCCATCACCGGGGTGCGGTTCAGCGAAGATCGTTTCACGCCCCGGGCGCCGTCGGACGGCAAGTACGACGGCGTCAGCCTCCCCGGCATTCGGCTGGAGGTGGTCGACCGCGAGCGGGTGCAGACGGGCCGGCTCGCCTTGGACTTGGCCTGGGCGGTCTGGAAGGTCCACGGCGACTCGCTGCGCCTCGGCGGCGCGGCTGGCGCCGCTGGGCTTGGTGATGCGTTGCTGCGCGTGTCGCGCGGCGCCGATCCGGATTCCATCGTGGACGCGAGTCTCGCGACCCTGGTCGCGTTCCAGAAAAAGGCGCGCACGCTGCATTTATATCGGTAGCGGCGCGATCGCCGGCCGGCGCGGTCGGCATGCCGCGGTCGGTTGATCCCGGCGCGGCAGGGCCATAAGATCCCAGTGTATCAGCGCGCGTTGTCGCGCAGCGCAGGCGCTGGCTGCGCGCGCCGGCGCACCACCGACCGCAGGGATCGATGGCGTCGATTCGGGAGACGATCATCAACGGCTACATCCGTGGCGCGGAACCCCTCATCGGGTTCCTCGTGCGCCGACGGGTGACGCCCAACGCACTGACCACCGTCGGTACCATCTTCACGTGCGCGGCCGGGCTCTTCTTCGCGACCGGTCACATCCGCACGGCCGCGTGGATGCTCGTGGTCACGACCGTCTTCGACTATGCCGACGGCGCCGTCGCGCGACGCACCAACCAAAGCACCCCCTTCGGCGCGTTCTACGATTCCACCCTTGATCGCATCGCCGATGGCTTCCTCTTCGGCGGGCTCATCTACTTCTTTGCCGCCGATCCCTGGCACCGCTCCATGCCCATGGTCGCGGTTGGCCTGCTTGGCCTGATCGCCACATTCGTGATCTCCTACGCGCGGTCGCGGGCCGAGACGCTTGGAGTTCCGATGAAGGGCGTGGGGCTCATGGAGCGCGCCGAGCGGATGGTGCTGCTCGTCGCACCGCAGGCCCTCTTTGGGCTGGCGCTCGAAGGCCTCGTCCTGCGCCTCGCCTTCTCCCTGCTGGCGGCCAGTGCCATCGTCACCGCCCTGCAGCGTATCCTGCATGTGTATGCCGCCACGCGCCCACCCGCCGCCCGCGCGGCGCCGGATGCGCCGCCGGCGCCCGAGCCGGTGGTCGATGGGCATCCGGGCACCGAGGCTTCTCCCACTCGCTTTCCGAGCCACACGCCGTGACCACTTCCCCTGCCACCATTCGCCCGGCAACGGGCAAGCTCGGCATCCTCACGCCCGGCCTCGGCGCCGTGGCCACCACGTTCATCGCCGGTGTCGAGAGCATCCGCCGCGGCCGGAGCAAGCCCATCGGCTCGCTCACCCAGATGGCGACCATCCGCCTGGGCAAGCGCACCGACAAGCGTACGCCGCTCATTCGCGAGTTCGTCCCGCTGGCGGGGCTTGAGGACATCGTCTTCGGGGCGTGGGATCCCATCCCCGACGACGCCTACACGTCGGCGAAGACCGCCGGTGTGCTCGAGGATCGCGATCTCGAGCCGCTCAGGGAGTTCCTGTCGTCCATTCGGCCGATGAAGGCGGTGTTCGACCAGCACTACGTGACGCGCATTCACGGCACGCACGTGAAGCAGGGCAAGACGAAGCGCGACCTCGCCGAGCAACTGCGCCAGGATCTCCGCGACTTCAAGCAGGCGAACGGCTGCGACCGCCTCGTCGTCGTCTGGTGCGGCTCGACGGAGATCTACATCGAGCCTTCGCCGGTGCACGCCACGCTGGCCGCGTTCGAGCGGGCGATGGACGAGAACCACCCGGACATCGCCCCGTCGATGCTCTACGCGTGGGCGGCGATCATGGAGGGCGTTCCCTACAACAACGGCGCCCCGAACCTCGCCGTGGACACGCCGGCCCTGCAGGAACTCGCGCTGCGCCACGGCGTCCCCATCTCGGGCAAGGACTTCAAGACCGGCCAGACCTGGATGAAGACGGTCATCGCCCCGGCCCTCAAGGCGCGCATGCTCGGCCTCGAGGGGTGGTACTCCACGAACATCCTGGGCAACCGCGACGGCGAGGTGCTCGACGACCCGGCCTCCTTCAAGACCAAGGAGGCGTCGAAACTCAGCGTGCTGCACACCATCCTGCAGCCCGAGACCTACCCGGACCTGTACGAGGGCTTCTCGCACGTCGTGCGCATCAACTACTACCCGCCGCGCGGCGACAACAAGGAAGGGTGGGACAACATCGACATCGTCGGGTGGATGGGCTACCCGATGCAGATCAAGGTCAACTTCCTCTGCCGCGACTCGATCCTGGCGGCGCCGATCGTCCTCGATCTGGCCCTGTTCTCCGACCTGGCCTCTCGCGCGGGGATGAAGGGGATTCAGGAATGGTTAAGCTTCTATTACAAGTCGCCGATGGCCGCTGCGGGCCTCTCGCCGGAGCATGATCTTTTCATTCAGCAGACCAAGCTGAAGAACACGCTCCGCCACCTCATGGGGGAGGAGCAGATCACCCACCTGGGGCTGGAATACTACCCATGACCGCACGTCGTCGCTTCGCGCTCCTCGGACTGGCCCTCGCGGCGGCGGCCTGCTCGCCGCCAGACCGCCCCAACACCGACATCCGGCTCTGGACGCAGGATTTCGAAATCCGGGCGTGGAGTGACGTCGTGCCGCCGGTGTCGTTGGAGCCTATCCACTACACCATCGTGATCCGCGACAAGAAGACCCGCGAGCCCATCGTGGACGGGCAGGGGCGCATCTTCGCCACCAACGCGGACGGCGTCACCAAGTGGGACGGCTTCCGTTATGGCCCGGAAGTCGGTACCTATCACGCCACGCTCATGTTCCCGGCGGCGGGCGAGTGGGCCTTGGGTATGCAGTTCCGCCGGGACTCCACGCAGAAGCTGCAGCGATCCAACGACGATTGGCGTCAAGTGGTGTACGTGGGCGAGGAGTTCGGTTCGCCCGCGACGCCGTCTAAGACCGAAAAGCCCTGAGACCTTCATGAAGCACTTTTCCCGCACCACCATTCATCCGGACGCCGTGCTCGCCGAGGCGGATGCGTTCTTCCCGACCATCGGGCTCAAGCTCACGCACACGACGAACCGATCGCGCACGTATCTCGGCGTCGTCGGCACCCCGGAGGTGCCCGCCACCCTGGTCCTCTCCGTGAAGATGGAGGGCGGCCACTATACGTTTGTCGAGGGCGCCACCGACCAGATGGGGGAGAGCCGCCTTGATCGCAACGTGAAGAAGTTCTTCGTGCAGCTGCATCGGCAGGCCGATGCGCGGCGCGCAATGACCGCGGCGTTCTAGGCGATGCGGTGGGGTGCGGTGGCGCGTGCCCGTCGGCGGGGGCGGTAGCATGCAGGACGATCCGAGCGCGCCGGAACCGACGCGCGCGCCGTGGTCGCGCACCCTCGCCGTCGGCTGCTTCATGGTGCCGCTCGGCTTCTTCTCGGGCGGCATGATTGCGGTGCTGGTGTCGAAGGTGGTGGCGTTTGTCACGCGGGCGCCGGGATGCGACGGCGTTCCGACCTGCAATTGGCTGGAGCATATGCTGGTGGGCGCGGCGATCGGCATGACGTCGCTCCCCGCGCTGGTCATGTGGACGCTGCGCGCCAAGCAGCGTCCGGAACGGTAGAGGAGGCCCCCTTGGCCCGTTTGGATGTCGTGATGCCGCAGATGGGCGAGTCGATCGCCGAAGGCACCCTGTCCCGCTGGCTGAAGAAAGTCGGCGACGAGGTGAAGCGCGACGAGCCGATCTTCGAGATCTCGACCGACAAGGTGGATGCGGAGATCCCGTCGCCGGCGAGCGGCGTCCTCGCCGAGATCCTCGTCGGCGAGGGCACGACGGTCGCGGTCCAAACGGTCGTCGCGCGGCTCGAGACGGAGAAGGGCGCGTCGATCGCCCCCGCCGCGCCCGTGGCCGCGCCGCCTGTGCCGACGCCAGCCCCCGCCGCCGAGCCCGTCGCGGCCCGTCCCGCCGTATCCGCCCCGGCGGCGGCCCCTTCCGCGATGTCCGCGGGACACCGGTTGCCCGTGCCGCATTCGCTCGAGGAGCGCGTGCGCACGCGCTCGTCGCCGCTGGTCCGGCGGATGGCCGCCGAGCACGGCGTCGAGATTGCGGCGCTCGCCGGCACCGGCATCGCCGGCCGCGTGACCAAGCGCGACCTCGAGGCATTCCTCGCCGCCGGCGGCGTGCCCGCCGCGCCAGCGC